>JBILKP010000258.1:0-4009 GCA_044376625.1 Gemmatimonas sp. | reverse complement strand
CCGATGGTCGCCATGCACCGCCCATGCACCAGGCGCATCTCCGTGCTGGCCAGCCGCAGCGTCACGTAGTCCCCTTCCTTCGCCACCACCTGCGCGAAGGTCCCCGCCGAGCGCGCCAGCTGGCCGCCCTTCCCGATCTTGAGCTCGATGTTGTGCACCGACGTCCCCAGCGGGACCTCCTTCAGCGGCATCGCGTTCCCCGTCCGCACGTCCGCGCCGGGGCCCGCCACCACCGTGTCCCCCTGCTTGAGCCCCTTCGGGTGCAGGATGTAGCGCTTCTCCCCGTCCGCGTAGGTCACCAGCGCGATGCGCGCCGAGCGGTTCGGGTCGTACTCGATGTGCGCCACCACCGCCGGCATCCCGTGCTTGTCCCGCCGGAAGTCGATCCGGCGGTACATCTTCTTGTGCCCGCCGCCGATGCGGCGCATCGCGATGTGGCCGTGGTTGTCGCGGCCGCCCGACTTGGGCAGCGGCTCCACCAGCGACTTCTCAGGGGTCGACCGCGTGATCTCCGCGAAGTCCGACACCGACCGGAACCGGGAGCCCTTGCTCACCGGCTTGAACTGACGGATCCCCATCGCCTCAGCCCTCGAAGACCGGGATGCTGTCGCCTGCGCGCAGCGTCACGATCGCCTTCTTCGTGTGGGGACGGCGCCCGACCGACTGTCCGACCCGCCGCGCCTTCCCCCGCGCGTTCGAGGTCCACACCCCGGTCACCTTGACCCCGAACAGGGTCTCGATCGCCGCCTTGATGGCGTGCTTCGTGGCGCCAGGCGCCACCATGAACGTGTACTCGCCGCGGTCCTGGTAGGCCGCCGAGCTGCGCTCCGTGATCACCGGGCGCAGGATGGTCTCGTGAATCGTGGCCATCGCTCTCAGCCCTCCCCGCCGGCCAGCGCCGCGGCTTCCACCACCACGACGTCCGACCACAGGATGTGGTAGGTGCTCGCGTCCCGGAACGGCATCACGTGCGCCGCCGGCAGGTTCCGCGCGCTCTTGTAGACGGCCGGCTTGGCCCCGTGGGTGAGCACCAGCACCTTCTGCGCCCCCACCCCCAGCTTGGCCAGCAGCTGCGCCATCGCCTGCGTCTTGGGCGCCGCGAACTCCAGCGCCTCCACCACCAGCACCGCCCCCTCGCGGGCCCGGGCGTTCAGCGCGCTGCTGCGCGCCAGCGCCTTCACCTGCTTGGGCACGTGCTGCGTGTACGAGCGCGGCTGCGGGCCGAACACCGTGCCGCCCCCGGGCCAGTTCGGGGCGCGCGTCGAGCCCTGCCGCGCCCGACCGGTCCCCTTCTGCTTCCAGGGCTTCTGGTTGCCGCCCGTCACCTCGCCGCGGGTCTTGGTCTTGGCCGTCCCCTGACGGCGGTTGGCGAGGAACGCCTTCACCGCCTGGTGCATCACCGGGACGTTCACCACGCCCGTGAAGATCTCGGGGGGCAGCGCGCGAACCCCGCCCCGCGTCCCCTGCGCCGTGTACACCGGCGCCTCGAAAGCCTGCGTCTCAGCCGTCATGGTCAGCCCTGCTTCCGCACGCAGACGATGCCGTTGGTCGGCCCCGCCACGCTGCCGCGCAGATAAATGAGGTTGCGCTCCGTATCCACCTTCTCCACCCGCAGCCCGACCGCGGTGTGCTGCGCCGCGCCGTAGTGCCCGGGCATCTTCTTCCCCTTGATGACGCGCGACGGGTCGGTGCCCGCGCCGATGGAGCCCGGCTTCCGGTGCTTGGTGTTGCCGTGCGTGTTGGGGCCGCCCCCGAACCCGTGGCGCTTCACCACGCCCTGGAACCCGCGCCCCTTCGAGGTGCCGGTCACCTTCACCCGCTCCCCGGGGGCGAAGATGGCCACCGTCACCAGCTCACCCAGCGCGTACGACGGCACCTCGGGGTTCTTCCCCGGCGCGTCGTCCAGCCGGAAGCTGCGCAGCACCGCCGGCGGCGCGGACAGCCCGGCCTTGGCCGCGTGCCCCACTTCCGCCTTGGTCGCGCGACGCCCCTTGGGCGTCTTCTCCCCCTTCGCGTTGGCGCGCGCCACGCGCTGCGCCCCGAAGCCCAGCTCCACCGCCGCGAAGCCCGCCGTCGCCGCGTCGGTCACCTTGGTGACCGGGTTGGGCGTGGCCTCCACCACGGTGCAGGGGACTTGCTGCCCCTGCGCGTTGAAGAGCTGGGTCATCCCCAGCTTCCTGCCGATGATGCCGATCATGAGTCCTGTCGTCCGTACGAGTCGCGGGCGCCCCCCGCCGGGGAGCTGCACCGTTGGACTGTGGAGGCCACCGCCCCATGCGGGGGCCCCGGTACCGCCGAGTGACCTCGGCGCTCCTGCACCTGCACCTGCTCCTGCGCCCGCCCCACCCGGGAGCGGACTATTCGACCTTGATCTCCACGTCCACGCCGGCCGGCAGGTCGAGCTTCGTCAGCGCGTCCACCGTGCCCGCGCGCGAATCGAGGATGTCGATCACGCGCTTGTGTGTCTTGAGCTCGAACTGCTCCCGCGACTTCTTGTCCACGTGCGGCGACCGGAGCACCGTCCAGCGCTGCGTCTTCGTGGGGAGCGGGATGGGCCCCGACACCTGCGCCCCCGTCTTCTCGGCGGTGCGCACGATGTCGGCCGACGCCTGGTCGATCACGGCGTGGTCGAAGGCCTTGAGGCGAATGCGGATACGTCCGGCCATCACTGGGTCTCGTTGGGGGGCCCGGGCCTCGCGACCGCGCCGCCCGGGATCCCCCGGGGGCGCGGCGCGCGGCCGCAGACCGCGATTACGCGAGGATCTTGGTGACCACGCCGGCGCCAACCGTGCGCCCACCCTCGCGGATGGCGAAGCGCAGCTGCTCCTCCATCGCGATCGGGATGATCAGCTCGATCGTCATCGTCACGTTGTCGCCGGGCATCACCATCTCCATCCCCTCGGGGAGCTCGATGTTGCCGGTCACGTCCGTCGTGCGGAAGTAGAACTGCGGCCGGTACCCCTTGAAGAACGGCGTGTGGCGCCCGCCCTCCTCCTTGGTCAGCACGTACACCTCGGCCGTGAACTTCGTGTGCGGCTTGATCGAGTTCGGCTTCGCCAGCACCATGCCGCGCTCGATTTCCTTCTTGTCCACGCCGCGCAGCAGCAGCCCGACATTGTCCCCCGCCTGCCCCTCGTCCAGCAGCTTGCGGAACATCTCGACGCCGGTCACGATCGACTTCTTCTCGGCGTTGTAGCCGACCAGCTGCACTTCCTCGCCGACCTTGATGATCCCGCGCTCGATGCGCCCCGTGGCCACCGTGCCGCGCCCCGTGATCGAGAACACGTCCTCGACCGGCAGCAGGAACGGCTTGTCCACCTCGCGCACCGGCTCCGGGATGTAGCTGTCCAGCGCGTCGTACAGCTCCTGCATCTTGTCGATCCACTTCTGCTCGCCCTGGATCGCCGGGTACGCCGCGCCGCGGATCACCGGGGCGTTGTCGCCGTCAAACTCGTACTTCGACAGCAGCTCGCGCACCTCGAGCTCCACCAGGTCCAGGAGCTCCTCGTCCTCGACCATGTCGCACTTGTTCAGGAACACCACCACCTTCGGCACGTTCACCTGCTTCGCCAGGAGGACGTGCTCGCGCGTCTGCGGCATCGGGCCGTCCACGGCCGACACCACCAGGATCGCGCCGTCCATCTGCGCCGCGCCGGTGATCATGTTCTTCACGTAGTCCGCGTGGCCGGGGCAGTCGACGTGCGCGTAGTGGCGCGCCGCCGTCTCGTACTCCACGTGCGACGTGGCGATCGTCAGGATCTTCGTGCTGTCGCGGCGCCCCTGCGACTCCGACGCCTTGGCCACCTCGTCGTACGCCACGTACTTCGTGCCGTACCCCTTGTCAGCCGAGATCTTCGTCAGCGCCGCGGTCGTGGTGGTCTTGCCGTGGTCGACGTGGCCGATGGTACCCACGTTCACGTGCGGCTTGTTCCGCTCGAACTTTGCCTTGCCCATGGTTCTGTCTGTGCTTGGGTAGTGAATGAGGGGTGAGGCTTACGCCTTCACCTTG
>JBILKP010000259.1:0-4009 GCA_044376625.1 Gemmatimonas sp. | reverse complement strand
CTACCAGGTGAAGCGCACCGCCGACCAGGAGATCCTCATTGCCGACGCGCGGATGTCGCCGGCGGCGATCACGCTGGACGCCATCCAGGTGACCGAGCGGGCCGCGGTGTCGCGCGCGGACACGGTGTCCGACGTGAGCGGGACCGAGCGGTCGCTGGACAACACCGACCCGGGGTTCCTGAACGCCGAGCAGATGGGGGACCTGGCGGCGATGGCGTCGGCGATCCCCGGGGTGCAGCTGCTGCTGGGGGCCGACGGCGCGTCGGACGCCTTCTCGGTGTTCGGGCTGGGGGGCGACCAGAACAACACGCAGCTCAACGGGCTCAATTTCGGCGACGGCGCGCTGCCGCGCGACGCGATGATCATGTCGTCGCTGTCGACGTCCACGTACGACGTGGCGCGCGGCGGCTTCTCCGGGGGGCAGCTGCAGGTGCGGACGCGCCCGGGCTCCAACTTCGTGCGGCGCTCGCTGAGCTCCAACCTCATCGCGCCGTCGCTGCAGTTCGTGGACCGGGCGGGGATCGCCACGGGGCAGCAGTACACCAACCTGTCGGTGGGGGGGGCGGCCTCGGGGCCCATCGCCCCCGACCGGGCGTTCTACAACGCGTCGTTCCAGTTTGACCGGCGGCTGCAGGACATCCAGACGCTGCTCAGCAGCAGCGCGCTGGGGTTCCAGTCGGCCGGGGTGTCCGCCGACTCGGTGGCGCGGCTGCTGGCGATCCTGGGGAACGCCGCCATCCCGGTGACGGTGCCCGGGTACGAGCCGCTGCGGGTGACCGACCGCGGCTCGTTCCTCAACAGCCTCGACTACGTGCCGCAGAACTCGTCGCGGGGGAACACCTACAGCCTGGCGCTGTCGGGGAACTTCACGCGCACGGCGCCCGTGGGGAGCGGCGGCGGGGGCGGCTTTGGCGGCGGGGGCTTCGGCGGGTTTGGCGGCTTCGGCGGGGCGGGGCTCATCACCCCCAGCCGTGACGGGGAGCGCCTCAACTACGGCGGCTCGCTGCAGGGGCGGCACAGCGGGCTGCTGGGGATCGGCAGCGTCTTCACCGAGACCACCCTCGGCCTCAGCACCTCGGCCAACACCGCCGACCCCTTCACGCTGCTGCCGGCGGGGTCGGTGCGCGTGAACTCCGACCTGGGCGGCGGGACCGGGGCGGTGCGCACGCTGCAGTTCGGCGGCGCCCCCAACCTCAACACGGCGGGGGCCAACACCACGATCGCCGGCAACAACACGCTGTCGTGGTTCTCGGGGGACAACCGCCACCGCGTCAAGCTCACCACCGAGCTGCGCCGCGACAGCTACTGGACCGACTTCACCTTCAACCAGCTGGGGACGTTCAGCTACAACTCGCTGGGGGACCTGGAGGGGAACCGGCCGGCGTCGTTCACCCGGCAGCTGGTGGCGCGCCGCCGCAGCGGCAGCCAGCTGGTGGGGGCGATGTCGCTGGGGGATGCGTGGCGCCCCACCACCAACCTGCAGGTGCAGTACGGCGTGCGGGTGGACGGCAACCGGTACACCGGCGGGCCGCAGTCCAACCCGGCGGTGGAGGCGGCCTTCGGGCGGCGCAACGACGAGGTCCCCAACCGGCTGTACGTGAGCCCGCGCGTGGGCTTCTCCTGGACCTACGGCCAGGCCGACCAGCTGGCGCTGCTGCCGGGGATGATCCGCGCGCCGCGCGCCGTGCTGCGGGGCGGCGTGGGGGTGTTCCAGAACACGCCCGGGACGCAGCTGCTGCAGAACGCCATCGACAACACCGGGCTCCCGTCGTCGCTGCAGCAGCTCACCTGCGTGGGGCCCGCGGCGCCCATCCCCGACTGGACGGCGTACGCGGCGGGGACCGCCAGCATCCCCGGCGCCTGCGTCGACGGCACGGCGGGGACGGTGTTTGCCAACAGCACCCCCAACGTCACGCTGTTCAGCCCCGCGTACTACGCCCAGCGGTCGCTGCGCGGCAACCTGCAGTGGTCGGGGGCGGTGCTGCGCAACCGCTTCGCGCTCACGGTGGACGCGACGATGTCGCGCAACGGGCGCCAGCAGGGGAACGTGGACATCAACTTCCCGGCGGTCGCCCGCTTCCAGCTGGACGGCGAGGCGGGGCGGCCGGTGTTCGTGGCCCCCGCGGCGATCGTGCCGGCCACCGGGCAGGTGGCCTGGCGCGCGGCGCGCGTGGACACCGCCTTCGGGCGGGTGACCGAGCAGGTGAGCTCGCTCACGTCGGAGAGCCGGCAGCTGAACGTGAGCCTGCGCCCGCTCACCTTCAACTCGCGGCTGGTGTGGAACCTCTCGTACGTGCTCTCGGACGTGCGCGAGCAGTTCCTGGGCTTCAGCAGCACCGTGGGGGTCCCCACGGCCACGGAGTGGTCGCGCGGCACCTTCTTCTCGCGCCACCAGGTCCAGTACAGCCTCACCTACAACTTCTGGGACGCGGTGCGGGTCTCCTGGTTCGGCAACTTCCGCTCGGGGATCAACTACACCCCCACGGTCAACCAGGACATCAACGGCGACAGCTACGGGAACGACCGGGCGTTCATCCCCGACCCGTCGCAGGTGGCCGACCCGGCGCTGCGCGCCGGGCTGGAGAACCTGCTGGCCAACGGGACGGCCGAGGCGCAGGCGTGCCTGCGGCAGCAGCTGGGGGCGCTGGCCGGGCGCAACAGCTGCACCGGCCCGTGGCAGGCCAGCGGCAACCTGAGCATCTCGCTCAACTCGCTCAAGCTGGGGCTGCCGCAGCGGGCCACGCTGTCCTTCCAGGTAAGCAACCCGCTGAGCGGGCTGGACCGCCTGGTGAACGGCGACGACCGGCTGAAGGGGTGGGGCACCACCATCGTCCCCGACGGCCAGCTGCTGTTCGTGCGCGGCTTCGACCCGGCCACGCGCCGCTACACCTACGAGGTGAACCAGCGCTTCGGCGACACGCGCCCGCAGGCCACCACGGTGCGCGCGCCGGTGGCCATCACCATGCAGATGCGGCTGGACGTGGGCCCCACGCGCGAGCAGCAGCAGCTGCTGCAGCAGCTCGACCGGGGGCGCACGCGCCCGGGGAACAAGCCCTCGCTGCAGCAGCTGCGGCAGACGGCCAGCGTGGGGATCATCAACCCCATGCAGCAGATCCTGCAGCAGGCCGACACGCTCAAGCTCACGCGGCGGCAGGCCGACAGCCTGGCCACGCTGAACCGCTGGTATATCCTCAAGTCCGACTCCATCTGGAACCCGGTGGCGCGGTACCTGGCCGACCTGCCGGACCGCTACAACCACGACGAGGCGTACGACCGCTACCGCCGCGCCCGCGAGCAGACCGTGGACCTGCTGATCCGGGAGGCGCCGGGGCTGCGTCCGCTGCTCACCCCCGCCCAGTTCCGCATCCTCCCCACGTCGCTGGCCGGCTTCCTGGACAAGCGCACGCTGCAGGGGATCCGCTCCGGCACCGCGGGGGGAAACACCTTCGGCGGCGGTGGCGGCTTTGGCGGCTTTGGCGGCTTCGGCGGCGGGGGGCGGTGATGTCCGCCCCGGCCCCCTTCCTCTCGACTTCTCTCCCCACTGCCATGCGACCTTCGGCCTTGACGTCCCGCGCGCCCCTGCCCGCGCTTCCGCGACCGCGCGGCGTGGCGGGGGCGCGCCTGTGGGCGGGAGTGGGCGTTCTTTGCCTCGCCGCTCCCGTGGGGGCCCAAGGCGCCCCTCCCTCCTCGCCCAGGGGCGATTCGGTGCCGGTGCGCACCACGTCGGCGCCCGTGGCCACCACGGCGCGCCCCCTCACGGGGATCACGGCGGTGCGCGCCCTCCCGGGCGGCGGCCTGTTCGTGAACGACGGGCAGCGGCGGCAGCTGCTGCTGTTCGACGCGGCGCTCAAGGAGGCGGTGGTGCTGGCCGACACCGCGCCTGGCGCGCCCATTCCGTACGGGCAGCGGCAGCTGGGGCTGCTCCCCTACCAGGGGGACTCCACGCTGCTGGTGGAGTCGGCCACGCTGTCGCTGGTGGTGCTGGATGCCCGCGGGCGCACGGTGCGGG
>JBILKP010000257.1:0-4010 GCA_044376625.1 Gemmatimonas sp. | reverse complement strand
CAGGTGCGCCGGCGACGACACCGCCACCGCCATCTTGTAGTACACCCGCTGCCACTCCATGAGGAAGCCGGTGACGAAGAGGCGCGGTCCGGGGCGCACCCCCGCCTCCACCGCCTCGCGGTCCTCAACCGCCTCGTACGGCGTGCTGCCGGGGCTGCGCACCGTGGTGACGCCGAAGGCAAGGTACGCCTTCATGGCGTTGGTGCCGAAGTCCTTCTGCAGGTGCGTGTGGAACTCGATGAGCCCCGGGATCACCGTGCGCCCGGTGGCGTCCACCACGCGCGCCCCCGCATGGTGTGCGGCCGCGTGCGGCACCACCCGGGCGATGCGATGGCCGTCGAGCACCACGTCCACGTCGTGGCGTAGCGTGGCGGTGGTGCCGTCCCACAGGCGCCCGGCATGCACCACGGTGCGCCCCGTGGGGAGCGCCGGCGCATACGACAGCCGCAGCGGCACGGCGCGCGTGGTGCCGGCCTCCCGGTCGACCAGGCGGAGCGAGTCGTCCGTCTGCACCAGGAGCGTGCGCGAGTCCCCCGCCCAGCTGGGGTGGAAGGCGGTCCCGGGGGCCGCGCGGCGCGGCGGCCCCAGCGGCGTGCCGTCGGGGGCCACCGGCATCACGGTCAGCTCCCCCTCGTACACGGCGGCCAGCTGCGTGCCGTCGGGGGAGATCACCGGGCCGGCGCCCACGCGCGCATCAAGGGACAGGTGCGGCACCGGCACGTGCCAGGTGGGCGCGCCGCCGTCCGTGGGGATGGAGAGCAGCTGGTTGGTGCCCTCGCGGAAGCGCGCCGCGTAGCGGTGCAGCGCGCTGATGAGCACGTGACGGCCGTCCGCCGCCCACGTGGGGGCGCCGGGGCCGAACAGCTGCGGGTGGATGGTGGTGCTGGTGCCGGTGGCCACCTCCACCACCGCCACGCTGGCGGCGCGCCAGATGCCGTCGACGTTCAGGAACGCCAGCCGGGTCCCGTCGGGGGACCACGCCGCGCCCATGGCCGAGGTGGGCTCGCGCGTGAGCTGCCGCATGGCGCCGGTGCGCGTGTCGTACAGCCAGAGGTCCAGCATGGTGCCGTTCCCGCCGCGATCGGTGGACCACGCCAGGAAGCGGCCATCCGGCGACCACGCGGGCTCGGCGTCCAGCGCCGCGTCGCGGGTGAGGTTGCGCGGCGTGCCCGCCCCCGGGCCGTCCACCGGCATCAGCCACAGGTCCCCCAGCGCCACGAACGCCACCTGCCGGCCGTCCGGGGAGAGCGCCGGCGCCACGATCCCCAGCGCGCGGCGCGGGGCGCGGCTGTCCACGTCGCGCCGAGTGCGCGCGTAGCGCACCGGCGCCACGGGGAGCGTGGCGGCAAACGGGATCTCCTGTGCCGGTCCCCCGGCCAGCGCGCGGCGGCGGATGCGTCCGTCGGCCACGTACACCAGCGTGTCGCCGCGCAGCCACCCCGCACGGAAGGCAAAGGCATTCTCGTCGCCGGTGAGCGCACGCCCCTCGTGCTCCAGCCGGCTGCCGGTGCCGCTGCTGGCGTGGTAGACGAGGGCGCCCGAGGGGCTCCACGCAGGGGCGTCGTAGCGCCCGGGTACCATGGTGGCGCGCCGCTCGCCGCCGGTGGCGGTGGCGGCCACCAGCACCGCGGGCATCCCGTTGCGCATGCCGATGAACGCCACCGAGTCGCTGCGTGCCCCGAAGCTGGGCATGTAGTCGTCGCCCGGGTCGCTGGTGACGCGGTGCACGGCGCCGGTGGCCACCTCCAGCCGCCAGATGTCGTAGCTGCCGCCGCGATCGGAGGCGAAGGCAATGGTGCGGCCATCGGGGGACCACGCCGGCTCGCGATCGTCAAACGGCCCCCGCGTGAGCTGGCGCAGCCGGCTCCCGTCGGCGTCCACCGCCCACAGGTCGTAGCCGCCATCGCGGTACCCCTGGAACACCAGCGTGGTCCCGTCGGGGGACCAGCTGGGCTGCCGCGCATCGTGATAGGCGTCGGTGAGGCGGCGCGCGGTGCCCCCCGTCACCGGCAGCACCCACAGGCTCCCCTGCAGGTCGATGGCCAGCTGCCGACCGTCGGGGGAGACCGCCACCGCCATCGAGGTCCCCTCGTGCACGGTGACGTCGACCTGGCGGGCGGGGGGACCGCCCGCCGCCGGCACGGCCAGCAGCAGGGCGGCGAGGGGCAGGGACGCAGTGCGGGAGAGGGGCACGGCGGTGGGGGTCGGGGGAGGGAAGGCTGCGGAGAACGTACCCCCCGCCCGGGAAGGAGGGGAGAGCGGCCACGCGCTCCCTCGACAAGGTGCCGTCTCGCAACGAAGTTGGCAGGGTTCCGCCCCCCCGTTTGCGCCTTTCCATCACGGATTCGCCCATGTCCCACTGCCTGCCGCCCCGCGCCTGCGCCCTGCGGTGGATGCGCCGCGCGCTCCCCGCCCTCCTGGTGGCCGCCGCCCCGATGGCCGCGCAGGGCGGCTACCAGCAGCCCCCCGATGCCGTGCGCCGCATCCTGGACGCCCCGGCTACCCCCACGGTGCAGCTCAGCCCCGACCGGCGCTTCTTGCTCCTCCTGGAGCGCCCTGGGCTCCCCTCCATCGCCGAGGTCTCGGCGCCCGAGTACCGCCTGGCCGGGGTGCGTCTGGATCCGCGCACCAGCGGCCCGTCGCGCCAGAACCCGGCGTACGGGCTCTCGATGCGGTCGGTGGCCAGCGGGGAGCCCGTGCCGTTCGCGCTGGCCCTCCCCGCCGGCGCCGGCATCAGCAACGTGGCGTGGTCCCCCTCGGGCGCGCGCTTCAGCTTCGTGGTGGCCACCGACAACGCGCTCACCCTGTGGATGGGCGACGTGGCCACCCGGACGGCGCGGCCGGTGACGCCGCGCCGCCTCAACGCGGTCCTTGGCGCCCCCTGCGATTGGAGCGGGGAGACCGCCCTCGTCTGCCGCTTCATCCCCGAGGGGCGGGGCGCCGAGCCCGTGGCGTCGTCGGTCCCCGACGGCCCCATCGTGCAGGAGGCGCTGTCGGGGCGCGCCGACCGGGCGGCCACCTACCAGGACCTCCTCAAGAGCCCGCACGACGAGGCGCTGTTCGCGCACTACGCCACCAGCCAGCTGGCGCGCGTCACGCTCGACGGCGCCGTCACCCCCATCGGCGCCCCCGCCATCATCAGTGGCGCCAGCGCCAGCCCCGACGGGCAGTGGCTTCTCGTCACCACGCTCGCGCGCCCCTTCTCGTACGCCGTGCCGTACAGCTACTTCCCCACCCGCATCGAACTGTGGGGGGTGGACGGGCGCGTGGCGCGTGTCCTGGCCACGCGCCCGTTGGTGGAGCGCGTGGGGTGGGGCGGGGACGGCTCGCAGCCCGGCCCGCGCGCGCCGGGGTGGCGCGCCGATGTGCCGGCCACCGTGACGTGGCTGGAGGCGCTGGACGGGGGCGACGCCAGCGCGGCGGCCCCCAAGCGGGACCGCCTGCTGGCGCTGGCCGCCCCCTTCACCGGCACACCGGCCACCCTGCTGGAGACCGAGTGGCGCGCCGGCGGGATCACCTGGGGGACCGCCACGCTGGCCGTCGCCACCGAGCGCAGCAGCAAGCTGCGCAAGGTGCGCGCGTGGCGCATCGACCCCAGCGGCGCGTCGGCGCCGCGGCTGCTGTGGGAGCGCAACAGCGAAGACCGCTACGGCGACCCGGGCGCCTTCGTAACCACCACCGATGCGCGCGGGCAAGCGGTGCTGCAGCTCACCCCCGATGGCGCGGCCGCCTTCCTGCGCGGCACCGGCGCCAGCCCCGAGGGCGACCGCCCCTTCCTGGACCGCTACGACCTCGCCACGGGGAAGGCCACCCGCCTCTTCCACTCCACGGCGCCGTTCTTCGAGTCGGTGGTGGCGCTCCTGGATGCGCAGGGGAACTCGCTCCTCACCCGCCGCGAGGCGGTGGACGAGCCCCCCAACTACTGGGTGCGCGAGCGGGTGCGCCGCATCGCCCCGCGGGCCCTCACCAGCTTTGCCGACCCGGCGCCGCCGTTTGCCGGCGTGAAGCGC
>JBILKP010000256.1:0-4024 GCA_044376625.1 Gemmatimonas sp. | reverse complement strand
GCCGCCCCGAGTACATCGCCGCCTTCGAGACGATGGCCAACCTGGCCACCCGGGCCGGGGTGGAGGGGACGGCGCGGCTGCGCATTGCCGCCCCGCTGCAGCAGCTCACCAAGGCGGAGATCATCCGACTGGGGACGGGGCTGGGGGTGGACTACGGGCTCACCACCAGCTGCTACGACCCCGCCCCCGACGGGGCGGCCTGCGGGCGGTGCGACAGCTGCCAGCTGCGTCGGCGGGGGTTTGCCCAGGCGGGACGCACCGACCCCATCCGCTACGCCGACGCCCCGGGAGACGGCTGACCGATGGCGTACACCGTGAAGGAGTGCTTCTACACCCTGCAGGGGGAAGGGGTGCAGGCGGGTCGACCGGCGGTGTTCTGCCGCTTTGCCGGGTGCAACCTGTGGACCGGGCGGGAGGCTGACCGCGCCAGCGCGGTGTGCACCTTTTGCGACACCGACTTCGTGGGGGTGGGCCCCGACGGGGGGAAATTCGCCACCCCGGACGCCTTGGCCGCCTTTGTCCGCAGCCGCTGGCCCTCCGACGCCCCCGCGGACGTGCGCCCCTTCGTGGTGTGCACGGGGGGGGAGCCGCTCCTCCAGCTGGACGCCCCCGCCCTGGCGGCGCTGCACGCCGAGGGCTTCGAGGTGGCCGTGGAGACCAACGGCACCCAGCCCGCCCCCCCGGGGCTCGATTGGGTGTGCGTGAGCCCCAAGGCGGACGCCCCGCTGGCGCTCACGGGAGGGGACGAGTTGAAGCTGGTGTTCCCGCAGCCGCTGGCCCCCCCGGCGCGGTTCGAGGGGCTGGCCTTCCGGCACTTCCTGCTGCAGCCGATGGATGGCCCCGACCGGGAGGCCAACACCGCAGCGGCGGTGGCCTATTGCCTGCAGCACCCGCGGTGGCGGCTCTCGGTCCAGACCCACAAGGTGCTGGGGGTCCGCTAGCGCCGCCGGGGGTTCCCGGCGTCAAACCGCCGGGCTAGGTTTCCCGTCCCCCCACACCCACGTCGCCGTGTCCCACCTCCCCCGCTCCCGCCGTCCCCTGCGCGCCGCCCTCGTGGCGGTGGCCGCGGCGTGCGTGGTGGGCGGCGTGGCCCCGGTGGCGGGCGCCCAGGCGGCTCCCCGTGGTGAGGCGCCCCGTCCCTTCGCCCGCTTCAGCGCCTCGGCGCAGGCGCTGCGCGACTCGGTGGTGGCCATCGCCCGGTCGCAGCTGGGCACCCGCTACAAGCTGGGGGGCACCACCCCCAACGTGGCGCTCGATTGCAGCGCCCTGGTGCGCCACGTCATGGCGGCCTTCGACCTGCCGCTCCCGCGCACCGCGCAGCAGCAGGCCGCCACCGGCGTCGAGGTCCCGCGCCAGCTGGACGCCCTCAAGCCCGGCGACCTGCTCACCTTCGGGCGCGGCACGCGCATTTCCCACGTGGGGATCTACGTGGGTGAGGGGCGCATGGTGCACGCCAGCACCTCCCGCCGGCGCGTGGTGGAAACCGCCCTTACCCCGCGCTCGCCGCTGGTGCGCCAGTGGAAGGGGGTGCGGCGCCTCATCCCGGCCGACTCGCTCCTCCGCGACAGCCTGCTGGCGCTGGCCGACTCGCTGTCGCGCTAACGGCGCGGTTGCGCGTACCGCGCCGCGCTGCAAGTTGGGGCCGGACCTTTTCCGGAGCCCCCATGCCCCACCTCAGTTCCCCGCGCCTCCACCGGTCGGCCGCCCTCCGCGCGCTGGCCGCCCTCGTGCCGGCGCTGGCCCTCCCCGCCGCGCTCGCGGCCCAGGCGGGCGGCGCCCCCCCGCGTGACCGGCTCACCATCGCCGACTACTTCAACTGGGAGGACGTCGGCGGCCCCGCCCTCTCCCCCGATGGTCGGCAGCTGCTGTACACGCGCACCTGGATCGACCAGCTCAACGACCGGCGCGAATCGGCCATCTGGCTCATGAACGCCGACGGCACGAAGAACCGCTTCCTCGTGAAGGGCTCGGGGGCCCGGTGGAGCCCCGACGGCTCGCGCATCGTCTACGTGGCGCCCGGCGAGCCGGGGGGCGCGCAGCTGTGGGTGCGCTACATGGACGCCGAGGGTGCCACGACGCAGGTGACGCGGCTCACCGAGCCCCCGGGCGACGTGGAATGGTCCCCCGACGGGAAGACGCTCGCTTTCGGCATGCTCGTGCGCGGCGGCGACCCCTGGCGCATCGCCATGCCCGCGCCGCCGCGCGGCGCCAAGTGGGTGGAGCCGCCGCGGGTGGTCACCGCGGTCAAGTATCGCGCCGACCGGCAGGGATTCCTCGAGGAGGGCGTCCGGCAGCTGTTCGTCGTCCCCGCCGACGGGGGCACGCCGCGGCAGGTGACCACGGGCGCGTGGAACGCCAATGGCGGCGCGTGGACCCCCGACGGCAAGGCGCTCCTGTTCACCTCCAATCGCGTGGCCGACGCCGAGTATGCGTGGCGGCAGTCGGACATCTACCGCGTGGAGGTGGCCACCGGCGCCATCGCGCAGCTCACGCGGCGCAACGGCCCCGACAACGGCCCCGTCCCCTCCCCCGACGGGCGCCTCATCGCCTACACGGGCTACGACAGCACCGACGCCACCTGGCAGGACGCGGCGCTGTACGTGATGGACGCCGACGGGCGCAACCCGCGCGCGCTCACCACCCAGCTCGACCGCTCCCCGGGCGAGCTGTTCTGGGCCCCCGACGGCAGCGGCGTCTACTTCAACGTCGAGAACGAGGGCGCGCGCAACCTGTACCTCGCCACCCTCAAGGGGGAGGTGCGGCCGGTCACGCGCGGGGCGCAGCTGCTCACCGTCACCGACATCAGCCGCGCGGGGCTGGCGGTGGGGACGCACAGCACGCCGTCGCAGCCCACCGACGTGGTGGCCTTCGACCTGCGCACCCCAGCCGCCGTCACGCGCCTCACCGACGTGAACGGCGACGTGCTGGCGGGCAAGCAGCTGGCCACCACCGAGGAGGTGTGGTATCGCTCCGCCGACGGCCTGCGCATCCAGGGGTGGATCGTGAAGCCCGCCGGCTTCGACCCGGCGAAGAAGTACCCGCTCATGCTGGAGATCCACGGCGGCCCGCACTCGATGTACAACGTGGGGTTCAGCTTCGCGCGGCAGGACCACGCGGCCCACGGCTACGTCATCCTCTACACCAACCCGCGCGGCTCCACCGGCTATGGCTCGGCGTTCGGCAACGCCATCAAGAACGCCTATCCCGGGAAGGACTACGACGACCTCATGGCCGGCGTGGACACCCTGCTGGGGCGCGGCTACGTGGACGCCAACCGCCTGTACGTCTTCGGCTGCTCCGGCGGCGGCGTGCTGACCTCCTGGATCGTGGGGCACACCAGCCGATTCGCCGCGGCCAGCGCCAACTGCCCGGTGACGAACTGGCTGAGCTTCGTGGGCACCACCGACGGCGCCAGCTGGTACCGCAACTTCGCCAGGCTGCCGTGGGAGGATCCCAGCGAGCACCTCCGGCGCTCCCCCCTCATGTACGTGGGGAACGTGCGCACTCCCACCATGCTGATGACCGGCGTGAACGACCTGCGCACCCCCATGGGGCAGACGGAGGAGTACTACGAGGCGCTCAAGATGCTGAAGGTCCCCACGGCGATGGTGCGCTTCAACAACGAGTGGCACGGCACCAGCTCCACGCCGTCCAACTTCCTGCGCACGCAGCTCTACCTGCGCAGCTGGTTCGACCGGTACCAGCAGCCGCCCGCCGCGCGCGTCACCCCCGAGGACGCGCCCTGACGCGGCGGCCTGGTGGCTGACCTGCTGTTCCGGGGGCGCGGCGCCGAGGTGGGCACCCGCGCCCCCGCATGGCGCGTGCGGGCGTGCGGGGCGCTGCTGGGGGTGGCGGCGGTGGAGGTGGCCCGCACGCTCGACCTCTGGAACACCGCCGGCGTCCAGGCGGCCACCGCGCACGGCGTGGCGCTGCTGGCCGGGTGGCTGCTGGCGCCGTCGGTGCTGGGGGCCTGGCTGTGGGTCGCGCTGGCCGCGCTGTCGGCGCTCCTGCTGGCGGCCACGTA
>JBILKP010000255.1:0-4035 GCA_044376625.1 Gemmatimonas sp. | reverse complement strand
GGTGACCTGCGCGACCCCCGGGGGCGGGGACTCGTACGACGCCGAGAGCTCGAACTGGGTGACGTCCTTCCCCTCGACGACCGTGATCTCCGAGCGCACCAGCGTGACCCAGGCGAGGAAGGGCGACGCCTCGAGCTGGCGCATGAACAGCGTCAGCGCCTGGATGTCGATGGTCTGGCCGGTGATCTTGAAGACCAGCGGAACCGACGGCGGCACGGCCGGGGGCGCGGCGGCGCCATCCGCCGCCGCGCCCGCCGCCGCCACGGCGGCGCTGTCGGGCTCGGGGGCGCGCGGCGGCTTGCTGGTCTGGTCGATGGAGACCAGCCAGGTGTAGGCCGGCAGGGCACGGCTCACCTCGTCGAGGATGTGCGCCCACTGGTACCGCGTCTCGTCGATGCTGCGGATGATGGCGAGGTTGCGCTCCACCGAATCCCGCTCCGCGGACAGGCGGCGCTGCGCGGTGATGGCCGAGCTCAGGCGCGAGGAGTCGGCGATGGCGGCCTCGAGCTTCTCCGCCACCGCCTGGGCCCGCGCCGACTGCGCGGAGAACATCCATCCCACGGCGGCCACCGCGGCGACCGTGGCCCCGATGCTCCCCACCAGCAGCGGATCGCGGATGGAGCCGGAGAGCGACCGGAACAGCTTGGCCACGTCGACGTCGGCCTTGAGGGCCGACGGCTTGTTGGCGCCCGGCAGGAGGTTGACGGTGATCAGCATGCGCGGCTCACGGCAGGCGGGTCATGCGGCGCGCAGCGCCAGGCCGACCGACAGCATCAGCAGGGGCGCCACGTCGTCGGAGGGGAGGTCGTCGAGGGCGTCCCGGGCGACCGCGAGGCCGGCCAGCGCACTGGCCGGCTGCACCGGGATGCGGAGCCGTTCCCCCATCCACGGGAGGAATCCGGGAACCCGGGCGCCGCCGCCACAGGCCCACACGGCGCGGATCTGCCCCAGGTTGCGCGAGGTGGTCGCGAGGAACGTCGCGGCCCGCTCCATGCCGGAGGCGAGCTCCTCACCGTGCAGCGCCACCGCCTCGTCGAGCAGCGGCGAGAGCTCGTCGGCCCGCAGCAGCGCCTCGGCCTGCTCGGCCCCCAGTCCGTGCCGCGCCTGCACCGCCTCACGGAGGCGGCGCGTGCCCACGGGGAGGTCCCGGGTGAGCACGGGGACGCCGGCGTCCATCACGATGAGGATGGTGTTGTCGTGCCCCACGTTGAGGAGGGCCACGGTGCCGCGCATCGCCTCGGGGTGGTTGGCCTCGAAGGCGTTGTGGAGCGCAAAGGTGTCCACGTCGATCACTGCCGGGGCGACGCCGGCCTCCTTCACGAGGTCCCGCCGCGCCACCACGAGCTCGCGCTTCGCCGCCACCAGCAGCACGCTCATGTCCCCGTCCTTGTCCTCGGGGTTGAGCAGGTGGAAGTCCAGCTCCACCGAGTCCATGTCGAAGGGGACGTGCTGCTCGGCCTCGAAGCGCATGAGCTCCCGCAGCTGCGACGGCTTGACGCGGTCGACGCTGATCCGCTTGATGATCACGTCGCGCCCGCCGATGGCGGCCACCACGTGGGCGGCCTTCACGCCGGCGGCCTGCACGGTGTCGCGGATGGCGTCGGCCACGAGGGCCTGGTCCATCACCTCCCCCTCCACGATGGCGGAGTCGGGGAGCGGCGTGAGCACCACGCGCTGCAGCTCGGGCTCCCGCCCGCCGTGGTCGATCACCACGGCCTTGACGAGCCCGGAGCCGATGTCCAGCCCGAGGGTCTGCTTGCGCCGGCCGAAGAGCGCCATGGGGGAATGCGGGAGAAGGTCTCCCCAGGGGATGCCCCCGGCCTCGTGCCGGTTGCCCCGTCCCTGGGGCCGCGCCGAAACAGCGCGTGTCCACCATGAAACGACCGGTGGCGCACTTGGTAACGCCCGTCCCATGCGCAGGACGGGGAGCTGATGCCGGTGGCGTGACAGTCCGGTCATGGCTCGCCGCTGGCCCAGTGCCCCACCGGCTCGGCCCGCGCCACCGCGAGGGTGGCCAGCGCCAGCTGCACCATGCACCGGTTGAAGCGGACGTCCGTGCCCCGCCCCAGACGGCTCACCCCTCCCTCGCGGGCGACGATCCCCACGGCGCCGCGCACGACGAGGCTCCCTTGCACCGTGAGGCGCCCCATCACGAGCAGCAGGCCGTCCACGGCGAGGCGCCCGTCGATGGTGAGGTCGCCGTCGACCACCAGCGCGCCTCGCCACTGGTGCGTTCCGCTCAGCGGCGCGGTGGGCGGCGCCAGGGCCAGCCCCTGCCACTCCCCCGCACGGGGCACGGGCGGGAGGTGGGGCAGCCCCCAGCGATGCTGGCGGGCCAGCCGGGCGCGGATAGCCGCCGAATCGGGGTCGAGGGGGGTGGATGCCGCCAGGGGCGGCAGGGGACTGGGGACGGGCGGGGGCCCACAGGGCGCCAGGCCCCGATCCCGGTCGTCACCCGCCAACGAGGCCGCGGCCTCCACCTGCACCGGCGCCCCCGAGGTGACGGCGGCGGCGAGGGTGACGGCGGGGACGTGCAGCCAGAGGGCACGCTCCACGCGCCGCACCAGGGGCGGGACCCCAGGCTGCGGCGCTGCCAAGGCGTGGGCGGTGAGCCAGAGCAGCAGTGGATGTGGGCGGGCGATGGTGACACGGACGGGGTGGGCGCCGTGGCCGGGGAGATGCAGGGTGTCCACCACGCCCGGGGATGGCAGCGACGCAATGGGCCAGCCCCGGTCCCCCCCGGGATCGGCGAGCCGCGCGCGCACCGATTCGAGCGCGGACTCCGCCTGCACCAGGGTGGCGGCGCCCAGCGCGGCCAGCTGCGCCTCACGGTGCGCCTGCACGGTGCCGGAGGCGGTGGCCACCCCCAGCATGGCCACCAGGGCCAGCGCCACCAGCAGGGTGGGGACCAGGGTGCCGGCACGCGGGCGGTACCTCATGGCGCTCGCCGGCGCAGGGTGACCGCCGCATACAGGGAATAGGGGGGGAGTGGTGCCTGTCGTCCGGACGCCCCCGCGGGGGTCCGCAGCGTGAGCCCCAGGTGCTGCGGGGCGCCTGCGCCCGGGGCAAGCGGGGTCCCGGTGGCGTCCCAGCCCTGCACCCGCATCCCGCTGGCCCGCGGGGATTCCAGGGGGCCGGCCATCGGCTGGATGGCGTCCCACGCGCCGCGCGTGAAGGCCTGTCGACCAAGGAACCAGAGGCCCTGGCTGGCATACAACCGATACCGGACGGACCGGGCCAGCTGCAGCGGGAGCCCAGGCGCAAGGGAGAGCGGGGTGGGGCGCTGCAGGGAGAGGCGCCAGGCGGGGCCCCTGATGCCACGGGGTACCGCCGGCGACGGCGGGCAGGACGCGCCTCCGTCCACGGCCTCGACCGTGGCATGGAGTGGTTGCGGGGAGTGGGTGTCCGCGGCGAGGGTCCAGCCCCGCAGGGCATCGCCTGCGGCGGGGGGCGTGCGCCACGGGACGCCTGTGGACGACCCCGGGGGAGGGACCACCAGCACGGTCCCCGGGGCGGGATGGTCGCAGACGATGGCGGTGCCCAGGCTGGCGCGCAGGGTGAGGAGCGTATCGCTCCAGTGCAGCACGGCGTCGGGGGCGAGGGGGCGGAGTTCCGCCGAGAGGGCGCCCAGGGCGTGGCGGAGCTCCCGGAGGTGGCGGGCGGCGTGGTCGTGCTGTCGGGCGGCACGCCAGCTGCTGAGCAGAGCGGACGCCACCAACGCCAGGACGAGTGCCGCCAGGGGGAGGGTGACGAGGAGCTCGACCAGGGTGGTGCCGGCGCGTCGCGCGGTCATGGACAGGCCACCTGGCTGGCGAGGACGACCAGCGCGCGCGACGGACGGCCATGCGGCGGCGCGTACCAGACCGTGGCCTGTCGCCGTCCGCCGCGCGCGTCGTGGTGGGCGGCGACGTGCAGGCGCAGGCGGGGGCCCGCCGGAGGCACGGGGGGCGGCGCGATCCCGCAGGGATAGCCCACCCCGATCTCCATCGCACTGGCGGCAGCCAGCACCCCCGCGGTGAGGGCGTGGGCGCGGTC
>JBILKP010000254.1:0-4036 GCA_044376625.1 Gemmatimonas sp. | reverse complement strand
CCCACCTGCGACGTCACCTTGAGCGACGGCGACAGCGTCCACCCGTGCACCAGGTTGAGGTTGAGGTTGCGTTGCAGGTTGGTCCCCTTCGAGTTCACCGTCGTCCCAGGCAGCCCGTCCACCGGCTCGAACTGCAGCGTGGGGGGCGCGTACACCAGGTTGTTCTGGTTGAGCAGGTCCACCCCGCCGAAGCCGATGAACTGCAACGTGTGCCGCTCCCCGGTCAGCACGTCAGCAGTGAGGCGCGCCGTGGTGATGTTGCGCCACACCGACTCGTTGTTCACGAACTGGTCGATGGTCTGCAGCGGGTTGGACGGGTAGAACGGGTTCACCGGCCAACTGCCGTCGGCCTGCTGCCGCAGGTCCAGGAACCCGGGGATCTTGGTGAGCGTGTAGGCGATGGAGTTGCCCGCATTGTCGTTCCCGAACAGCCCGCGGTCATTCGCGTTGTTCACCAGCTCGGTGCCCAGCTGCAGGTTGAGCCGCGCCCCCAGCCGCTGGTCCAGGTTCACCCGCACGCCGGTCTTCTTGGCAAAGGTGTTGCGGACGATCCCCTCCTCGTTCCGCTGGCTGATGGACGCGAAGTAGCGGGTGTCCTGCGTGCCGCCGCTCACGCTCAGCGACAGGTCGGTGTTCACCGGGCGGTGCGAATACGCCTCGGTCTCGTAGTCGATGTAGCGGTTCGGGTCGAAGTACGGCGTGATCCCCGCGCCGAACACCCGCACCGCGTCGTCCAGCGTCTGGAAGCGGCGCGAGCCGTTGCGGTACGCCAGCGTGGAGGTGCCGCTCCCCATCCGCAGCGCGAACTTGGGCTTCCCGGCCTGCCCGCGCTTGGTGGTGATGAGGATGACGCCCCCCGAGGCCTTGGAGCCGTAGATCGCCGCCGCCGCCGATCCCTTCAGGATATCCACATTCTCGATGTCGTTGGGGTTGAGGTCGGCGATGCGATTCACCGGCGCCTCCTGGTTCCCCACCGAGATCGCCGTCCCCGCCGCCCGCGTGACCTTGTTGGTCCCCGACCCGATGGCCACGTCGGAGACGATCACGCCGTCAATGACGTACAGCGGCTGCGCGCTCCCCAGGATGGAGCTGATGCCGCGGATGCGGATCCGGTTGCCTCCGCCGGGGGCGCCGGTGGACTGGGAGATCTGCGCGCCGGCGATCTTCCCCTGGATGGCGTTCTCCAGCGATTGCGCCGACACCCGGTTCACGTCGGCGCTCCCTACGCTGGCCACGTCGTTGGCCAGGTTGCGCCGAGAGATCCCCGTGGCCTGCCCGGTCACGACCACCTGGTCGAGGTTGAGGATGTCCTTGGTGAGGAGCACCTCCACCGTGCCGCGCCCCGCCGGTACGGGGACGCGCGTGAGCGGGTAGCCGATGCGGCGCACCACCAACACCACGTCACCGGCCGGGACCCCCACCAAGGTGAAGCTTCCGTCGTCGCGGGTGAGGGTGCCCAGGGTGGTGCCCTGCACCTGGAGCTGCGCGGCGGTGATGGGGGCGCGTGAATCCGCCTCGAGCACCTTGCCGGTGACGCTCCGCCCTTGGGCGGCGAGGGGACTGGCGAGGAGCGCGAGGGCGGCAAGGAGCCGGCCGGCGCGCGCGAGGGCACCGTACATGGAGCGGCCTCAGGGTGGGGGGATGGTGTCGCACCGTCGATCCGGACTGGCGGACCGGACCAACGTACGACCCACACACATTCCCCGCAACGAATCTGTATACTAGGCGACACCCCTCCCCCTCCCCCCCTCCAGGAGTGCCCCATGCAGCGCAGGGATTTTCTCGTGACCTCGGCCATCGGCACCGTGGGGCTGGGCACCGGCCAGCTCCCCACACGCGAACCGGTGGCCACCCCCCACGCACCGCTCGCCGCGGCCGACGCACCACTACCCCCGGCCCACGCGCCCGCGCAGGGCACCCGCAAGATCCTCATTGCCGGCGGGGGATTCGGCACCGCCTTCATTCGCTACATGGCCGCCCTCACCGGCAAGCCCCGCCCCCGCATCTGCTACCTCCCCACCGCCTCCGCCGATTCCCAGCAGGGCACCCTCACCTTCTACCAGAACTGCGCCCCGCTCACCGTGGAACCCCACGTCCAGAACAGCTTCATTGCCAGCACCCGGCAAGACAAGGACTGGGATGAGGTCCTCCTCTCCATGGACGCCATCGTCTGCTCGGGAGGGAACACCCTCAACCAACAGGCCATCTGGAAGGCCCAGGGGATCGACGTCGTGCTGCGCACGGCGTGGGAGCGGGGCATCGTGCTGGGGGGCGCCAGCGCCGGCTCCCTCTGCTGGTTCGAGGAAGGGACCACCGACTCGCGCCCCAAGGCGCTCTCCATCGTGAAGTGCCTGGGGTTCCTCCCCGGCAGCCATTCGCCGCACTACGACGCCGAGCCGGGGCGCCGCCCCCTGTACCAGAAGCTCATCGCCTCCGGTGAGATGAAGCCCGGATACGCCTGCGACAACGATGCCGGAATCTACTTCGAAGGGACCACCGTGAAGCGCGTGGTGGCCACCCGCGCCGCCGCCAAGGTGTACCATGTCACCGTCCAGGGCGGGCGGGCGGTGGAACAGGTGCTGGAGCCCGAGCGCATCAGCTGACTCGGGCCCCGGCGCCTGCTCCGGAACCCGCGCCTACATCATCACCTGCCGGGCCAGGAACTGCCGCACGCGGTCCATCGCCGACCGCAGCTCCACCGCCAGCTCCTGTGACAGCGCCCGCTGCGGACCCGTGGGGGGGAAGTTCCCGCTGTCCACGTTCCGCAGCAGGTTGCTGATCCGCTCGCTCACCCGCGGCCCCTCGCTCCAGTACGGATAGTTGGCCGGCTTGGTCAGCGTGGTCACCAGCGAGTCGAGCTGCGCCAGCTCCCCCTGCAGCGACGCCGCCACCGGCGCCCCTTCATTATTGGGGAGCGCCAGCGCCCCGCGCCGCCGCGCCTCAAGCTCCCCGCGGCGCGTGTCCAGCGCCCGCAGCGTGTCGTTGGCCAGCGACTGCAGCGTCCGCAGCTCCATCGCCAGGTCGAACTGCGCCTTGAGCCCCTCGGCGGTGGCCTTCGCCGTGGGGTCCACCCGGAGCTGCACCGGCTGCTCCACCACCGTGGCCCCCACCGTCAGCCGCACCGTGTAGCGCCCCGGGAGCGCCCGCGGGCCGCCCGTGGCCCCCCAGAACTCGTCCTCATCGCCCCCGGACGCCCCCTCCCCGGGCGCCGGCGCGCGCCGCGGGCGCGGCCCCTCATGCGCCAGGTCCCACGCCGTCGTGTTGACGCCCGCCGCCGTCGGAATCCTGGGCAGCGTGCGGATCACCGTCCCCGCCGCGTCCACGATCTCCACCTTGGCCGCCGTCCCCGCCGCCGGCGCCGACGCCAGGTGGTAGCGGATGATCGCCCCGTACGCCGGGTTGGGACCGCGGAACAGCGCGTCCCCCAGCGACCCCTTGGCCTGCTTGGTGGCAAACCGGGTGGCCGTGCGCATGCCGAACAGGTGCACCGGCTTGGCCGCCGCCGCCGCCAACTCCTGGATCGCCGACGCGTCATCCAGGATCCACGCCCCCCGCCCGTGCGTGGCCACGATCAGGTCGTTCTCCCGCCCGTGCACCAGCACCTCGTGCACCGGCACCGCCGGCAGGTTCCCCCCCAGGCGGAACCAGCTCCCCCCGCCGGTGACGCTCACGTACAGCCCGGTCTCGGTCCCCGCGTACAGCACCTCGGGATTGCGCGGGTCCTCGCGCAGCACCTGCAGGTACGCCCCCTCCGGCAGGTTCCCCGCGATGCTCGTCCACGTGGCGCCGCAGTCGGTGGTGCGGTACGCGTACGGACGCAGGTCGTCCATGAACTTCCGCTCGAACGTCGCGTACGCCGTGCACGCCGCGCGCCGGCTGGGCTCCACGTGGCTCACCACCGCCGCCGCCCCCACGCCGGGGACGTTCCCGTCCACGCGCGTCCAGTTCTTCCCGCCGTCGCGCGTCACGTGCAGGTTGCCGTCGTCCGCCCCCACCCAGATCAGCCCCGCCTGCACCGGCGACTCGGCCACGCTAT
>JBILKP010000253.1:0-4037 GCA_044376625.1 Gemmatimonas sp. | reverse complement strand
CGCCCCGTAGCTCTCGGGGGCCACGCCGTCGTGGAGCGCCCCCAGGAAGCAGTCCAGCACCAGGAAGGAGCCGGTGAGCAGCGCGGTGCGCAGGCGCCCGGCCACCTTGTGGTGCGAGCGCCATTCCCACTGGCCGATGGTCCCCTCGCACCCGCCGCCACCGCGATGCAGGAACGCGGTCACGGCCGCGGTGGACGGGTGGCGCAGCACGGCGCGGAGCCCGGGGATGAACAGCGGACGCCCCGCCAGCCGCGACAGCGGCACCTGCACGGCGTCGGCCTCCCGATAGACAAAGTCCACCACCAGCGCCCAGGGTGGCAGCAGCTGCTGGAGCGCCGCCACCGGGTGGCGCGACAGGTTCACGATCACCGTGGGGCGCTGGGCGTGCGCCACGGTGGCCAGCTGGGCCAGGGAGGCGACCTCGAACAGGCGCACGCGCGGATCGGTGGCCAGGCGCAGGCGGTACGCCTGGTGCAGCTGGCGACAGAACCGGTTGACCAGCGTGGTGGCCGGATCCGTGACAACCAGCACCGGGACCGTGATACCCTCCTCCGGACGCACCTCCGTCCGCGGGCGGGCGGACGACAGGGCGTCTGGCAAGGAGAGAAGCTTGATCACGAGAGGGCAAGGCGCGCACCACCTGGCGGGCCGACAGGCACACCAGGGCGCGGTCTCCCTTCGACGCCCCCCCCCCGCCGCAGGTCACAGCCGCCGCCACCCGTTGGCCAGCGGGGCGCCCTTGGGGGGCGGCTATCCCTCGGCGGCCTCCGCCGGGAGCAGCGGCACCAGCTCCACGTCGGCCTGCCCCTGCCACAGGTACAGCCGCGCCACGCACGGCTGCAGGTGGAAGCGTCGCGCCCCGGCGGCCCCGGGGTTGACCACCAGCCGCCGCGCCGCCTTGACCACCAGCTGCTGGTGGGTGTGCCCGTACACGATCACCTGGGCCGTGGGATAGGCGGACACCAGCTTGGGGGGGGTGGGGCTCCCCAGCTCATGCCCGTGCGTGACCACGATGCGCACGCCGTCAATGACGTCCTCGATGCGCTCCGCCAGCTCCGGACGCCCGGGGGCGTCGGTGTTCCCCCGCACGGCGCGCACCGGCGCGATGGCCGACAGCTCTGCCAGCACGTCGGCCGGACCGACGTCGCCAGCGTGGAGGATCTGTGACACCCCCGCCAGCGCCTCGAACAGCTCGGGGCGCACCATGCCGTGCGTGTCGGACACCAGCCCGATGACCGTGGCGCCGCGCGGGGGCGCCGCCGCGGTGGGGTGGGCCCCCGTCATGCCTCCCCCCACCGCTTCCCCACCGTGTGCTCCAGCTGCAGGTGGTCCAGCACGCGCGCCACCATGAAGTCCACCAGCTCGCTGATGGCGGTGGGACGGTGGTAGAACCCCGGTGCGGCGGGGATGACCGTGGCGCCAGCCCTGGTGACCTGCGCCAGGTTCTCCAGGTGGATGAGCGACAGCGGTGTCTCCCGCGGCACCAGCAGCAGCGGGCGCCGCTCCTTGAGCGCCACGTCGGCGGCGCGCTCCACCAGCGAGCGCGACGTACCGTGCGCCACGGCCGCCACCGTGCCCATGGAGCAGGGGCAGATCACCATGCCGCGGGTGCGCGCCGAGCCGCTGGCCGGTGCCGCGCCGCGGTCGCCGTCGTCGAACACGCGCACGGTGGCGTCAAACCCCTCCGCGCCCACGTGGGCGCGCAGTGCGGCCAGGTCGGGGAGGTCGCTCTCGGTGGCCAGCAACCGGAAGCCGTGCGACGAGACGATCAGCCACGTGGGGACGCGCAGCGCCACCAGCTCGGCCAGCAGGCGCACCGCGTACGGCGCCCCCGACGCGCCGGTGATGGC
This sequence comes from Gemmatimonas sp., assembly GCA_044376625.1. Classification (GTDB taxonomy): domain Bacteria; phylum Gemmatimonadota; class Gemmatimonadetes; order Gemmatimonadales; family Gemmatimonadaceae; genus Gemmatimonas. The sequence goes on along the minus strand of JBILKP010000253.1, from coordinate 2,187 downwards.
CAGCACCACGGGGAGCCCGCCGGCGCCACCGGCGCTCATGCGCCCCGCGCCTGCAGCACGCGCGCCGCCACCACCGCCGCCAGGAAGCTCATCGAGATCAGCCCGTTCATCGTGAAGAAGGCGGCGTCCACGCGCGACAGGTCGTCGGCGCGCACCAGCCGGTGCTCCCAGAGCAGCAGCAGCGCCACCACCGCCACCCCCGCCCACAGCACCGCCGAGGCCGCGGGGCCCGCCGGCCCCAGCGGCTGCGACGCCACCAGCGCGGCCAGGCAGGCCACGGCGACGGTGTGCAGCCCCCGCGCGAGGCGGATGGCGCCGCGCACCCCGAAGGCGGCTGGCGCGCTGTGCAGCCCGTGCGCGCGGTCGAACCCCGCGTCCTGCAGCGCGTAGATCATGTCGAAACCGCCACTCCAGCACAGCACCGCCAGCGCCAGCACGCACAGCCGCCACCACGGGTCGCTCCACGCCCCCGCGACCGCCAGGTACCCCCCCACCGGCGCGATGGCCAGCCCCAGCCCCAGCCACAGGTGGCACCACCGCGTGAAGCGCTTGGTGTAGCTGTACCCCAGCACCCACCCCAGCGCCACCGGCGCCAGCGCCAGGCACAGCGGATTCAGGCGCCATGCCGCCACCACGAACAGCAGGCTGGCCGCCACGATGCTGGCGCGGGCCTGCCGCACGGTGAGCGTCCCCGCCGGGAGCTCGCGCTGCGCGGTGCGCGGATTGAGCGCGTCCACCTCGCGGTCCACCAGCCGGTTGAAGGCCATCGCCGCAAAGCGCGCCGCGGTGAACGCCACCAGCACCCACCCCACGGTGCCGACGGTGAGCGGCGCCACGGTGCTGGCCAGCACCACCCCCACCAGCGCGAAGGGCATGGCGAACACCGTGTGCGGCAGCTTCACGAAGTTGGCCAGCCGCACCGCCAGCGACCCGCCGCGCAGCAGCTGCCCGTCGCGCGCCCCGGGCGGCGGCGCCACCGCGGTCACGGGCGCCACGCCGCGGCAATCCCCAGCCGCCCCCACTTGGCGTCCACCGCCTGCCGCGTGGCGTCATCCATGGCGATCACCTTGGGCCACGCCCGCGTGAACCCCTCCTCGGGCCACTTCCGCGTGGCGTCGATCCCCATCTTGCTGCCGTAGGTGAACGCGCGGCTGGCGTGGTCCAGCACGTCCACGGGCCCCATGGTGAAGCGCACGTCGCGCTCGGGGTCCATGTTGTTGAGCGCCACCCACCAGGCCTCCACGGGGTTGCGCACGTTCACCTCCTTGTCCACCACCACCAGCACCTTCGCCAGCGACATCAGCCCCTGCCCCCACAGCGCGTGCATCACCTTGTCGGCGTGGCCGGGGTACTTCTTGTCGATGCTCACGAACACCAGGTTGTGGAACCCGCCCTCGGCGGGCATGTGGTAGTCCACGATCTCCGGCGTGGTGAGCTTGAGCAGCGGCAGGAAGATCCGCTCGGTGGCGTGCCCGAGGTAGAAGTCCTCCATGGGGGGGCGCCCCACGATGGTGGTGGCGTACACCGGATTCTTCCGCATGGTCACCGCGGTGACATGCACGCGCGGGTACAGGTCCGCCTCGCTGTAGAACCCCGTGTGGTCGCCAAAGGGCCCCTCCACCACCAGCGGCTCGGCGGGGTCGATGTACCCCTCGATCACGAACTCCGCGTCGGCGGGGACCTCCAGGTCGCACGTCACCGCCTTGGCCAGCCGCACCGGCTCGCGGCGCAGGAACCCCGCAAAGAGGAACTCGTCGATGTTGGGGGGGAGCGGCGCGGAGGCCGAGTACATGCTGGCGGGGTCGCTCCCCACCACGATGCACACCGGCATCTTCTCGCCGCGCTCCGCCATCTGCCGCATGTGCTCGGCGCCGGTCTTGTGGCGCTGCCAGTGCATGGCCACATGCCGCTTCCCCAGCTGCTGCACGCGGTACATCCCCACGTTGCGGATGCCGCGCGCCGGGTCCTTGGACACCACCGCCGTCATGGTGATGTACGGGCCGCCGTCCTCGGGCCAGCAGTGCAGCACGGGGATCCTGTCCAGGTCGATCTCGTCGCCGCGCCACACCACCTCCTGGCAGGAGGGGGTGCCCCCCTTCACGCGCGGCGGGAACTTCGACACCTCCAGCAGCCGCGGCAGCAGCGACAGCTTCCCCAGGAAGCCGTCCGGCACCTTGAGGTCCATCA
>JBILKP010000252.1:0-4043 GCA_044376625.1 Gemmatimonas sp. | reverse complement strand
CAGCGCCTCCTGGGCCGCCACCACCGGGCCCGCGATGGCGTTCTCCACGGGGATCACGGCAAAGGTCGCCCGCCCGTCGAAGAGCGCGCCCAGCGCGTCGTCGAAGGTGGGGCAGGGGAGGGCGGCTGCGCCCTGCGGCCACTGGTCCCGGATGGCCAGCTCGCTGAAGGCGCCCGGCTCGCCCTGGAAGGCCACCGCCGGCTGGGGGGACGTGGAAGGCGTCATGCGGAATAAGCTACCGGTTCCGGGCGGGGCACGGGGGGGCACCGCGGGGTGGGGCGCCAGCGGGCCCGCGCGCCCTCACGACACGGGCTTCCGCGCCGGCGGCACGGTGGCCCGCCCGATGGTGCCGCGGTCGCTCCCGAACCAGATGCTGCGCGTCTTCGGGTCGAACACCATGTGCCGGACCGTGTTGGGGACCGCGGGGCCCAGGTCGGTGCGCCCGAAGAACTCGCGGCTGGCGGGGTCGAACCCCACCAGCCGGTTGGGCTGGGTGCCCGTCTCCACGAACCAGAGGCGGTCGGCGTCATCCACCGTCATGGCGTAGGGGAGGGCGCCCCCGCCGGCGGGCATGGGCCACTCCGCCACCGCGCCGCTGGCCGGGTCCAGCCGCCCCAGGAAGCCGCGCGTGTAGTCCACGTACCACACCGCGCCGTCGCTGGTGAGGGCGATGCGGCGCCCGCGCGCGCGCTCGTGGGGGAGGCGGTACTCGCGCACGCGCCCCGACGCCGGGTCGATGGTCCCCACGGCGTTGGTGCCGAAGAGGTTGAACCAGGGGCGCCCCGTGCGGTCGATCACGATGCCATACGGGCGCGACCGCGGCGTGGGCATGCGGTGCAGCGTGACCCGCCCCGAGGTGCGGTCCAGGTACCCCACCATGTTGCTGTTCTGCAGCGTGAACCAGAGGTGCCCGTCCTTCGTGAAGGCGATGGTGTGCGGGTCCTTCGCCGCGCTGTCGGGCATGGGGTAGCGGGTGATGGCCCCCGTGCGCCCGTTGATGCGCCCGATCATGCCGTTGCGGTTGCCCGCGTACCACGCGTCACCGAAGCGGTCCACGTGCACCGTGTGCGGGTGCGTGCCGGGGTCGATCTCGACCTTCGTGAACGCGCCGGTGGCCGGGTCCAGCCGCGCCACGTAGTTCCCCTCCTGCCCCACGAACCAGACGCGCCCCTGCGCGTCAAACGACGGATCGCGCGGGCGGCCGGCGGCGCCCCAGGGCACCTCCCACTCCTTTAGCTGCACCTCGGGGACGGGCTGCGCGGAGAGCAGCGCGGGGACGGCGGCAGCAAGCGCGAGCCGGGCCGCGACGGACACACGGATGACGGGATGCATGGGGATCCTCCGGTGGGGGGAGACGGGGTCAGCGGGGCGCGGGGCGCAGGTACCGCGCGTACCACCCGGCGATGCGCTGGTGCCAGTCGGTGAACTCCGCCTCGGTGGTCATGGGGATGCCGTGCCCACCGTCGGCATAGTTCACCCACACCACCGGCTTCCCCAGCCGGCGCAGGGCGTAGTACATCTCGCGCGTGTTCTGCGCCGGCACGTTGTGGTCCTCGCCGCCGGTCATCAGCAGCAGCGGCGTCTCGATGCGGTCGGCGTACAGCACCGCGCTGTGCGCCCAGTACTTCTGCGGCTGCTGCCACAGCGTGGCGCCCAGGCGGTCCTGGCTCTTCTCGGCGGCGTGCGTGTTGCGGTTCCCCAGGCGCGGCGAGTCGGTGTAAAAGGAAATGATGTCCACCTTCCCCGAGATGTTGATGGCCGCCTTGAAGCGCTTCGTCTGCGTGATGAGCAGGTTGGTGGCGTAGCCGCCGTAGCTGGTGCCGTGCACCCCCAGCCGCGCCGAGTCGGCGACGCCGCGCGCCACGAGGGTGTTGGCGGCGGCGGTGACCCCCTTGGCCCACGCCTCGCCGGGGAACCCCGTCTCGAAGGACACGCTGGGCTTCACCACCGCGTAGCCGCGCGACGCCAGGAAGTTGGCCATGGCGTCGTAGCCGTCGTCGAAGAAGTCCTCGTAGGGGATGAACACCGTGGGGGCGGGCCCCGCCGCGACCCCCATGGGGTGGAAGAGGACCCCCCACTGCGGCGCGCCGTCGGCGTCGACGTAGCGGAACAGCTCGGTGCGCGCCACGCGCCCCTCGGTGAGCCACGCGTTGGCCTCCAGCAGCCGGCGCGGCGCCGCCAGCGCGGCGTCGGCCACCCACAGGTCGGCGGGGCGGTTGGGTTCCGCCTGGTTCCACAGCAGCGTGCTCCCGTCGCGCGAGAGCTGCAGGGCGCTGCGCAGCCGCCCGTCGCGCACCAGGGTGCGCAGCTCGCCGCTCTGCCGGTCCCACCGCGCCACGGCGCGGTCGTAGCGGTCGCGCGCGTTGAGCGCCAGGTACACCCACCGCCCGTCGTGCGACCACTCCAGCACGGTGGGGCGCGGCGATGCGGCGTCGGCGCTGTCGGGGAGCGTCGCGATGCGCGTGCGCGCGCCGGCGGTGTCCACCAGCCACAGCGCCGCGGCGTCCTGCGCCAGCACGGCGTCGCCGGCGTCGGCCACGCGCAGCAGCGTCAGGCGCGTGCGGGCGCGGCGGTCGCGCGCGGCGCGCGACGTGTCGCCGGGGGCGGCGCTGTCGGGGGCGGCCAGGCGACGGCGCGTCGCCTCCACCGTCTGCCCGGGGGCGGGGATGGTCCCCATCCAGAGGGCGCCCTCGCGCCCGTAGAAGTAGCGCCGGCCATCCTCGGCCCAGCGCACGGTGACCCCCTTGATCGACGGGAACAGCACCCGCGTCGAGTCGCCGGTGCGGCGCGCCAGCAGCCGGTCCTCGCGCCCCATGATCACGTCGTAGTCGGTCTTCGCGGCCATGTCCTCGGTCCAGCTGAGCGCACCGCCGTCGGGGGCGGGGGTGACGGTGGCGATCAGCCCTGCGGGGAGCACCGGCGTCACGCGCTGCGCGGCGAGGTCCACCGCCACCACCGCGCGACGCTGTGCCTCACGCCGCAGCCCCTCCCACGGCAGGAACGGCTCGTCGGCGGGGGCGCCCAGCGCGGTGACCGGGCCGCGCACCAGCGTGGCAAAGCGCGCCCGCGCGCTGTCGCGCCACGCCACGGTGCGGGTGGCCACCCACAGCGTGCGGCCGTCGGCGCTCCACGTCAGCGGCGCGGTGCCGTCCACCAGCGTCCCCGCGGGGAGACGGATGGGCGTGACCGTGCCGCCGGCCACCTCCACCACGCGCAGCCCCCACACGTCCGCCGCCTCCAGCACCGCCACCGCCACGCGTCCGCCATCGGGGGCGAACACGGCGCCGCGCGCGGTGACGCGCCCCGGCAGCAGCGGGCGCTCGGCGCCGGTGCGCGTGTCCACCAGCAGCAGCTCGGCGGGGGTGGCGCGTGCGTAGGTGGGGTCGCCGTCGCGCGCCGCCACGAACCCCAGCTGGTCGCGGCGCGCCGAGCGGGTGGCCACCACCCAGCGGCCGTCGGGGGCAAGCGCCTGTGCCTGCACGGTGCGCACGTCCAGCAGTTCGCGCGCGGTGAGGGAGTCGGCGGGGGCGGCGGCCAGCGCCGCAGCGAACAGGAAGGAGACGGGGATCATGGAAGCTCCGGGTGGGCAGGTGCCCCGAAGCTACCCCCCGACCCCGCCGTCCGCTGTCCACGCGGTCCCCGCCGGCACCGCATGCCCCCGCTCCTCCGGCTTGCGCCGGAACCAGCTGGCCACCAGCGCAAACTCGTCCAGCGCATGCGGCGCCAGCTCTGCGCCGGCCGGCTCCTCGGGGTGGTACACGCGCGCCACCAGCGCGGCGAAGGCCGCCGCCTCCTCCGGGGTGCGCGGGGCGGGACAGTCGGCGCGCACGGTGCCGCGCCGCACGAGGTACACGTGCGCCCCGCCGTCGGCCGCGGGGGCGCGGTACTGGAACGTCAGCCGGTCCACGTTGGCGGTGAAGTGCCGCACCCGCTCGCGCAGCCACGCCAGCAGGACCACCCGCCCCTTCAGCGCCCCCGCCCGCTCAAAGGCCAGCGTGGCGGCCGCCTCGTGCATGGCCGCGGTCACCCGCGCCAGCGGCGCC
>JBILKP010000067.1:0-12547 GCA_044376625.1 Gemmatimonas sp. | reverse complement strand
TTTGACGCCACCATCTACGTCAACGGCACCCCCAACGGGCAGCGGCAGGCCGAGGTGGAGGTGGAGGAGGGGAGCTCGGCCACGGTGGAGCTGCGCAAGCCGGGGTATGCCCCCGTGCGCCGCGTGTACCAGTGGGACAAGGGCTCCACGCAGTACCCGGTGCCCACCGACAAGCTCGAACTGGTGGACCGGCGCGTGGCCGTGACCGCGGCCGTGCCCGGGGCCGAGGTGTTCACCGGCGACACCAAGCTCGGGGACGGCGTGGCCGACGTGGTGGTGCCCAATGGCGGGTGCACCACCATTCGCGTGCAGAAGGCCGGCTGGACCCCCACCGAGCGGCAGTACTGCAACAAGGAGGGGTTCCCGCCCCCGCCCATGGCCGACCAGGTGGGGCTGGCCGGGCGCGTGGTGACCGTGAACGCCCCGCAGGGCGCGCGCGTGTTCGTGAACAACCGGGCGGCGGGGACGGGCGCCGTGAGCGTCCGGGTGCCCGATGGCGGCTGCGTGACCGTGCGCGTGGAGCAGTCGGGCTTCATGCCGTGGCAGGAGCCCTACTGTGCGCAGGAGAACGCGCCGTCGCCCCCGCTGGAGGCCAACGTGCAGCTGTCGGCCGACGAGTCCTACGGGGCCTCGGTGGCCAGCGACCAGGCCAACATGAACATCACCGTCGAGGTCACCCCCAAGCTCGCCGAGGAGGCCGCGTGGAAGCTGGTCTCCAGCATCGTCCTCTCCGCCTTCGACGTGCTGGAGAACTCCGACAGCCAGACCGGCTACCTGCGCACCGCGTGGGAGGTGCGCACCTGGAAGGAGACCGGGCGCGTGGTGCGCACCCGCATCATCGTGAAGCGGCAGGGGGAGTCGCCGCTGCGCTACGCCGTGAAGATCGAGTCGGAGCAGAACCGCGACCCGCTCAAGTCGGCGCGCGACGATGAGAACTTCGAGCCGTGGGACCGCCTCCTCAACAGCTACAAGGACCTCATCAGCGAGATGCAGGCGCGGCTCAAGTAGCCGCGCCGCGCCTGCCCCGGACGGGGCCGGATGCACGCGGGGGGCGGTGCCGGATGCCGGCGCCGCCCCCCGCGTCGTTCGCCCGCCCGCGCCCTACTTGATGGGCTGGTAGCGGAAGGCGAGGATCTTCTCTCCCGCCCCCTTGAACTGCAGCTGCTTCACCTCGCCCTTCTTGAGCGCGCCGGTGGACTGCGTGTCGGTGGCCACCACCTTCCCGTCGCGGTCCACGAACTCCATCACCACCTGGTGCGTGCCGCCGGCGGCCCCCATCTCCTCCACCGAGATGGACACCGTGGACTCCGTGCTCCGCCGCGAGAACTCCACGACCTCCACCTTCACCGGCAGCCCGTCGGCGATGGTCTGGTACTTGACCAGCGTGTCCCCCCACGCCTTCTGCTGCGCCCGCGCCTCGGCCATCGTCTTCTGGTCGGCGGGGGACATCACCTTCTTGGCGGCGGGGACCTTCACCGCCTTCATCAGCCCCTGCGCCGCGTAGGCATTGAACATCCAGGCGTCGAAGTTGTTGGGGTCCACCGCCAGCAGCTTGCGCGTGGGCTCGAACATCTGGGCGAACTGGTCGCGCCCGTAGTAGGTGGCCGCCACGTTGCGCAGCGCATCACGGGCGAAGGGGTTGGCCGCCACCGCCCCCTCGAACAGCTTGAGCGCGTCGTCGGCGCGGTTGATGCGCGAGGCGATCACGCCGCCCACGATGAACTTGAGGTCGGAGCCCTTGGACGGGTCCGCCAGCAGCGGCGCATACACCTGCGGGATGGCCGCGGTGTCCTTGGCCAGCGTGAGCGCGTCGGCCCAGCCGTTCATGAGGTTGGCTGCGTCGGGGTGGTCGGGGGCCGCCACCAGCAGCGCCTGCAGCGAGGCCGCCGCCGCCTTCGCGGTGGCCGCCTGCTCCGCCCCCTGCTGCCCCCCCGCCATCTCCAGCTGGCTCATCCCCACGTAGTACATGCTGCTCTGCTTGAGGTCGCGGTAGTTGCTGTCGCTCCCCGCGCGCTGCACCACCTGCTGCCAGTTGCGGATCGCCTCGGGGCGGTTGTTCCGCGAATTGGCCACGTTGGCCAGCACGTAGTAGGGGTAGGGGTTCCCCTCGCTCACCGTCATCGACCGCTTCGCGTAGTACTCCGCGGAGTCCAGCTGCCCGCTGCTCGAGGCCGCCAGCGCGGCCTGCGTGTTGGCCAGCCACACCTCGTTCTGCCGCAGCTGCGCCACGTCGCCGGCGCAGTCCGGCAGCGCGGCGGTGATGCGCCGGTAGGCCGAGTCCATCTGCACCACGATGTCGTACGGCGCGGCGGGGTTGGCCACCATCCCCAGCTGCCCCCGCGTGGGCACCGCCGGGATCCCCGGCTCCACCCCCCACAGCCGCAGCGCGTCGCTGAGCACGTAGTTGTAGCCCCCGGGATTCTTGGCGAACCGCTCGGGCTTGGTGTCCAGCTCCTTCATGACGCCGGTGAGCAGCTTCTTGCGCTGCTCGGGGGTGCCGGCACTGCGCGCCTGCTGCAACGACAGCGACGCCATCGCCAGCTCCTTGGGGGAATTGGCGTCGATGGAGCAGGCCGACGCCACGGCGCCAGGCTGCGCCGCCGCGGTGGCGGCAAGGGTCAAGGTGGCCAAGGCGCTGGCCACGGTCGTCACGCGCATGACGTCTCCTGTAGCGGGTGAAGTCGGGGGAAGGGACGAAACGGCTCGGCTTCGCGCCCGGAATCTACCATCCCCCCGGGGATTCGCAGGAGATTCCGGGGGTAGATTAGGGAACTCCGGATTCCGCTTCCTACCCCGTTGCCCCATGCCGGTTCGTCTCCCGTCTGGTACCGATCCCGCCGCCCGCATCCTCCTGGAGGGGCTGGTGGACTATGCCGGCCTCTTCCCCCCGGCCGCGCTCCCCATGGCCGAGGCGGTGCGGCGCTTCGCCCACTACCGCGCCGGCGGGCAGGGGTGGATGCTGGGGCGCTTCATCTGCCCCGCCGGCGGGCTCGAGCCCTTCGCCCGTGCCGCCGATCCCTTCCTCCCCCGTGACGCGGGCGCCATCCCCTGGCGGCTGGCCGTCACCGGCAGTGGCGACGTGACCGCCGACCTGGCCGCCATCGCCGCCTTCAACGAGCGCCACCGCGTCGGCCGTGACGAATGCAGCGCCGAGGTGGATGCCTACGAGACGCGGGTGACCACCAAGGAGGCGGTGCACACGCTGGCGGCGGCGCTCCCGCCCACCCTGACGGCCTATTGTGAGCTGCCCTTGGGGGACGACCTCCCCGCGCTGGTGGCGGCCGTGGCGGCGGCCGGGCTGCGCGCCAAGGTGCGCACCGGCGGGGTGACCGCCGACGCCATCCCCCCTGCCGAGGGGGTGCTGGCGCTGCTGCGCGCCTGCCGTGCACATGGCGTCCCCTGCAAGGCCACGGCCGGGCTGCACCATGTGCTGGGGGGGCGTCACCCGCTCACCGAGGCCGCGGACGCCGACACGGCCGAGATGTACGGCTTTGCCCCGCTCTTCCTCACGGCCGCCCTGCTGGACACCCCGGCGGGGCACCAGGGCGACACCGCGCGGCAGCTGGTGCTGGAGCGTCGCCCCGAGGCGTTCGTGGCCACCGACGAGGCCATCACCTGGCGCGGCCCGCACGGCGATCACGTCTTCTCCCGTGAGGCGCTCCGGCGGCTGCGCGCGACGCAGCTGATCAGCTTCGGTTCCTGCTCCTTCCTCGAGCCGGCGCAGGAAACCCGCGCCCTTGGCTGGCACTGACCCTTCCCCGCGCCATGGACACCTCCGCCCCGCTTCCCGTCGATCCCACGCTGGACCCGTCGCGCCGCAGCTGGGTGAGCGGCGCCACCGCCTCCGGGGGGGACTTCCCGCTGCAGAACCTCCCCTTCGGCGTCTTCCGGCGCGCCGGCACCCACGAGGCGCCCCGGGTGGGGGTGGCCATCGGTGACGCCATCCTGGACGTGACCGCCTGCGTGGCGGTGGGGCTCCTGGATGACGACGGGGCGGCGCTGGCGGCCGCGCGCGCCTGCAATGCGCCCACGCTCAATGCGCTCATGGCGCGCGGGGCCGCGCCGCGCCGCGCGCTCCGTCGCGCGCTCTCGCAGCTGCTGGGCGACGAGCTCCCCGCCGAGCGGCAGGCGCTGGTGGCGCACGCGCTGGTGCCGCAGGACGAGGCGGAGCTGTTCCTTCCGGCGCAGGTGGGCGACTACACCGACTTCTACGCCTCGGTGCACCACGCCACCAACGTGGGCTCCATGTTCCGCCCCGACCAACCGCTGCTCCCCAATTACAAGTGGGTCCCCATCGGCTACCACGGCCGCGCCTCCAGCGTGGTGGTCTCCGGCACCCCCGTGCGCCGGCCGTCGGGGCAGCGCAAGGGGCCCGACGACCCCGCCCCCACCGTGGGCCCGTCCCGGTCGCTGGATTACGAGTTGGAGCTGGGCGTGTTCATCGGCCCCGGCAACGCGCTGGGGACCCCCATCCCGCTGGCGGAGGCCGAGGCGCATGCCTTTGGCGTGTGCCTGCTCAACGACTGGTCGGCGCGCGACCTGCAGAGCTGGGAGTACCAGCCGCTGGGGCCGTTCCTGGCCAAGAGCTTTGCCACCAGCGTCAGCCCCTGGGTGGTGACGCTGGAGGCGCTGGCGCCCTTCCGCGGGCCGCTGGCGCCGCGCGCCGAGGGGGATCCGGCGCCGCTTCCCTACCTCGACCACCCCGTCGACCGGGCGCAGGGGGGCGTGGCGCTCACCCTCCAGGTGGCGCTGCGCACCGCGGCCATGCGCGCGCAGGGGATGCCTCCGCACGTGGTGTCCGTCAGCCGCACGCAGGACCTGTACTGGACGCTGGGACAGATGATCACGCACCACGCCAGCAACGGGTGCAACCTGCGCCCCGGAGACCTGCTGGGGAGCGGCACCGTGTCGGGGCCCACCCCCGAGAGCCGCGGCTGCCTGCTGGAGCGCACCTGGCGCGGCGCGGAGCCGCTGACGCTCCCGACGGGGGAGCTGCGGCGGTTCCTGGAGGACGGGGACGAGGTGGTGCTGTCGGCGTGGGCCGAGCGCCCCGGCGCGGTGCGCATCGGGCTGGGGACCTGCACCGGCGTGGTGCAGGGGGCGCCGGCCGCGGGGTAAGCCCCGCCCGGGGGCGGCGCGGCACAGGAACCGGCCCCGGCCGGGGGGGCGTTGGTTCCGGGTATGGATGACCTGGTCTTTGCCCGCGCCCAGATGGCCACCAGCCTGGCCTTCCACATCGTGTTCGCGGTGGTGGGGATCGGGATGCCGCTGCTGATGGTGCTGGCCGAGTGGTGGTGGCTGCGCACGGGTGACGGGGTGTACCTCGAGCTGGCCAAGCGGTGGGCCAAGGGGACTGCCATCCTGTTCGCCGTGGGCGCCGTCTCGGGGACGGTGCTGTCGTTCGAGCTGGGGCTCCTCTGGCCGGCGTTCATGGCGCATGCGGGCGCCATCATCGGGATGCCCTTCTCCCTCGAGGGGTTCGCCTTCTTCACCGAGGCGATCTTCCTGGGGATCTACCTGTACGCGTGGCGGCTGATCCCGCCGCGCACGCACCTGCTGGCCGGGGTGGTGGTGGCGCTCAGCGGCGCGCTCAGCGGGATCTTCGTGGTCAGCGCCAACGCGTGGATGAACGCCCCGACCGGCTTCCGGCTGGTGGACGGCACCTTCACCGACATCGACCCCATCGCGGCGCTGTTCAACGCGGCCATGCCCACGCAGGTGCTGCACATGACGCTGGCCGCCTACGCGGCCACCGGCTTCGGCGTGGCGGGGATCCACGCGTGGGCGCTGCGACGGGGGACGCCGCACGCGGCGTTCCACCGCGGCGCGCTGCGGGTGGCGCTGTGGGTGGCGCTGCCGGCCGCGCTGCTGCAGCCGCTCTCCGGCGACCTCAGCGCGCGCGACGTGGCCACCCGTCAGCCGGTCAAGCTGGCGGCGATGGAGGGGCACCTGCGCACCGGCCCCGCGCCCTTCGTGGTGGGCGGGTGGCCCGACGAGCGCACGCTCACGCACCGGGGGGCGCTGGAGATCCCCGGTGCACTCTCCCTCCTCCTCACCGGCAACCCGGACACGGTCATCCCCGGCGTGGATGCCGTCCCCCCCGCCGACCGCCCGCCGCTGGGGATCGTGCACGCCGCCTTTCAGCTGATGGTGGCGTGCGGCTCGGCCATGGCGCTGGTGGCGCTGTGGGGCGGGTGGCGGGCGTGGCGCCGCCGGCGCGGCGGCGGGGTGCCCCTCCCCGCCGATCGCCCCTTCCTGCTGGCGCTGGTGCTCACCGGACCGCTGGGGTTCGTGGCCGTGGAAGCCGGGTGGACCGTCACCGAAGTGGGGCGCCAGCCGTGGATCATCCACGGCGTCATGCGCACGGCGGAGGCGGTGACCCCCGTGCCCGGGGTGGGGGTGTCGTTCGCCCTGTTCACCCTGCTGTACCTGGGGCTGGCCGTCACCGTCACCTTCCTGCTCTGGCGGCAGATCCTCAAGACCGGGGTGACCCCCGCGCCACTGGGGCTCACGGGGGAGTTTCCGCTCCCGCCCGGCGTTGCCCCGGGCCCGGGCGCATCCCCGACCTCCGGCGTCCCGTGATCGCCGAGCTCCCGTGGACGCTCCCGCATGCGGTGGCGGGAACCATGGTGCTGGCGCTCAACGCCTACGTGCTGCTGGGGGGCGCCGACTTTGGCGGCGGCGTGTGGGACCTGCTGGCGCGCGGCCAGGACCGCGAGGCGCAGCGCGCGCTCATCGCCCGCGTCATCGGCCCCATCTGGGAGGCCAACCACGTGTGGCTCATCCTCGTGGTGGTGCTGCTGTTCACCGGCTTTCCCACCGCCTTCGCGCACCTGGCCACCGCGCTCCACCTCCCCATCACGCTGATGCTGGTGGGGGTGGTGCTGCGCGGCTCGGCGTTCACCTTCCGCAGCTACGACCGCTCCCGCGACGACGTGCAGCGCCGCTGGGGACGGATCTTCTCGGTGGCCAGCCTCCTCACCCCGGTCATCCTGGGGGTGTGCCTGGGGACGGTGGCCAGCGGGCGCGTTCCCATGGACGGCGCGCCCGGCGGCGGCTTCATGGCGCGCTACCTCCTCCCGTGGGCGGGGTCCCCCTTCCCGTGGGCCGTGGGGGCCCTCACGCTGGTCCTCTTCGCCCACCTGGCGGCCACGTACCTCACCCTCGAGGCCCCCGACGCGGCGCTGCGGGAGACGTTCCGCCGCCGGGCGCTCCGGTCGCAGGGGGCGCTCCTGGTGCTGTCGCTGGTCACGCTGGCGCTGGCGCGCCTGGAACACCCGGCGTTGCTGGCGGGGCTCACCCGCGGCCGCACGGCGCTGGCCATGCACGCCGTCACCTCGGCGGCCACGGTCACCGTGGTGTGGGCGCTGGTGCGCCGCCGCTTTGCGCTGGCCCGCGTGGCCGCCGCGGCGCAGGCCAGCTTCCTCCTGTGGGGGTGGGCCTGGACGCAGTTCCCGCTGCTCATCCCCCCCTCCCGCACCATCACCGCGCTGGCGGCGCCGCGCGTCACCCTGCAGCTGGCGCTGTGGGCGCTGGGGCTGGGGACGCTCATCCTGCTGCCGTCGTTCGTGTACCTGTTTCGCGTCTTCAAGCGCACCGGGGCCCCCTTCGACGCCACCGGCTAGCCCCTGGTCCGGACCGGGGTTGGCGACGGCCGCGCACTGCCGCAGTATTGGGGGATGCGCCCAGACCTCATCCGGGTGGTCCTCGTGGACGACCACCAGATCGTGCGGGCCGGGCTCAAGGCGGTCCTCGCCACGGCCCGGGACATTCAGGTGGTGGGGGAGGGGAGCCACGGCCGCGATGCCCTCGCCCTGGCCGAGCGCTTCGACCCCCACGTGATCGTGATGGACCTGTCCATGCCCGAGATGGACGGCCTCACCGCCACCCGCGCGCTCACGGAGGCCGCCGCCGGGCGCCCCGCCCCCGACGATGCGCCGCCCACGCGCCGCGTGCTGGTGCTCACCATGCACACCGAGGACGAGCACCTCATGGCGCTGCTCGAGGCCGGGGCCGCCGGCTATCTCCTCAAGTCGGTCGCCGACCGCGAGCTGGTGGACGCGGTGCGCACCGTGGCGGCGGGGGACGTCTACGTGCAGTCCAGCGCCGCCCGCGCGCTCGCCCGCGGCGTCGCGCGGCGTGACGCCACGTCGCACGACCGCGCCCGCTTCGAGAAGCTCACCGACCGCGAGCAGGCGGTGCTCCGCCTGATTGCCGAAGGGTACACCGCCCCCGAGATCGGCGAGCAGCTCACCATCTCCCCCAAGACGGTGGACACCTACAAGCAGCGCATCGGCGAGAAGCTGGGGCTCGCGCACCGCCACGACTACGTGAAGTTCGCCCTGCGGCTGGGGCTCCTGCAGCAGCCGTAGCAGGCGCCCCCGGTCAGCGCTCCGGCGCGACCTCCGGCGACGGTGCGGGCACCAGCCCCACCGCCGCCTCCTGCGCCTCCCGCGACAGCCCCCATGCCGGGGGCGAGGGGAGCGGCACGTCCAGCAGCGCGTCGGCGGGGAGGTACCCCCCCTGCGACCGCACCGCCGCCGCCACGGCCAGTCGCAGGCGGTCCACCGTGGCCCCCCCCTGCCCGGTCAGCTCCCGGTGCACCGTGCGGAAGCGGCGCGCCGACTGCGCGCAGAACAGCTCTGCCAGCGCCACCTCATGCCCGCACGCGCCGATCCCCCGCTCGCCGATGAGCTGCTGCGTGCGCGCCAGCGTGCATGCGCGCGCGTACAGCTCCATGGCCAGGTCGGCCAGCCGCTCCACCACCAGTTGCCGGTGCACCACCTCGCGGCGGTGCGTCATCACCGCGTCCGCCGCCGCGGCCGCCAGCTCGGCCGCCTGCCGCTCGAACGCCTCGCCGTGGGGGCGCAGCACCGGGTGCAGCGGAACCTCCAGCCCCGCCCGCTGCCCCAGCGCCGAGGCCACCCGCTCGGCCGCGTAGCCGGTGAGCGTCCCCAGGTGCTGCAGCGGGCGCCGCAGCGCCTGGGCCAGCTCCTGCAACTCCGCCGCGGGCCCCTGCACGCCATTGAGCCCCACGAACAGCCGCAGCACCTCGTTGGCCCCCTCGAAGATCCGCTGGATGCGCGCGTCGCGCAGGTAGCGCTCGTACGGCCATGGCTGCACGTAGCCCCGCCCGCCGGCCAGCTGCACCAGCTCGTCGGCCGTGCGCCAGGCCATCTCGCTGGCAAACACCTTGGCGCACGCCGCCTCCAGCGACGCGTCCACCGCCGGGTTCTCCAGCGCGGCCGCCAGCGCCCCCACCATCGCGTCGGTCGCGTACGTCTCCGCCGCGATCGTCGCCATCTTCCGCTGCGTCACCTCGAACGACGCCAGCGGCGCCCCGAACTGCACCCGCGCCTCGGCGTAGCGCGTGAACTCCCCCAGCAGCCGCTTCCCCGCCGCCGCGCACCCCGCCGCCAGCGACAGCCGCCCCGCGTTGAGCGCGTGCACCGCCACGCGGAACCCCTTCCCCACCTCCCCCAGCACATGGTCGTCCGGCACCAGCATCCGGTCGAACACCAGCTCGGCCTGCGTGGACCCGCGGATCCCCAGCTTGCGGATCGTCCCCGCCACCTGGAACCCGGGAAAGTCGGGGCGGATCACGAACGCCGTGGGGCGCAGCACCGTGGCCCCGTCCCGCTCCACCGGCGTCTGCGCAAACGTCACCAGCACCCCCGCGCGGTGCCCGTTGCCGATCCAGTGCTTGCGCCCGGTCAGCAGCCACCCGCGCCCCTCGGGGTCGCGCTCGGCGCGCGTGACAATGTTGGCGGCGTCCGACCCCGTCTCCGGCTCGGTCAGCGCATAGGCCCCCAGCGTCTCGCCGCGCGCCAACGCCGGCAGGTAGCGCTGCTTGAGCGCCTCGGAGCCGTACAGCACGATCGCCTTCCCGCCCAGCCCGCAGTGCACCCCCACCAGCACCGCCAGCGAGGGGTCCACCGCGGCCACCGCCCCGAACACCCGCGCGTACCCCGTGGCCGACAGCCCCAGCCCGCCGTACGCGCGCGGGATGCTGATCCCCAGCAGCCCCGCCTCGGCAAAGGCGCGGATCGCCCCCTCGTCCACCTGCTCCTGCTCGTCAAAGCGCCGCGAGTCGACCACCCCCGAGGCGGCCATGCCGTTGAGCGCCGCACACAACCGCCGCACCGTCTCCGCCTCCTCCGGGTCCCGACGGTCCAGCGGCGGCGGGTACGGGAACAGGAGGTCGCTGGCGATCTCCCCGGCAAAGAGCTGGCGCAGGAACGACGGGGCGGCGGCGGTGGACATGCGGGTCAGGGAGGCGGCGGGGAGGCGCGAGACGGCGCGGGAGCGGAGACAGCCGGCGGGAGCACCACGGTGATGCGGACCCGGGAGACCTTCCCCTGATTCCGGCCGTTGGCGTCCACCACCTGCAGGCTAAACCGCGCCGTCCCAACCGCCAGCCCCCGCACGTCCACCCGGTCCGACGCGGCATTGGCCACCCCGTCGGCGATGTTCGGGAAGTCCGAGGTCACCAGCACCGCCCGCCCGCGCAGCGTGGCCCCGGTGGAGTCGCGCAGCGTGATCGCGAAGGCCGTGGTCAGCCCCCGCACCACGGTGAACGCCGTGTCCGCCACCACGATGGTGTCCACCGGCGTGGGCAGGACCACCAGCTGCGCCGTGCCCGTGCGCCCCTCCACGGTCGCCCCGATGGTCACCGTCCCCGAGGCCAGCCCCCGCGCCACCCCGGTGGCCGACACGCTGGCGCGCGCCGGGTCGCTGGAGGTCCACTCCACCGCACGGTCGGTCACCTCCGTCCCCACCGAGTCGGTGACCGTGGCGCGGAACGCCTGCTGCTGGTTCTCGTACACCGTGGCCTGCAGCGGCGTCACCGTCACCCCGCCCACGGGGATGCGCGTCACCGCGAGCGTCACCGTGTCCGCCACCCCCTCGGCCGTCGCCACGAGGCGCGCCGTCCCCAGCGTCAGCCCCGTCACGATCCCCGCCGCCGTCACCGACGCGATCGTGGGCGTGGGGGTGGACCAGGTGACCACGCGCCCGGGCGGAATCGCCCCCTGCACGCTGTCCAGCAGCGTCACGCTGAAGCCCCGCGGGATGCCGACGCGCAGCGCGCCCGTGCGGGGCGTGATCACCACCTGCGCGATGCGCGGATCCACCGCCGTCACCGCCGTCTCGCAGGTGACCGCCGGATACTCGGCCGAGGCGGCGCGGATGCGCGCCGTACCGGCCCGCCGCGTGGCCACCAGCCCGCTGGCGGACACCGTGGCCACGGTCTCGTTGTCGCTGCTCCAGACAATCGGCCGGCCGGTGGCCGGCAGCACCCGTGCCGCGGTGTCACGCAGCGTGAGCACGGGCTGCACGCCCTCACCCACGGTGAGCCGCACCGATGCCGGCGCCAGCGCGCAGCTGCCAATGGGGATCTCGGTCACGGTCACCGTGGCGCGCCCCACCGTCTGGTTGCTCTCGGCGGTGATCTCCGCCTGCCCCGCGGCCACGGCCGTCACCAGCCCCGCCTGGTCCACGCTGGCCACCGCGCTGTTGCTGCTGGCCCACTGGAAGGTCCGCCCCGTGATCACCACCCCCTGCGCATTGCGCGCGGTGGCGGTGAGCTGGCGCGTGTTGGTGCGGCGCAGCGTGACGGGGCCCGGGGTCACGGTCACCGAGGCGGCGACCTCGGGGGTCACGGTCACGGCGGCGCTGCCGGTCTTGCCGCTGGTCACCGCCGACACGGTGGCGCTCCCCACCCCCACCCCGATGACCTGCCCTTCGGCGGTCACCGTGGCCACGGCGCTGTTGCTGGAGCTGTAGTTCAGGCGCCGGTTGCGGATGGAGTTGCCGGCGCAGTCGAAGGCGGTGCCCACCAGCGCGGCGGTGCCGTTGATGGGGAGCGACAACGTGGCCGGCGCCACGGTCACGGAGCACGCCTCGGGGGGCTTGAGGTCGAGGCACCCGCCCAGCAGGGCGGCGGTCGCCACGGCGACAAGCATCCGCCAGGCGGCGGGGGGGCGGTGGCGCGGCTGGGTCCGGAACTCGGCGGTCATGGCACGGGAGAGGCGTGAATGGGCGGCCGGAGGCGCGGTCGTCCGACACTCGTTGGACGCCCGGCGCGGAGCGGCGGCAACAGGAGGCAAGATCGGTTCCGTCCGGTCGCGGCTATCTTTCGCGCCATGGCTGCCGAGCGTCTTTCGTCCCGCAGGACCCCCCCCGACGCGGTCGACCCCGACCCCGACGCGGGGGCCCCCGACGCGGCCGCCCGCACGGCCGCCCAGTGGCGTCAGGCGCTGCTGTGGGTGGCGGGGGCGGCGGGGTGCCGGGCGCTGCTGGCGGCGCTGGTCCCCCTCTTCCCCGACGAGGCGTACTACTGGGAGTGGACGCGGCGGCTGGCCCCGGGGTACTTCGACCACCCCCCGGGGATTGCCTTGCTGCTGGCCGCCAGCCGCGCATTGCTGGGGGACTCCGTGCTGGCGGTGCGCAGCGCGCCGGCAGTGGCCGCACTGGTCACGCACCTGGGAGCGGTGGCGTTGGCGTGGCAGCTGGCGGGGCGAGGGGCGGATGGGGCCGTCGCGGCCCG
>JBILKP010000251.1:0-4099 GCA_044376625.1 Gemmatimonas sp. | reverse complement strand
TCGGCGTGGCGGGCGATCCGCTCGCGGTGGAACGCCGGCTGCGCCAGGCGCCGCTGCCGCAGGTGGAACTCCCCCTCGCTGGTGAGCAGCCCGTTCCCCAGGATGCGCCGCGTGCGCTGCAGCCCCAGCCCCTTGCGGAGGCTGCGCGGGTGGCCGGTGAGCACCTCGCGCGCCAGCGCGGGGTGCTTGGCCAGCACCACGGTGCGCCCGGCGATGGTGCGCATGGCGGCCAGGTCGGGCGCCGAGTCGCCCAGCAGCTCGATGGAGCGCAGCAGGTTGGCCCGCGCGCGCACGAGGTGCTGGCCAGGGTAGCGGTTGGGGAGGGTGAGGGGGAGGGGAGCGCTCATGCGACGGGCATGCAGGGGGGGCGGGGTCATGGCGGTGGGGGCGCTGGCGGCGCGGGCACCCCGCGGTGGCATCGGGCGTTGGCTCCGCATGCCACCCACCGCACCGCTGTCCTCGGAACATCCTCCCGCAACCTCGTCGGGGTTGACCTACGCCCGCAAGCGCCTGTGGCTGGGGATCACCGGTGTGGGCACCGCCGTGGTCGCGGCGACGGCGGCCCTGGTGGCCGGCCTTCCGGCCCGCCTGCTCTCCGACGCCGTGTCGCAACCGCTGCCGGAGGCGCTGCGCGCCCTGGCCCTCCCGATGCTGGCGGTGGTGGGGCTGGCCGTGCCGTTCGACCTCCTGGGGGGCGCCGTGATCGTGCGCGAGCGCCCGCCGCTGGGCGTGGCGCTGGCGCGCTGGGCGCGCGGCGTGGCGGTGCAGCTGGTGGTGTGGACGGTCACGGCCACCCTGCTGCTGGTGGCCGCGCGCGCCGGCGGCGTCACGGCGGCGCTTGGGGCGTTCGTGCTGCTGCAGCTGGCGCTGGCGCAGGGTCGCCTGCCGCTGGCGCGGCTGATCGCCCCGCTCCCCTTCCTGCCGGTGCCCCCGCGTGTCAGCCAGCTGGCCCAGCAGGCGGGGATCGCGCCGGAGCGCGTGCGGGTCGTGGACGCGGACGATGCGGGGTTCGTGGGCGGATGGTCCGGCATCCGTCCGCGCACGCTGGTGGTCCCTGCCCGGTGGCTGTCGCTTCCCGACGCCCCCCTGCTGGCGGTGCTGCGGCGGCGGCAGGCCATCGCCGCCTCGGGGGCGCACCGGCGCGGCGTGCTGGGGGCGGTGGCGTGGAACACGCTGGGGGCGTCGGTGGTGGTGGCGCTGACCGGGGCGCCCCTGGGGTCGGCGGCGGGGGTGCTCACCCTGGCGGCCGGGATGACGCTGTGGGCGTTTGCCGGCGTGCTGCTGCTCCCCACGCCGTCCCGCGCGGCGGTGTTCGCCGTGGATGCGCTGGCCGCACGCGCAGGGGCGGCGGCGGCGCTGGCCGAGGCCCTCCCCCCGCTGGACCGGTGGCAGGACGATGAGCCGCACCGATCGGCCGGGGTGGAGGTGGTGTTCCATCCGGTTCCGGCGCTGGGGGCGCGCCTGGCGCGCCTGAGGGCGGGGGCGGGCGCGCCCGTGGCGCGGCCGGCGCATCACCTGGCACGCCACGCGCTGTGGCTGGGGTGGGGGACCCTGTCGCCCCTGTCGCGGCTGGTGCACTGCAACGTGGGGCGGCCGGCGCTGTGGGCCATGCTGCCGGGCGACTGACCGGCATCCGGCTGCGCTTGTCGGCGCGCCCGCGGGCTGTAGGATAGGGGACCGATCCGTCTCCCCAACCCGACCTGCCATGCCCTCGATGCCGCCGCGCCTGCGCATCCCCGCTGCCGCCATCGCCCTGCTGGGCGCCATGCTGGCCCTTGCCGCGCCCGCGCGCGCGCAGGCGCCCGCCGCGCAGCCGCCGCGCCCCGCGCCGCTCACCCTCACCACCACCGCGTGGCCCGACGGCGGCGTCATCCCGGTGAAGTACTCGCAGGCGGGGGAGCAGCTCTCCCCCGCGCTCAGCTGGAGCAACGTCCCCGCCGGGACGGTGAGCTTCGTGCTCAACATGATCGACCCCGACGTGGCCATCCAGCGCGGCACGCAGACGCAGCCGCACTGGATCGTGTGGAACATCCCCGGGACCGCCACGGGGCTCCCCGAGGGGATCCCCGCGGGCCCGCAGCTGGCGAACGGCGCGCGGCAGATCAGCGCCTCTGGGCTGCAGTACCGCGGCCCGGGCGCCGCGGCCACGGGGCCGATGCACCACTACACCTTCGAGCTCTACGCGCTGGACACCACCATCGACGTGACCGCGTCCAGCAACCCGCAGCTGGTCCCCGCCGCGCTGGAGACGCGCGCCGCGGTGATGCAGGCCATGCAGGGGCATGTGCTGGGGAAGGCGGTGGTCGTGGGGCTGTTCCGCCGCCCGCAGTAGACGGCGCCCTCCCCGCCCCCCGCCCTCCCGACCCCTCCCCGCCCATGCCCGTCCTTGCCGTCGCGCTGCAGCTGGTGGCCATCACCCACGCCACCGTGGTGGACCCCGACGCGGCGCAGCCCCGCCGCGACCAGACCATCGTGGTGCGCGGCGCGCGCATCGAGGCGGTGGGGCCCAGTGCGTCCACCCCCGTGCCGCGCGGCGCGCGCGTGGTGGACGCCACGGGGAAGTACGTGATCCCCGGCATGTGGGACATGCACGTGCACACCGAGGTGGCCGGGGGACGGGCGCTGCTGCCGCTGTACGTGGCCCACGGCGTGACCGGCGTGCGCGACATGAACGGCACGCTGGCGGTGCTGCGCGGCTTCCAGCGCGACGTGGCCGCCGGGACGCTGGTGGGGCCGCGGATGGTGGTCTCCGGGCCCCCGCTCATGGGGCGCCCGCTCCCCCCGTCGCTGGGGATACCGCACATCGTGGTGAACGACTCGGCGAGCGCGGTGGCGGCGGTGGCCGCCGTGGCCGCCTCGGGGGCCGACTTCATCAAGGTGCACAACTTCATCCCCCCCGTGGCGCACCGCGTGCTGGCCGCGGAGGCCACGCGTCGCGGGCTGGTGTTTGCGGGGCACGTGGCCCCGCCCACCACGGTCGTGCAGGCGGCGGCGGCCGGGCAGCGCTCGCAGGAGCACCTGTACGCCTTCGCCAACCGCTGCTCCCCCGCCGACTCGGCCACCGTGGCCGCGGGGCTCCCCATCCAGCAGTTCGTCATGGGCGCGTGCACGTCGGCGCCGCAGGACGCCGAGTACGCGGCGCTGGCGCGGCACCGGATGTGGGTCACCCCCACGCTCATCGTGCAGGAGCTGCTGGCCACGCTGCGCCCCACGATCGTGGCCGGCGACAGCACCGCGCAGCTGTATCCGCCCGCGCTGATGCGGCGGATTGCGGTGGAGATGGAGCTGCCTGACCCGCCCCCCCCCGCCGCCGTGGCCGCCGGGGCGGTGCTGCTGCGCAAGCGGCTGGAGGTGGTGCGCGGGCTGCACGCGGCCGGGGTGCCGCTGCTGGGAGGGACCGACGCGCCGCTGGCGGCCGGTGGGCCGGGGAAGTCGCTGGTGGGGGAGCTGCGCTACCTCGTGCAGGCCGGGCTGTCGCCGCGCGAGGCGCTGCGCACGGTCACCACCGAGCCCGCGCGCTACCTGGCAACGGACTCCATCGGGGTGGTGGCGCCGCGCGCGATGGCCGACCTGGTGGTGCTGGACGCCGACCCGCTGGCCGACATCGGCAACGTGGGGCGCGTGCACCTGGTGGTGGCCAATGGCCGCGTCTACGACCGGGCGGCGCGGGAGGCGCTGGTGGCGGCGGCGCGTGAGGCGGCGCGTGAGGCGGCGCGGGCCGCGGCCCCGCCGCCGGGACGCTAGGCGGGGCGGCCGCGGCGGGGCGCACGGCTACCCCGCGCGCCGCTTCCAGAGCGCCAGCAACTCCCGCTCCCGCTCGCGCGTCATCCCCGCGCCGCGCTTGGCGCGCTCCGCCGCCGGGCGCGCCTTGTCCCAGGCCACGGTGTCCATGGCTGTCACCGCCAGCGGCCGGTAGGTCAGCCCCGCCGCCACGGCGCGCGCCACGCTCACGTACATGAGCGGATCCCCGGGTGCCCACGCCGGCACGTCGCTCCAGATCTTCATCCCCTGCTCGGCCAGGAACGCCTCCGGCACCCAGGTGAAGTCCACCGCCGCCGAGGTGGCCGCGCGGCACGCGGCCAGCATCTCGGCCACGGTC
>JBILKP010000250.1:0-4119 GCA_044376625.1 Gemmatimonas sp. | reverse complement strand
CGGGGAGGAGGACGGACTCTCGCGCACCGAACGGCAGCTGTGCGAGGTGCTGGCCGGCGGGGCCACCACGCCGGCGCACCTGTTTGAGGGGTGCCAGCTGGCCGAGAGCTGGCGGTGGCTGGGGGACTGGAGCTTTGCGTGGTACCTGGAGCGGCTGTCGGCGGGGGCAGAGCCGCTGGTGTCGCGCGGGAACGGCACGCGGGTGATTGCCCCGCTGCCGGACACCGACGGGCGCGCCTTCTGGGAGCAGCGGGTGCAGCTGACGCCCTTTGGGGCGCGGGTGCTGTCGGGGCGGGGCGACGCGGTGGCCGCCAACGGGCTGGACCGGTGGATTGGCGCGGTGCACTGCACCACCGAGCGGCACTGGCGGTGGGACCCGCACCGCGGGCGCGTGGTGCCGTGGACCGGCGGCCGCCGGGCGGCGGTGGGCGACTGAACGCAGGCGCCACCTGGCGCGGGCGTCCCCCGTGTACGGGCGCCCGCGGTGGTCCTACTTGAGCGCCTTGCGGATGGCCGCGTCCAGGTCCTGGGTGCCGCCGGCGCCGGTGTACACGATGGTCCCCCCCTTGTCCACGACGACCACATAGCTGGTGGCGGGGACATCGTACGCCCCCGAGACGACGCCCTGCTCGTCGTAGAGCATGACGCCGGGGTGGCCGGGGTTGGCCTTCTGCCAGCCCTGCACGCGGGCCCGCGACTGGTTGATGGACACCGCCACCGTGACGAACCGTACCGCGCCCCCGTGGCGCGCGTGGGCGGCCTTGAGGGCGGGTTCCAGCTGCTTGCAGTTGCCGCACCAGGTGGCCCAGAACTCGATGAGCGCCGGTTGCTTCCCCAGGTAGCTGCTCAGGTCGGCGGGCTTGCCGTCCAGGGTGAGCAGGGGGCCGCCGGGGGCCTTTTCCCCCACGGCAATGCCGAGGTCCTGCGCGGCCAGCGGGGAGGTGGCGAGGGCCAGGAGGAGCGGGAGGAGGAAGCGGAGGGGCATGGGGAACTGCCTAGGGGGCAGGGACGAGGGGGTATAGGGAAGCGGCAGAGCGAACGAGGGCGGAGGGGCGACGGGTCACGCTTTGACCTATGCCCCCGAACCTCTCCCTCAGACCTATCTGGACTGCTACGGTGCCAGCCATGCGAGCAGGTACCCGCGGCACGACGGTGCCAGCCATGCGAGCAGGTACCCGCGGCACGACCAGCCCCCCGAGCCGGCTCAAAACCACACCGTGCCCATCTGCACGAAGTAGTACTCCGCCATGCCCAGCATGATCGCCGCGAAGGCGCGCTTGATCCACAGCATCCAGGCGCCGGCGCGGGGGAGGCGGGCCAGGGCGCCAGCGGAGGTGCCCACCACCACCAGCAGCGTGCACATCCCCAGCGAGAAGGCAAAGAGGTAGGCGAATCCCAGTAGCGCTGAGCCGGTGGTGCTGACCCAGGTGAGGACCGCGGCCATGACCGGGGCGGAGCAGGGGGCGGCCACCACGCCGGAGGCGGCGCCCATGGCAAAGGCGCCCGCCACGCGCCCCCCCGTGCCGGCGCCGGCGGCGCGCTGCACCAGCGCGGCCGGGAGGCGCACGGGGAGCACGTCCAGCATGGCCAGCGCCGACAGGAGCAGCAGGTTGCCCATGGCGAAGAAGGCCCACGGGTTGCTGCTGACGGTGCCGAACATGGTGCCGGTGAGCCCGGCCACCAGCCCCAGCGCGGCATACACCGTGGCCAGCCCCATGGCGTAGGTGAACGCCAGCAGCAGCGGGCGCCAGCGGGGCGCCGGGGCGGTTCCCGGGAGCGACTGTCCCCCCACGATTGCCGCCGTGATGGGGATCATGGGGTACACGCAGGGGGTGAGCGACGTGAGGACGCCGGCCCCGAACAGGAGGGGGAGCGCGGCGGCGGGGGCCTGGGACAGCTGGGCGGCCACGTCGATCTGCAGGAGGAGCGCCATGGGGGAAAACCTAGCGGCGGCCGGGGGGGTTCCTGCAGCTTCGCCGAGGTCCGCCGTGCCGGTTTCCCCCTTGCCCTCCGCGTCGCATGCCGCTCCCCCCCCGATCCCTGCTGCGCGGTGCCGCGGCGCTGGCCCTGTTCCTGGCGCCGTCGCCGCAGGGGCTGGAGGCGCAGCCCACCCCTCCCACCGCCGCCACCCCGCTGTGGGCGGGGCGCTTTGACGTCCCACCGGACTCGGCGCTGCTGGCGTGGGGGGCGTCGTTCCGGTTTGACCGCCGGCTGTTCGAGGACGACGTGACCGGCAGCCTGGCGTGGGCCGAGGCGCTGGCGCGCGCCGGCGTGCTGTCGCCGGCGGAGGCGTTGCGGATTCGCGAGGGGCTGGAGGGGATCCTGGCCGACGGGCGGCGCGACCCCGCGTTCCTGGCGGGGGGCGACGAGGATGTGCACAGCTTCGTGGAGCGGCAGCTGATCGCGCGGGTGGGGGAGGCGGGGCGGCGCCTGCACACCGGGCGCTCGCGCAACGACCAGGTGGCGGTGGACCTGCGGCTGTACGTGCGGCGGCGGGTGCCGGCGGTGCAGCAGGCGCTGCTGCAGGTGGTGGACGCGCTGCTGGCGCAGGCGGACAGCGCCGGGGATGCGGTGATGCCGTCGTACACGCACGTGCGGCGGGCGCAGCCGGTGCTGGTGGCGCACTACTGGCTGGCGCACGCGCAGGCGGTGCGCCGCGACGTGGAGCGGCTGGAGGGGGTGCGACGCGAGGCCGACGCGATGCCGCTGGGATCGGGGGCGATTGCCGGGAGCAACTACGCCGTGGACCCCGCGTTCCTCGCCCAGCGGCTGGGGTTCTCGCGGGTGGTGGCCAACAGCATCGACGCCACGTCCGACCGGGACTATGCCAGCAGCTTCCTGCACGCGGCGTCGCTGGCCATGGTGCACCTGAGCCGGCTGGCGGAGGACGTGGTGCTGTTCACCGGGGAGGAGTTCGGCTTCTTCGGACTGTCGGACGCGGTGGCGACGGGGAGCAGCCTGATGCCGCAGAAGAAGAACCCCGACCCGATGGAGCTGGTGCGGGGGAAGGCGGGGCGCACGATCGGGCACCTGACGGCGCTGCTGGCGACGATGAAGGGGCTGCCGAGCGGCTACAGCAAGGACCTGCAGGAGGACAAGGAGGCGCTGTTCGACGCGGAGGACACCGTGATCGGCTCGGCGGCGGCCTCGGCGACCGTGGTGCGGACGCTGGCGCTGGACCGGGGACGCAGCGCGCAGGGGGCCTCGGGGTTCCTGCTGGCGACCGACGTGGCGGACTACCTGGTGGGGCGGGGGGTGCCGTTCCGGAGCGCGCACGAGGTGGTGGGGGGGATGGTGCGGACGCTGCTGCGGGACGGGCGGCGGTTCGAGGGGCTGACCCCGGCGGAGTGGCGCGGCTTTCATCCGGCGTTTGGCGCCGACGTGATGCAGGTGGTCACGGCGCAGGCGTCGGTGCGGGGGAAGCGCACGCCGCAGTCCACGCAGCCGGAGGCGGTGCGGGCGCAGCGGGCGGAGCTGGCGGGGTGGCGCGCCGCGTGGGGCGGGGGGGCGGGGGCTTCCGGCCCCCGTTAGGATGACCCCGGCTGGCGCGCGGGAGGATCCGTGCGCCGCCTGGTCCTTCCTCCTGCCCTGCGTCTCCATGTCGATTCGTGCATTCCGCCGCGCCGCCACCGGCGCCGTGACCACGGCCGGTGCGGCCGTTGCCCTGCTGCTCCTGGCCGCCTGCGGCTCCGATTCGGGGACCGCCCCCACCCCGCCGGCGCTGTTCAGCACGATGGTGGTGTTTGGCGCCAGCCTGGACGACACGGGGAACGTGTGCAACCTGAACCCGGCGTCGTGCCCGCCGGTGCCGTACTTCAACGGGCGCGTGTCCAATGGCCCGCTGTGGGTGGAGCTGGTGGCGCAGCGGGTGGGGGCCACGGTGACGCCGTCGCGCACGGGGGGGACCAACTACGCGCACAGCGGCGCGCGCACGGGGGCGGTGCCGGGGACCACGCAGGGGGTGCCCAACATGATGCAGCAGGTGGACACGTACCTGGCGTCGGGGAGCACGGCCAACCGCGACCGGGCGCTGTTCGTGGTGAACGCGGCGACGGTGGGGAACGACATCAACGACGCGCTCACCTCGACCAACGCGGCGGCGGCCACGATCGTCCCGAA
>JBILKP010000066.1:0-12657 GCA_044376625.1 Gemmatimonas sp. | reverse complement strand
GCAGCCCCTGCCGCTCGCATCGCTCGATGAAGAACGCCACCTTCTCCGCGCTTTCGGCGTAGATGATCCCGCCGAAGCGGGGGCGCTCACCCTCGCGGCCCTTGATGAGCCCGCGCTGGTTGGCAATCACCCCCACGGCGATCCCCTCGATGCGGGCATCCCCGCACAGCATCTCGCCGGCCAGCCCGGGCTGGAACTCGTCCAGCGCCCCCTCATCCAGGATGGTGCGCAGCAGGGCGTGCATGTCGTAGGACAGGCGATGGTCGGCCGGGAGCACGTCATAGGCGGCCACCGGGGGATCGGCCGGGGGGCGCCACGGGGCGGGGGCGGGAAGGTGCGGGCGCGGCAGGCGCCCGACCAGCTCACGGAGCTTGGCCAGGCAGGCCGCGTCATCGTCGAGCGCGTAGTGGGCCACGCCCGAGACTTCGGTGTGGGTGCGCGCCCCGCCCAGCGTCTCGCCATCCACCGACTGCCCGGTGGCGCCCTTGACGAGGTTGGGGCCACCCAGCCCCATGAAGGAGGTGCCCTTGACCATCAGGATCACATCGCTGAGCGCGGGGAGGTACGCCCCGCCGGCGACGCACTGCCCCATCACGGCCGCGAACTGCGGGATGCGCAGGTAGCGGCGCATGATGGAGTTGTAGTAGAAGATCCGCGCTGCGCCATACTGACCGGGGAACACGCCATCCTGGTAGGGGAGGTTGACCCCCGCGGAATCGACCAGGTAAATGATCGGCAGGCGGCAGCGCATGGCCACTTCCTGCGCGCGCAGGATCTTGGTGATCGTCTCGGGCCACCAGGCGCCGGCCTTGACGGTGGCGTCGTTGGCCACGACGACCACCTCGCGCCCCTGCACCGTCGCCAGGGCGGTGACCACGCCGGCGGCGGGCGCCTGCCCCTCGTAGCGATCATGCGCGACCAGCAGGCCGATCTCCAGGAACGGCGCCTCCGGGTCGGCCAGGCGCGCCACGCGCTCCCGCACCGTGAGCTTCCCCTGCTGGTGCTGGCGGGCCGCCTTGTCGGCGCCACCGCCCTGTCGCACCCGGGCCTCGAGGGTGCGCACCGCCTCGGCCAGCGCGCGGAGCCGGCCGCTCATGCCTCCTGCCGCTCCCGCTCCGCGAACCACTCCCGGATGTAGGTCACCAGGTCCTGGGTGCTGGTGCCCGGGCCGAACAGCCGGCCGACGCCCCGCGCCTGGAGCGCCTCCATGTCCTCCCGCGGGATGATCCCCCCGCCGGTCACCAGCACATCGTCACGGCCCGCCTCCGCCAGGAGATCGCGCACGCGCGGGAACAGCGTCATGTGCGCACCGCTCAGGATGGAGAGGCCCACCACGTCCACGTCCTCCTGGACGGCGGCGGTGGCGATCATTTCGGGCGTCTGGTGGAGGCCCGTGTAGATGACCTCCATGCCGGCATCGCGGAGCGCGGCCGCCACCACCTTGGCTCCGCGGTCATGTCCGTCCAGCCCGGGCTTGGCCACCAACACGCGTATCGGTCGAGTCATGGGTGTGATGAGATCGGGGAAGAGCGTGGCACCACCGTCAAGCTAGCGCCGGGTCCTTGCGCGCCACCAGCAGCATTTCGCCGGATCGCCGGGTGAGCGGGCGGGCCGACCAGCCGTCCCACGCCTGCTCGACGACGAGCCCCACCTCCTGCAGGCGCGCCGCCAGCTCCGAGGCCGAGTACAGGCGGATCCGGTGGACCCGCTCACCGGCGCCACGGGGCCCCCGCCATGTCGACGTGACCTCGAGAAACCCGGAGAGCGGATCGAACCGGCGCTCCTGGCCGAAGACCGTGCCGTCCCCGGTGGACCACCAGTCGCGCGCCAGGAAGCGCGCCATGACCCCGTCGCGGCTGCCGCCGTGCCACACCAGCACGCCGCCCGGCTTGAGCACCCGCGCGAACTGGGCCAGCACCCGCCAGTCGTCCTGCGGGGCATCGAAGAACCCGAAGGAGGTGAAGAGGTTGACCACGGCATCGAAGCGCCCGGTCCAGCGGGCAGGGAGCGAACGCATGTCCCCCTGGTGCCACTGGACGGCGCGGGCCCCCGGCGCCCTGGGGCGCTCCCGCGCCACCTCGAGCAGGGGGGCCGAGTAGTCGACGCCGGTGACGCGGAAGCCCGCCTCGGCCAGCAAGTGCGCGTGGCGCCCCTGGCCGCACGGACAGTCCAGCACGGCGGCGCCGGCGGGGAGCCCCAGCACCTCCTGCAACCGCGCCACCTCGGCGCGGTCGCGCGCCGGGGTGAACAGCGGCTCGTACTCGTGCAGGTACTGCTGGTCGAAGTGCGTCTGCCACCAGGGCGCGGCGGCCGCGGGGCCGGCGCTCAGAAGAACACCGGCTCGCGGTACGCGCCGAACACGTCCTCGAGCGCGGCCCGGATCTCGTACAGCGTGCAGTACGCGCGCGCGCAGTCGAGGATGCGCGGCACCACGTTCTCCGTGCCCCGCGCCGCGGCCCGCAGCGCCGCCAGGCGCTCGGCCACCAGCGCCGCATCCCGCCCGGCCCGCAGCGCCGCCAGGCGATCGCGCTGCTCCGCCTCCGCCTCCGCCCCGATCCGCAGGGTGGGGATGGTGAGCTCGGGCTCCTCGGTGGTGAAGGCGTTGACCCCCACCACGAGCTTGCGCCGCTGCTCCACCTCCCACTGCTGGCGAGCCGCGCTTTCGGCAATGCGCTTCTGGAACCAGCCGTCCTCAAGCCCCTTCACGACGCCCCCGATTTCCTCGATGCGGGCGAAGAGCGCCTCCGCCTCCGCCTCAAGCCGGTCGGTGAGCGCCTCCACGTAGTACGAGCCGCCCAGCGGGTCCATGACATTGGGCACCCCCGTCTCGTAGGCCAGCACCTGCTGCGTGCGCAGCGCCACCTGCACCGCCTCCTCGGTCGGGAGCGAGAGCGTCTCGTCCATCGAGTTGGTGTGCAGCGACTGCGTGCCCCCCAGCACCGCCGCCAGCGCCTGGTACGCCACGCGCACCACGTTGTTGACCGGCTGCTGGGCCGTGAGCGTGACCCCCGCCGTCTGGCTGTGGAAGCGCATCATCCACGAGCGCGGGGAGGTGGCCCCGTAGCGCTCGCGCAGGTGGCGCGCCCAGATCCGGCGCGCGGCGCGCAGCTTGGCGACCTCCTCGAAGAAGTCGTTGTGGATGTCCCAGAAGAACGAGAGCCGAGGCGCGAAGTCGTCCACGTCGAGCCCGCGGGCAATCCCGCGCTCCACGTACGTGAAGCCGTCGGCCAGCGTGAATGCCAGCTCCTGGGCCGCGGTGGCCCCCGCCTCGCGGATGTGGTAGCCGGAGATGGAAATCGTGTTCCAGTGCGGCGTGTGCCGGGCGCACCACTCGAAGCCGTCCACGATGAGGCGCAGGGCGGGCTCGATGGGGAAGCACCAGGCGTGCTGCGCCATGTACTCCTTGAGGATGTCGTTCTGCACCGTCCCCTGGAGCTTCTCGGCCGGCACCCCCTGCTTTTCCGCCGCTGCGATGTAGAAGCAGAGCAGGATGATCGCGGGGCCGTTGATGGTCATCGAGGTGGAGACCCGGTCCAGCGGGATCCCCTCGAAGAGCGCCTCCATGTCCGCCAGCGAGGAGATGGACACGCCGCACTTGCCCACCTCCCCCTCCGAGCGGGGGTGGTCCGCGTCGTACCCCATGAGCGTGGGGAAGTCGAAGGCGACCGACAGCCCCGTCTGCCCCTGCGACAGGAGGAACTTGTAGCGCTGGTTGGTTTCGCGGGCCGTCCCGAATCCGGCAAATTGCCGCATGGTCCACAGTCGGCCGCGATAGCCGGTGGGATGAATGCCCCGGGTGAACGGCCAGGCGCCAGGCACCTCCAGCACACTGCCGCCCGATCCCTCCAGGTCGAGCGCCGTGTACAACGGCGCGACCTCGGCGGCGGAGTTCGTGAAGGCCACATCCCGCGTCCCGCCCCCCTCGTACCGGGCGCGCCACTGCGCCACCTCGGCCTGCAGGCGGTCCAGCTCCGCGCGCTGCTGCCGGACCACGTCCTCGAGTTCGTGGGTGCTCGCCATCCGCTCAGCCCTCCCGAAACGGCGCGTCCCCTGCGCCGGTGAGTAGTTCCCCGCTGCGTGCCCGCAGCGCGTCGGCCACCGCAAACGGGGCCACCTCGCCTGCCTCCACCGCCGGCAGCTGGGCCTCCAGCCACGCCAGCGTGTCCGCATCACGCCAGAGCCGCGTCCGCAGCTGCAGCGCCACCACCTCCATCACCCGCTCCCGCAGCCGCTGCCGGCGCCGCTCGCGCAGCCGGCCGCTGGCGGCGAGGTACGCCTGATGCCGGTCCAGCGCGTCCACCAGCGTGTCCACCCCCTCCCCCTGCGATGCGACCAGCCGGAGCACCGGCGGCGTCCAGTGCGCCGGCGCCTCGGCCTGTGCCGCCGCCCGGGCCAACCGGGCCGGATTGGCGGCCTGCCGGGCCGCCTCGCGGTCAGCGGCCCCCCGCAAGTCTACGCCGTGGTGCGCCGGGACGTTCTGCAGTGCCTCCCCGGCGCGCAGTCCCAGCATGAGCTCGATGTCGTTGCGCAGCCGGTCGGCCCCGGGACGGTCGGCCTTGTTGACGGCGAACACGTCGGCGATTTCCATCACGCCGGCCTTGAGCGTCTGGATGCTGTCCCCCGACTCGGGCACCAGCACCACCAGCGTGGTGTCCGCGGCCCGCGCCACGTCCAGCTCGCTCTGCCCCACCCCGACCGTTTCCAGCAGGATCACGTCGACGCCGTGCGCGTCCAGCACGTCGCATACCTCCCGGGTGGCCGAGGCCAGGCCGCCGAGGGAGCCGCGCGTGGCCATCGACCGGATGAACACGCCCGGATCGAGGGCCACCGACTCCATCCGGATGCGATCGCCCAGGAGGGCCCCACCCGTGAACGGCGAAGTCGGGTCCACCGCCACGATCCCCACCCGTTCCCCCCGGGCGCGAAAGGCGGCGGCCAGGCGCGTGGTGGTCGTGCTCTTGCCCGCCCCCGGGGGGCCGGTGATGCCAATGCGGCGTGCCCGCCCCATGCGTGGATGCAGCGCGGCCAGCAACCGATCGAACCCCGGACGATGGTCCTCCACGATGCTGACCGCCCGGGCCAGCGCCGCAGGCGCTCCCGCCTCGAACGCCACCAGCAACCGTGCGAGCGCGGGAGGCATCGGCCGCGCGGCCGCGTCGGTCACGGCTCGACCTCCATCGTCATGGCTCATCATGTTCATCACGGATCTCACCAACCAGCTCCTCCAGGAGGTCCTCCACCGTCACCACCCCCAGCAGCCGTCCGTCCTCCACCACGATCGCCAACTGGCGGCGTGCCCGGAGCAGGGCAAACAGCAGGTCGTTGGCAGGGCGATGTCCCGGGGTCACCGTGACCGGGCGCAGCGCGGGCCACGCATCCCCTCCCGAGGCCAGGACGTCGAACACATGCACCATGCCGACCACCTGATCGGGCGTCTCCCGGTACACCGGTACGCGACTGTATCCCGCCTGCGCCACCCGCTCGGCCAACTCCCGGGCCGGGAGCTGCTCGTCCACGACGAAGAGCCGGTCCCGCGGCGTCATCACGTCGCGCGCCGCCTTGTCGCCGAAGCGCACCACGCCGGAGATGATCGCCAGCTCCTCGGTGGTCCCCATCCCCTCGAAGGCGCCATCGCGCAGCAGCTCCTCCAGCTCCTCGCGCCCCTCGCGGGGGCCGTCGGCGCGCCACCGGCGCGGCCCCGCCTGCCGGGCCAGCGCCACCGCCCGCTCCACAGGGTGCACCAGCCACACCACCGCCTGCAGCACCGGCACGAGCACCGGCACCAGTGCCGGGGCCCAGCGGGCCCCGACGCTCCGGGGCAGCACCTGCCCCAGCAGCACCAGCATGACCGAGGCCGCCACCAGGGCAACGACCAGCACGACCGGCGGGCCGGCGGTGCGCCACGCCACCAGCATCCCCACCGTGCACGCCAGCCACATGGACCCGGTGGCCGCCCCATGCAGCAGCCGCGCCGGGCGTTCCAGCAGGTGCGCCATGCCGCGCGGCCCCCCGGGGCGGTGCTCGAACCAATGCCGCAGCCACAGGCGGCTCACCGCCCGCAGCGCCGCGCCCCCGGCGGTGAGCACCGCCATCCCCATGACCGCGACCAGCAGCAGGAGGGTCATGACGGCTCCTCCGCGTCCCCATCTGCGTGTGACGGGGCGGCCCGCTCCAGGAACACGCGCTGGATCTTGCGGCGGACCACGCGCTCGACCCGCACCCGGAACGGGCCCAGCGCCAGCGCCTCACCGGCCCGGGGGACCCGGCCCAGCACGTCGAGGATCAGCCCGCCCACGGTGGTCACGTCATCCCGGCGGAAGTCGTGGCCGACCGCCTCGGAGAGATCGTCCAGCGTGAGGCGCCCCGACACCCAGAACCGCAGGTCGCCCTCCCGCTCCACCAGCCGTTCCTCATCGTCGTACTCGTCGCGGATCTCCCCGACCAGCTCCTCGAGGATGTCCTCGATGGTGACGAGCCCTGCCGTGCCGCCGTACTCGTCGGCGATGATGGCGATGTGCCGCCCCGCCGCGCGGAACTCGCGCAACAGGTCGGCAATCCGCTTGGTGGCCGGGATGAAGTGCGGGGCGCGCACCAGGCCCGTCCATCCTCCCTCGGGCTCGGCATCCGCCAGGACGGCGGGCAGGAGATCCTTCACCACCAGCACGCCCACGATCTCGTCGAGCGTGCCGTCGTACACCGGGAAGCGGGCGTGCTGGGCGCTGCGCACCCGGTCGAGCATCTCCGACCACGGGGTCTCGCGGTCGATGCCGACGATGTCCACCCGCGGCACCATGACCTCCTCCACCGTGGTCTCGCCGAAGTCGAACACGCCCAGCAACAGTTCGCGCTCGTCGCGCGACACATCCGCCTCGCTGGCGATGACATCGCGGAACTGGGCGGCGGCCGCCTCGCGCCGCTCGACCGACGACTCCGGCTCGGCCAGCACGGCGGCCAACTGCCGGTCGAGCCACGCCCCCACCCGGACCACGGGCGCCATCAGGAGCTCCGCCGCCCCGACCACCCCATCCAGCCGTTGTGCCGCGGCGGGCCCCATGGCGTCGCCGAGCATACGGGCCACCCCTTCGGAAAGCACCACGGCCAGCAACCCGAGCCCCAGCCCCGCCGCAAGCGCCGCAGCCCCCGGGGCGTCCCCGGGGGCAACCACCGCCGCGATGGCCGCCCCCACCACCAGCTGGGCCACCACCCGCGCGGCAGCCAGCGACCGGTGTGCGCGCTCGACGCGAGCCGTGCGCCCGGGATCCGGCGGCTCCGCGCCGGGGCCCACGGGAAGGGCCTCCGCCAGCAGGGCGCCGTCGGCGACCGCGCACAGCGCGGCGGCTGTCATGCCGCCCACGGCCAGCAGGATCAGGGGGCCGCTCACGCGACCCCCCGTCGTCGCGGAGGGGTCATGGCGCGGGGACGGGGGTGATCCAGAGGCGCCGCACCAGGCGCTCCTGCCGCCGCCACATTGGCGACGTCTCGCGTTCGGCACCCTCGGGATGCGTCCACCCGGAGGCGTGCAACATGGCGTGCACCACCAGGCGCGCCACCTCCTCCCGCACCCCCACCCCGTGCTCCCGCGCCTGGCGGCGGGCCACCTCGGGGCAGATGTACACGTCGGCCAGCAGGCCCCGGGCGGGATCGTCGCCAAGGGCGAAGGTGATCACGTCCGTGGGGCCCCGGTGCCCCAGGTGGCGCCGGTTGAGCGCCGCCATGGCGCGCGGCCCGACCATCGCGACGGAGACGAGGGCCCGGCGCACCCCCTCGGCGCGTAGTACCGCGCGCGCCAGGGCGGCCAGTCGCGGGCGCGACACGGGGAGCCGCGGCACCTCGCTCGCGATCGTCACGATCAGGGGGGACGCCGCTGACGCGGTCACTGGCCGGCCGCGTCCTCGTTGTACGCGCGGATGATGTCCCGCACCAGGCGATGCCGCACCACGTCCGCGTCGGTGAAGTAGTGGAAGGCGATCCCCTCGATGCCGTGGAGGATGCGCTCCACCTGCATGAGCCCCGAGTCCTCGCGGCGCGGCAGGTCCACCTGGGTCTTGTCGCCGGTGATGACGATGCGCGAGTTCACGCCCAGCCGCGTGAGGAACATCTTCATCTGCAGGCCGGTGGCGTTCTGCGCCTCGTCGAGGATGACGAACGCGTCGCCGAGGGTGCGTCCGCGCATGAAGGCCAGCGGTGCCACCTCGATGACCCGGGACTCCAGCAGCTTCTGGATGCGCTCCACGGGGACCAAGTCGTCGAGTGCGTCGTACAGGGGGCGCAGGTAGGGGTCGACCTTGGCCTGCATGTCCCCGGGGAGGAAGCCCAGGCTCTCCCCGGCCTCCACGGCGGGGCGCGCCAGCACGATGCGACGCACCCGCTTGCGCATGAGCGCATCCACGGCGGCGGCCACGGCCAGGTAGGTCTTGCCGGTGCCGGCCGGCCCGATGCCGATGACGATGTCGTGCTCGGCGATCTTGCGCAGGTACTCCGCCTGTCCCGGCGTCTTGGGCTGCACGCTGCGCCGCGCGCCGGGGAGAACCAGCGCCCCGTTGGCGGCCGCGGGCGCCTCGGCCGGGCGTTGCGCGAGGGACAGGCGCAGTACGTCGTCAGCGGAGAGCGCATGCCCGTCGCGCACGAGCGCCACCATGGCGAGGGCGATCGCCTGCGCGCGCCCCACCGCCTCCGGATCCCCCGTGAGCGCCACATGGTCGCCACGGAGGACGACGCGGGCCCCCGTGGCGCGCCCGAGCTCCACCAGATTGGCATCGCCGACGCCCGCCAGCACCTGCTGGTCGGCGCCTTCCACGGACACGCGCACGACCGTGAGGTCGGCGGAGCGCTCCCCCGCGCCGTCCATCAGGCGTCCGCGATCCGCGCCGACAGGTGCAGCGCGGCGAGGTCCTCCCGCGGCACCGCGGTGGGCGCACCCTCGAAGAGGGCCCGGGCGGCCGTGGTCTTGGGAAAGGCGATCACGTCGCGCAGCGACGGCGCACCGGCCAGCATCATGGCGATGCGGTCGAACCCGAAGGCAATGCCCCCGTGCGGCGGGGCCCCGGCACGCAGCCCCTCCAGGAGGAACCCGAAGCGCCGCTCCTGCTCCTCGGCGTCACCGATGCCGAGGAGCGCGAACATGCGCGACTGGATCGCGGGATCGCTGGTGCGGATGCTGCCGCCGCCGAGCTCGGTGCCGTTGAGCACCGCATCGTACGCGAGCGCCCGCCACGTCGCGGGCGCGTCGGGGCGCGCGGCCATGTCCTCCGGGTGCGGCGCGGTGAACGGGTGGTGGACCGCCGCCAGCGCGCCCGTGTCGGGGTCCGCCTCGAACATCGGGAAGTCCAGCACCCACAGGAACCGCCGCTGCCGCTCGTCGACGAGGTCGAGGCGGCGGGCGCACTCCTGCCGGACCCGGTCCAGCGCCGGGCTGCTGATGCGGTCCGGCGCCGCCACCCCGAGCAGCAGGTCCCCTTCAGCCAGCGCCAATGCGTCCGCCGCCTCCGCCGTGAGGAGCTTGGCCATCGGCCCCTCGTATCCGTCAGCGGTGCGCTTGAGCCGCAGCAGTCCGCCCGCCCCCGCCCCCTTGGCCAGCGCCTCCAGCTCGTCCACCTGCTTGCGGCTCCAGGCCGCCCCGCCAGGGACCACCAGGGCGCGCACCCGACCGCCCGCCTCGAGCGCCGCCGTCGTGATCCCGAAGGCCATCCCGCGGAAGGCCGCACTGACATCCCGCAGCTCCAGGCCATAGCGCAGGTCGGGACGATCGCATCCATATCGTTCCATGGCCTCGGCGTAGCTCATGCGCGGGAAGGGGAGCGGCACCTCGTGCCCGGCCTCCCGCCACAGCGCAGCCACCAGCCCCTCCGCCAGCGCCAGGATGTCCTCGCGCTCCACGAACGAGGCCTCGACGTCGATCTGGGTGAACTCCGGCTGCCGATCGGCGCGCAGGTCCTCGTCCCGGAAACAGCGCGCCACCTGGAAGTAGCGGTCGAGGCCGCAGCACATGAACAGCTGCTTGTAGATCTGCGGCGACTGCGGCAGCGCGTAGAACTCCCCCGGGTGCACCCGGCTGGGCACGAGATAGTCGCGAGCGCCCTCGGGGGTGGGCTTGGTGAGGATCGGGGTCTCCAGCTCGAGGTAGCCCCGCTCGCTGAGAAACTGCCGGGTGACCTGCAGCAGCCGATGCCGCAATACGAGGTTGTGCTGCAGCTCGGGGCGGCGCAGGTCGAGATAGCGGTGGCGGAGGCGCAGCTCCTCGGCGGGCATGCGGTCCTTCGGCCCGCGGGCCACGGGGAGCGCCGGCGTGACGGCCGGCCCCACAACGCGCAACGACGTCAGGCGCACCTCCACGCCCCCCGTGTCCATGTCCGGATTCACCCGCTCGGGCTCCCGGGCCACCACCGTGCCCTCGCACAGCACCACCGACTCCACGCCCACCGCAGCGGCT
Organism: Gemmatimonas sp.; assembly: GCA_044376625.1. Classification (GTDB taxonomy): domain Bacteria; phylum Gemmatimonadota; class Gemmatimonadetes; order Gemmatimonadales; family Gemmatimonadaceae; genus Gemmatimonas. The sequence continues at coordinate 2,228 of JBILKP010000066.1, read as the reverse complement.
GCGACCTGCACGGCTTCCGGGGTCCACGCGGGTCCCGCCGCAACCTGCACCAGTCCCGTGCGGTCCCGCAGGTCCAGGAAGACCAGGCCGCCCAAGTCGCGGGAACGATGGACCCACCCGCCCAGGCGAACCGTCCGGCCGACATCGGACGGCCGCAGGGTGCCGCAGGCATCGGTGCGCAGGGCGGTGGCGAGAACGCGGGGATCGACGGGAGTGGACATCCGAGGGCGCGCGAGGAATGTCGGTGAGGCGCGCGCGGCAGGCGGCGGCTTCACGAGGACCCTTGAAGATAGGGGCGCGACGCCCCTGTTGGTAGGAATGCGCTCGCCCCGGGACGACCGATGGCCCCGCGGGGGCCGGCCGCGTGCTTGCCCCGTGCCGCCGGCCGCCGTTAGAGTCGGGGATGCCTCCTCGCCGCCTGCGCCTCGTGCCCTCCCCTTGCCTCGCGGGAGCCGTGGCCTGTGCCGCCCTGTGGACGGTGTGCGGCACCGCCCCGCTGGCGGGGCAGGCCGTCCCGGCCCGGGACCTGTGGGGGGTGCCGCTGGGCGCGGTGCTGGAACCGGCCGCGTTGGCAGGCGGGGCTGGGGCGGCCGTCTGGAATCCGGCGGCCGTGGGGTTGCAGCCGGCGGAACGCCTGCGGCTCAGCGTCGCCGCGCTGGCCACCGGCGCGGCCCAAGGCATCGAGGGTCAGTCCCTGGCCGCCGCCGTGCGGCGCGCCTCGGGCACCACGGTCAGCGTGTCACTCGCGCGGACGGCCGTTGCCGGACTCGTCCGCACCGACACCGACCCGCAGGCGCTGGGCGACATCCCGTACGCCTCGCTGCTGGGGAGCCTGGGTGTGGCGCGCGACCTCCTGCCCCACGTCACCGGGGGCGTCGCGGTCCGATGGCGTGAGGGACGGGCCGACCAGGAGGTGCGGCAGGCCATCGCCGCGGACGTCGGGGTGGTGGCCCGGGTGCCGCGGGCACGCGACACGCGCCTGGCGTTCTCCAGCTTCCTGTGGCGCCCCGGCCGCGAGGTGGACGACCGGCCGGCCGTGCTGGCTGCCGTGGACACCCGTGTGATGGGCACCGGTCCGGCGCGCGAGGTGCGCGGCGGTTTTGCGCGCCAGGGCATCGTCCGCGGCGCCGTCGAGCAGGGACCGTTCCTCTCGGGCCGACTGGACGCCCTCGAGCTGCGGGCGATGCTGCTGCGCTCGCGTGAGGTCGGGCGGCCGCTGCAGCGCCTCCGCTCCGGGGTGGCACTGCATTTCACGCGCTACACCGTCAGCGTGGCCCGCGAGGATGGCGCCGCCGGGCTGGGCCCCCTGTACCAGTTCACCCTCAGCTCCCTGGTCCGGTGAGCCTGTCCCTGCCCCTCGCCGTTTTGGACCTCGCCCCCGACGAGGCTCTTGCCGCGCTGACCACCTGGAGCGCGGCGCAGGGGGAGCCGCCCTATCGCGCCCGGCAGCTGTTCGCGCGGCTCTGGCAGCGCCCCGTGGCCTCGTTCGACGACGCCTCGGAACTCCCCCGCCCCCTGCGAGAGGCGGCGGCACGCGACCTGACGGTGTCCCCCCTGGAGCTGGCAGTGCGCCAGCGCTCCGCGGATGGCACCGAAAAGTTCCTCTTCCGCCTGCACGACGGGCAGCATATCGAGACGGTCGCCATCCCCGACGGACACCGCCTGACGCTGTGCATCTCGTCGCAGGCGGGGTGCGCCCTCCGGTGCGCCTTCTGTGCCACGGGGGTGATGGGGTTCCAGCGCAACCTCACCGCCGGTGAAATTGCGGGGCAGGTACGAGCGCTCCGGATGCTCTCCCCCGCCCTGGTGGCGACCAACATCGTGTTCATGGGGATGGGGGAGCCGCTCATGAACTGGAAGGGGGTGGCCCCGGCCCTGTCGCTCCTGAACGATCCGCGCGCGCTCGGCATCGGGGCCCGCCACATCACCATCTCCACCGTCGGCATCCTGCCGGGGATCGTGGCGCTCGGCGAGCGGCCGGAGCAGTTCCGCCTGGCCATCTCCATCCACGCGCCCACCGATGCGCTGCGCCAGGAGCTGATGCCGGTGAACACGAAGTACCCCCTGGCGGAGGTGATCGCGGCGGCCCGGGCCTTCGACCGACGGGTGACCTTCGAGTACGTGATGCTGGGCGGGGTGAACGACCGACCGGACCACGCCGAGGCGCTGGCCGCGCTGGCGCGGGACTGCCGCGCCTTCGTCAACCTGATCCCCCTGCACCCCGGGGG
>JBILKP010000249.1:0-4132 GCA_044376625.1 Gemmatimonas sp. | reverse complement strand
GAGCCCGCCGCCTTCACCATGGGCGACGACTGACCGGTGGGCGCGTCGTCGGCCGCTCCCAGCGGTCGACGACGCCTCGCGGTGTGTGAACGGGGCCGTTTCGCGCAAGCGAAACGGCCCCGTGTCATGTGCGCCCCGTGCCGGCTCGTGCTCAGCCGCGGGGCGGGCGCGGTGGCCCGTCGCCTCGCGGTGGCCCCGGCGGTCCCTCCCGCGGACCGCCCGCCGTCCCGCCGCCGCCCCGCGCGGCCGCCGTCCCCCGGCGCGTCCGCACCACGCGCGCGCTGTCCATCCACGCGCGCAGCTGCACCAGGGCGGCCGCCGTCCCCGCCGCCGGGCGGGCGGGGGACACCACCGTCTCCGCCGCCCGCACAAACCGCCCGTCGCGCACGTCGGTGAACTGCGTCACCAACCCCACCGAATCGCCGCGGGGCAGCACCATGCCGCTGACCACGAAATCCGCCCGCAGGCTCCACCCCACGGCCATCGGGTCGCGGGAGGCGCGGATCGCCAGCGCCGTCGTGGCGCTGTCCACCACCATGACCGAGTCCGCCGGCACCCCGCCGCGCAGCGCGGCCACCAGCTCCCGCCCGGCCTGCGCCAGCGCGCGGTCACCGGTGGCATTGGTGTAGGGGAGCACCACCAACCGCGCCCGTCCGTCACGCTGGGGCGCCAGCAGCGGGGTGATGCGGGTGCGCGCGCCCCCGCTGTCGGCCGCCAGCACCCGGGCCGCCCGCTGTGAGGCCGTGTCCGTGCGCGCCCGCTGCAGCGCCCGGGCCAGCGAATCGGCAAACAGCTTGCCCACGGCCTCCAGCAGGGCCGCGCGTTCGCGATCTTGCGCCGCGGTGTCGGCGCGTGGGGCGGGTTGCCTGGCGGCGGAGGGGGACGCCTGGCGCGTGCGGACGGCGGCGGCGATCGCCAGCGACTCGGCGCGCGACAGCACCACGGGCACCGGCTCCGCCATCCGCAGGTCGGTCTCCGCTCCGCCGGTCACCAGCAACAGCGCCCCGTCCCCGGTGGCCGGGTCGGTTCCCCGGTCCCTGCCGGCCCCGGTGTCACCTCGTGCGCCCCCGCCGAGGACGGCAGTCCCGCGGTCGGCCGGTGGGCGGTCGGCGTCGCGCCACACCTCGGGGACGTCCCCCCGCCGACCGGCCACCTGGACCACCAGCGTCCCCACGGCCGCCACCGTCAGCAGCAGCGCCGCGGCACGCATGCCGCGCATGCCGCGACGTCCGCCCCCGCCCATGGCGTCCTGCGCCAGCTGGTCCAGGGTGTCCAGCATGGCGCGGGCCGACGGCGGCCGACGGGCGGCGTCCTTTTCCAGGCACTGCATGACCAGCGCCGACAGCGCGCGCGGCACGTCGGGGGCGAGACGGTGCGGCGGTGGCGGCACCAGGGTGAGTTGCGCCGCCAGCGTCTCCTGTGGCGTGCGTCCGCCGAAGGGGGAGGTTCCCGTGAGGAGTTCGTAGGCCAACAATCCGAGGGCGTACAGGTCCACCCGGTGGTCGGCCGCAGGATCGGCCGCCAGCTGCTCGGGGGCCATGTAGGCGGGGGTCCCCATCGCCATCCCGGTGGCGGTGGCCCCCGGCGCGGGCGCCGCGGCGGAGAGGGCCTTGGCGATCCCGAAGTCGGTCACCAGCGCAGTCCGCCCCATGGTCAGCACGTTGCCGGGCTTGATGTCCCGGTGCACCACGCCGCGGGCATGGGCAAAGGCCAGCGCTTCCAGCAGGTCGTGCAGCAGCTGCACCACCTCGCGCGGGGGAAGACGCTCACCGCGGGTCACCGGCGGGCGGAGCGACTCCCCTTCGAGGTAGGGCATGGAGAACCACAGGAGCCCGTCGGCGTTGCCGGCGTCCAGCAGCGGCACGATGTGCGGATGCTGCAGCTGGGCCGCCAGCTGGATCTCGCGGTGGAAGCGCTCCACGTTCACCCCGGCGGCCAGCTCGGGGGGGAGCACCTTGATGACGACCCGTCGTCCCAGCGCCGTCTCGGTGGCCACGAAGACGCGCGACATCCCCCCGCCGGTCAGTTCCCGCTCGATCCGGAACCGGGGGGCCAGGAGGTGCTCAAGGCGGCGCGCGAAGTCAGGCACGGCGGGATCGTCCCCGGTGACGGGAAGGGGGCGCAGTCCGGTAAGGACTATTGGAATGTAGCGTGCGGGGATGGGGCCCATGGGGCCACCGGCTGGTACCCCGCAGGCCGCTGGGCGGTCGGCGGGGCGCCGGACGCGGAGCCGTCCAACCGGCGGTTGGCCATTCCCTCCCGGGCGGCGGCGTCTGCGGTTTCCCGGTTGACCCGGGGGGGCAGCCGGACTAAGCTTCGGATTCCGTTCCGTGCCGTCCCGGGAACAGGTGAGGCGTCAGGGCCGTGCTGGCTCGCGCGCCTTCCCCGGGCGATCCACGTAGAGGTCGGAGTCTGAACGCCCCGGCGCGTGTCGCCGGGCAACCCGTGACCGATGCCAACGATCAACCAGCTGGTCCGCCGCGCCCGACAGGACGTGACGGAGAAGTCCAAGGCCCCCGCGCTCAAGAGCAACCCGTTCAAGCGTGGCGTGTGCACCCGCGTCTACACCACGACGCCCAAGAAGCCCAACTCCGCGCTCCGCAAGGTGGCTCGTGTGCGGCTCACCAACCAGCTCGAGGTGACCGCGTACATCCCCGGCGAGGGGCACAACCTGCAGGAGCACTCGATCGTGCTCGTGCGCGGCGGCCGTGTGAAGGACCTGCCCGGCGTCCGCTACCACATCGTGCGCGGCACGCTCGACGCCTCGGGCGTCAACGGCCGCAACCAGAGCCGCTCCAAGTACGGCACCAAGCGCCCCAAGAAGGGGCAGCCGGCTGCCGCGGCGGGCAAGGGAGGTAAGAAGAAGTGAGCCGCCGCAAGAGTGCCGTAAAGCGCCCCGTCCTGCCTGACGCGCGCTACGACAGCCAGACTGTCTCGAAGTTCATCAACTCCCTGATGATCCAGGGGAAGAAGTCCACCGCCGAAGGGATCTTCTATGCCGCGATGGACATCGTCGAGGCGAAGACCAGCCAGCCCGGCGTGGGCATCTTCAAGCAGGCGCTCAACAACCTCAAGCCGGTGGTCGAGGTGAAGAGCCGCCGCGTGGGTGGCGCCACTTACCAGGTGCCCGTCGAGGTCCGCCAGGACCGGCGCACCGCGCTGGCCATGCGCTGGCTCATCTCGTACTCGCGCGACCGCAACGAGAAGAGCATGGACGAGAAGCTGGCCGCGGAGATCCTGGCCGCCAGCCGCGGCGAGGGGAACGCCATCAAGAAGAAGGAAGACACGCACCGCATGGCCGAGGCCAACAAGGCCTTCGCGCACTACCGCTGGTGACATCGGCGGGGGCTTGGGCCCCCGCACTGTCCATCGCCCCCCGTCCGGACCATCCGGACGGGGGGCGATCGCGTTGGGGGAGGCGCCGACGTCAGGCCGACGTCAGGCCGACGTCAGGCCGACGTCAGGCCGACGTCAGGCCGACGGCACCCGCCCGCGCCCCGCCATCACCGCCCCGTGCAAGGTGGCGCCGGGGGCCAGCGTCACGGCATGGCCCACCACCGTGGTGCGCACCCCGGGAAACCCCACCGTCGCCGCCTCAATCGTGATGTCCTCTTCGGCGATCACCGGACCAGCCACGCGTGCCCCGGCCTCAATGCCGATCCCCTGCCATGCCGACAGCGCCCCCTCCACCTCGGCGCCGCGGCACACCACCAGCAGCTCCTGCGCCTTGATGGCGCCGCGCACCAGGGCGTTCTCGCCCACCAGCACCGAGCCCGTGGCCACCAGCGATCCCTCCAGCAGCACCCCGGGCGGGATCTCCACGTCACCCAGCACGCGCCAGTACCGCTCACCCAGCTGCACCCCCCCGCGCGGCGTCCACGCCTGCCGCTGGCGCGGGGGCGGCGGCGGTGGCGGGTCGCCGCCGGCCACCAGCACCGTGTCGGCTTCAATCCGCTGGAAGGTCACCCCGGGCGACAGGATGATGGTGCGATCGGCCGTCGCGCGTCCCATCAATTCCACCCCCTCGTGCGCCTCCAGGATCCCCCGGGCGTGGACCCAGCGCAGCACGGTGCTGTTGGCCCCCAGCGCCACGTCGCGCATCCCCAGCAGCGCGCGCACCACCAGCTGCTCG
>JBILKP010000248.1:0-4150 GCA_044376625.1 Gemmatimonas sp. | reverse complement strand
GCCGCGCGGTCCACCACGTACCAGGTCATGCGCACGATGTGCTGCGGCCCGGCGCCCCCGGCCGCCAGCACCGCCACCACGTTGGCCAGCGCCTGCCGCACCTGCGCCACCAGGTCGTCCCCCACCAGCCGCTCGTCGGCGTCCCAGCCGATCATCCCCGCCACGAACAGCTGCCGCCCCGTGGCGGCCACCCCGTTGGCGTACCCCCGCGGGCGCTTCCACCCGGCCGGCCACAGCACCTCATGCATGGCCGGCCTCCTCCTCCAGCGGCCGCTCCACGCACGACGCCAGCCGGAACCGCTGCAGCTTCCCGGTGGTCGTGCGCGGCAGCTGCGCGGTGAACGCCATGGCGCGCGGATACTTGTAGGGCGCGATCCGCCCCTTCACGAACTCCTGCAGCTGCAGCACCAGCGCCGCGGTGGGCGCGTGCCCCTCGCGCAGCACCACCCATGCCTTCACCAGCTGCCCGCGCTCCTCGTCGGGCACCCCCGCCACCCCGCATTCGGCCACCACGGGGTGCTCCAGCAGCGCCACCTCCACCTCGGGGCCCGCGATGTTGTACCCCGACGAGATGATCAGGTCATCGGTGCGCGCGTGATAGTGGAAGTACCCGTCGGCATCCTGCCAGTAGGCGTCGCCCGTGTAGTTCCACCCGTCCTGCACATACTGCCGCTGCCGCGCGTCGTTCAGGTAGCGGCACCCGGTGGGCCCCTGCACCCGCAGCCGCCCCACGGTGCCGGGGGGCACCGGCACCCCGGCCTCGTCCACCACCTCGGCGCGGTACCCCGGCACCGGCACGCCGGTGGCCCCGGGGCGCGCGTGCGCCTCGTCGGCCGAGATGAAGATGTGCAGCAGCTCGGTGGCGCCGATGCCGTCGATGAGCTCGATCCCCGTGGCCTCGCGCCACAGCGCGCGCGTGGGCGCGGGGAGCGCCTCCCCCGCGGAGACGCACTTGCGCAGCGCCGAGCCGGCCAGCGCCTCGCGGTGCGCCGCCAGCGCGCGGTAGCTGGTGGGGGCGGTGAACAGCACCGTGGCCCCGAACGCCAGGATCCCCTCCAGCAGCTGCGGCGGCGCGACCTTCTCCAGCAGGATGGCCGTGGCCCCCACGCTCATGGGGAACAGCACCAGCCCTCCCAGCCCGAAGGTGAACGCCAGCGGCGGGCTGCCGATGAAGCGGTCGTCGGGGCCCGCGCGCAGCACGTGCGGCGGCCAGCAGGCGCAGATGGCCAGCACGTCGCGGTGGAAGTGCATCGTGGCCTTGGGGACGCCGGTGGTCCCCGAGGTGAACGCCAGCAGGCAGCAGTCGTCGGCCGCGGTGTCCACCGCGTCGAAGGGGGCGTCGTGCCGCGCCATCGCCGCCTCCAGCCCGTCGGGGCCGCCGTCGCGCATCACGCGCCACGCGCGCACCACCGGCCGCTCGGCTGCGGCCTGCGCCCACTCCTCCACCAGCGTGGCGTCGCACAGCGCGTGCGTGACCTGCGCGATGTCGATGATGGTGGCCAGCTCGCGCGCGCGCAGCAGCGGCATGGTGGCCACCGCCACCGCCCCCGCCTTCATGACCGCAAACCAGCACGCCACCAGCATGGGGGTGTTGGGGGCGCGCAGCAGCACGCGGTTGCCGGGGACAACCCCCATCTCCGCCACCAGCACGTGGGCGATGCGGTCGGCCTGCGCCTGCAGCTCGCGGTAGCTCCACCGCACCCCGGGCGCCTCCAGGCAGGGGCGGTCCCCCCACCCGCGCGCCACGGCGTCGTCCAGCAGCGCCCGCCCGCAGTTGAGCTGCGCGGGGAACTGCAGCGCCGGCAGGTCGAAGCGAAACACCGGCTGCTCCGCCTCGGGGGGGAGCGCGTCGCGGCAGAAGGTGTCGACGTGCGCAGAAGCCATGGCAGGTCCCGGTGGGCGGATCAGGTGGACGGGGGCGCGGCTTCGCGCAGCAGCTCCCGGGCGATGATGAGCCACTGCACCTCGCTGGCCCCCTCGTAGATGCGCAGCGCGCGGATCTCGCGGTACAGCCGCTCCACGGGGACGTCGTGCACCACCCCCAGCCCCCCCCACAGCTGCACGGCGGCGTCGATCACCCGCTGCGCCCCCTCGGTGGCGACGACCTTGGCCATGGCGGCCTCGCGGGTCACCGGCTCCCCCTGGTCGCGCTGCCACGCGGCGCGGTAGGTGAGGAGCGCCGCGCTGTCGATGGTGGTGGCCATCTCCGCCAGCTTGGCCTGCGTGAGCTGCAGGTCGGCCAGCCGCCCGCCGAAGAGGGGGCGCGTGGTGGCGCGCGCCAGCGCCTCGTCCAGTGCGCGCCGCGCCATCCCCAGCGCCGCCGCCGCCACCGAGGTGCGGAAGACGTCCAGCGTGCGCATGGCCACCTTGAACCCCTCGCCGGGGGCCCCGATGCGCTGCGCCACGGGGACGCGGCACCCGGTGAAGCGCAGCCGCGCCAGCGGGTGCGGCGCCATCACGTCGATCCGCTCGGCGATGGTCAGCCCCGGGGTGTCGGCATCGATCACCAGCGCCGTGATCCCGCGCGAGCCCGCCCCCTCGCCGGTGCGCACGAAGGTCACGTAGAAGTCGGCGATGCCACCGTTGGAGATCCACGTCTTCTCGCCGTCCACCACGTAGTGGTCCCCCTCCAGCCGCGCCGCGCACGCCAGCGCCGCCACGTCCGACCCCGCGTCGGGCTCGGAGAGCGCGAAGGCCGCGATCGCCTCGCCGGCGGCCACGCGCGGGAGGTAGCGCGCGCGCTGCGCGTTGGTGCCGGCCAGGCTGATCGCCCCCGAGCCCAGCCCCTGCATGGCCAAGGCGAAGTCGGCCAGCGCGTCGTGGCGCGCCAGCGTCTCGCGCAGCAGGCAGATGGCGCGCGTGTCGATCACGTCGGCCGCCCCCCCGAAGGCGGTCCCCGCCACGGCGTGGCGCAGCCACCCCCCCGCCCCCAGCGCGCGCACCAGCGCGCGGCAGGCGGCATCCACGTCGGCGCCGTGCGTGCCGGCGCAGTGGGCCGCCGCCCAGGCGTCGGCCGCGTCGGCCAGCGCGGCGTGGGCCGGGGTGAAGAAGGGCCAGCGCAGGTAGGCGCGATCGGCCATGCTCACCGCCCCTGGAACACCGGCGCCTGGCGCGCCGCGAACGCGGCATACGCCGCGCGGAAGTCCTCGGTGCCCATGCACAGCGCCTGCGCCTGCGCCTCCGCCTCGATGGCCTGCTCGATGGAGAGGTTCCACTCCTGGTGCAGCATCGCCTTGGTGAGGCCGTTGGCAAAGGTGGGGCCGGCCGCCAGGGTGCGCGCCAGCGCCTGCGCCTCCCCCAGCAGCGCGTCGGGCTCCACCAACCGGTTGAAGAACCCCCACCGCTCCGCCTCGGGGCCGGGGAGGGCGCGCCCGGTGAACAGCAGCTCGGCGGCGCGCCCCTGCCCGATGATCCGCGGCAGGATGGCGCACGCCCCCATGTCGCACCCGGCCAGCCCCACGCGGTTGAAGAGGAACGCCACCCGGCTGGCGGGCGTCCCCAGGCGAAGGTCGGACGCCATGGCCATGATGGCGCCGGCGCCGGCGCACACGCCGTCCACCGCGGCGATGATGGGCTGCGGACACTTGCGCATGGCCACCACCAGGTCGCCGGTGAGCCGCGTGAAGCGCAGCAGGTCGGGGGCGGCCATCGCCACCAGCGGGGCGATGATCTCGTGCACGTCCCCCCCGGAGCAGAAGTTCCCCCCCGCGCCGGTGAGCACCACGGCGTGCACGTCGGGGGCCAGCGCCAGCGCCCGGAACAGGTCGCGCAGCTCGGCGTAGCTGGCAAAGGTGAGCGGGTTCTTCCGCTCGGGGCGGTGCAGCGTGAGGGTGGCGACCCCGGCGTCCAGCGCCCAGTGCACGTGCTGCGGCGCGAAGCCGGCCAGGGGGCGCCGGGTGCCGGCGTCGAAGTCCGCGAGGTGCGTGGTCATGGCACGGGGAAGGGGGGTCAGGGCGTTCGGGGCGCGAGGGCGGCAATACGGGTCATGCCATGACCTCGCCGCCGCTCACCGCCAGCGCCTGCCCGGTGATGCCGCCGGCCTCCGGCGCGCACAGCCACAGCACCAGCGCGGCCACCTCGCCCGGGGTGACGAAGCGCCCCTGCGGGTTGGTGCGGCGCAGCGCCGCGCGCGCGCTGTCGGCGTCGCGCC
>JBILKP010000247.1:0-4174 GCA_044376625.1 Gemmatimonas sp. | reverse complement strand
CGGTCGATGTCCCACGTGGCCGCGTTCGCCTGCGCGTCGGCGAACTCGTCGGCCAGCGTCCCGCCCGTGAGGATGAAGTTCCCCAGGGCGCACTCGAAGTCCGCCACCGCCCCCGCCACCAGCACGTTGGCGTTGGAGGGCTGCAGCAGCGTCTGCTCCAGGATGCGGCTGGGCGCCTCGACCTCGAGGAGCGTGCCGCACGCGGCCAGCCCCCCGGCGGCCAGCGCCAGCACGGCCGCCCGGACGCCGCGCGCCCGGGGACCCGGTCCGATATGTCTCATGACAGTCATCTCGCGGTGGAAGGGGAGGTCAGTAGGTCAGCGACGCCGAGATCAGCAGCTGCGCCAGCGGCGGCACCTGCGCCTGCTCCAGCCGCACGAACTGCTGCAGCGTGAAGAAGTTCTCCGGGTCGGTCCCGCCGTAGTTGGTCCACAGCGCCAGGTTGCGCCCCGACAGCGTGATGGAACCCGACCGCGCCCGCACCAGGTTGGCGATCCGCGGCCCCAGCTGGTACGCCACCGACAGCTCGCGCAGCCGCGTGAAGCTGGCGTTCTGGTACACGAAGTTCCGCAGCACGCCGGGCGACTGCACCTGCGCCACCAGCGCCGGGTCGTACTTCTCCGGCTCCAGGTTCTCCATGCACTGCCCGAACACCTGGCACCGCGCGCGGTCGTTGTTGTTGAGGGTCGTGTTCCCCCCCTTGAAGTCGAACTGCGCGTACAGGCGCCACCGCTTGTACAGCGTCACCGTGGCGTTGTACGACCCCTCCAGGCTGGGGTCGGGGCGCCCCAGGAACACGCGCGGCGCCACCGGCTGCCCCGCGGCGTTCAGGCACGGCGTCACCCCGCCCTTGCCGTTGTCGCACTGCGCGTTGGTGGCCCGCTTGGTCACCGGGTCGAAGGTGGCCGACACCACGCGGAAGTCGTACCACGACGCCACCGGCCGCCCCTTGATGTGCCGCTGGGCGCCGAACTGGATGTACTTCTCGCCGTTCTCGTCCACCGGCAGCGGCAGGTTCCCCAGGTCCATCACCTGGTTGTCGTTGCGCGAGATGTTGAACCCGAGGTCGATGTTCACGTTCTCCTTCGCCAGCGCGGCGTAGCGCAGCGCCAGCTCGACCCCCTGGCTGCGGATCTTGCCGATGTTGATGAAGCGCTCCCCCGCAAAGCCCGCCGAGGGGGCCACCGCCTGCGCCAGGATCCCGTCCTCGGTGTTGCGCCGGTAGGCCGTGAACTCCGCGCTCAGCCGGTCCTGCAGGAAGGTCCCGTCAAAGCCGACCTCCGTCTCCTTCCCCCGCTCGGGGCGCAGGTCCGGGTTCCCCAGCGCCTGCGGCGTCACCGCCGAGCTGCCGTTCCCCCCGGTGGTGGCCGCGTAGGTGCGCAGCGCCGAGTTCACCACCGGCTGCTGCCCCGTCTCGCCGTACGCCGCGCGCAGCTTGAGCTGGTTCACCCACGCGAAGGGGAACCACGCCTCCTCGTTGATCACCCACGTGCCGGCCACCTTGGGGTAGGTGGTCCAGCTGAAGTCCTCGCCGAAGGCGCTGTTGTTGTCCACGCGCAGTGCCGCGGTCAGGTACGCGCGGTCGTTCAGGTTGAGCTGGTGCTGCCCGTAGAAGCCCAGGGTGGCGTTCTCGAAGTAGTCCTCGCCGCCGAAGGTCGTGGCCGCGGCGTCCACCAGCGTGAGCCCGCCCGCCGGGAACCCCTCGCCGCGCGCGGCCAGCGCGTACGTCTGCCGCTTGAAGTACTGCGCGCCGAACGACGTGCTGGTCTGGAACCCGAACAGCTGCTTCTTCGCGGTGGCCGCGTAGTCCAGCGACGTCACCGACAGCTCCTGCCGCCGCGTGAGCTTGTTGCCGTTCTGGTCCACCGGGTTGCCGAAGAACTGGCGGTAGAAGGGCGCCATCCGCTCGGTCTGGTTCACGTTGTCCTCGCCCGTCAGGTCGTTGCCGATGACGAGGCGCTGCGTGAGCCAGGTGCCCAGGCGGTGGTTGAACTGCAGCGAGGCGGTGGTGCGCTTCACGTTCTGGTACTGCTTGAACGCCCCCCAGAACGCCTCCGGCGGCGCGGAGAAGTAGCCGCGGCGCAGCTTCTCGGCGTCGGTCACCGGCGCCTGCCCGAAGTACGCCGAGAACCACATCCCGCCGCCCGCCTCCAGCGGCACGTTGATCGTCTGCTGCGTGGTGTTGAACGTCGCCTGGATGTCCAGCGACTTGTACGGCGACAGGGAGATGTTCCCGGAGGCGGTCCACCGCGCGAGGCGGTTGGTCGGCTCGATCCCCTTGTCGTTGTCGTAGGTGGAGCTGAAGTTGTACTTCACCGCGTCGGTGCCGCCGTTGAGGCTGGCGTTGTACGACTGCGTGAGGCCGTTCTTGAACAGCTGGTTGCCGGCCGCGCGCTCCACCGCCACCGGGTTCCACGCCGCGATCGTCCCGTCGGGCATGCGGCGGTAGGTGTCGCCGATGCGGCGCTCCGCGTCCTGGAACCAGTTGTTCCCCAGGCGCGTGTTCCAGGTGAGCACCGGGCGCCCCGCCTTGCCGCGCTTGGTGATGATCTGGATGACGCCGTTGTTGGCCTCGGTGCCGTACAGCGTGGCCGCCGCCGGCCCCTTGATCACCTCGATGCTCTCGATGTTCTCGGGGTCGATGTCGTTGAGGCGCGAGATGACGCCCGACGAGAAGAACTGCGAGCGCGGCCCCGTGGAGACGTCGTTGGCGATGCGGACGCCGTCCAGGTAGATGAGCGGCTGGTCGTTGAGCGACAGCGACGCGGCGCCGCGGATGCGGATGCGCGGCCCCGAGCCCACGGCGCCCGAGCCGCCGGTGAGCACCACGCCGGGGGCGCGGCCGTTGAGCAGCGACGACACGTCGGCCGCCGGCGCGATGTTCTGCACCGCGGCCGCGTCGATCTTGGTGACCGAGTTGCCGATGGCGCGGCGCTCCACCGGCTCCGCGGTGCCGGTGATCACCACCTCGCTCAGGCTGGTGAGCTGCTCGGCCAGCTGGATGCGGATGTCGCTGCGCCCCACGGTCACCAGCTGCGTGGTGGGCTTGTAGCCGATGCGCCGCACCTGCAGGGTGACCTGGGTGCCGGAGAGCCCGGTGAGCCGGAAGCCCCCGCTGCCGTCGGTGAGGGTGCCCACGGTGGTCCCCTGCACCAGCAGCTGGGCGCCGTCCAGGCCGCGGAGGTTCTTGGCGTCGACCACCAGGCCGCTCACGGTCCCGGCCCCCTGCGCCCCCAGCGGGGCGAGGGCGGGGACGAGCAGGGCGGCCAGGAGCAGGGCGCCCGTGCGGACGCAGGCCCCGGGGCGGCGGGTGGGACGGGGGGGGCTCGATGGCGGACGGGCCGGGCGCATGCTTCGCCTCCTGGTGTGGTCGCGACGCGGGAACGGACTCCCGCAGGTGGGGGGGCGCGGCGGGGGCTGTGGACTCCCGCCGACAGGACACGCCCTCGGCGGCTGCTCCGGAGGGGACTCCGAATCCGAGGTGCGATACAATACGGTATACAGTCCAGATGCGGCGCGCGCTAGCCCTCCCGGCCCCCCACCAGCCCCTTACCCCCCGGTCCCGCCGCGCCGACGCCACCACCAGTACGCCGGCACCCCACTCAGCACCATCAGCGACCCGATCAGCCCCTGCACCGGCGCCGACACCAGCGCATTCCCCACGATCCCCGCCGACGCCAGCACGAACAGCACCGTGGTCACCGGATATCCGGGCACCCGGAACCCCGCCGGCGCCCCCTCCCGACGCCGCAGCACCAGCAGGCTGGCCGCCCCCAAGCCGTAGAAGATCCAGCCGGCAAACACCACGTACGTCAGCAGCACCTCGAAGGTCCCCGACAGCGCCAGCACCGCCGCCCACACCGACATCGCCGTCACCGCCACCGCCGGCGTCCCGCGCCGCGGATGCAGCTCCGCCAGCCGGGCGAAGAACAGCCCGTCGCGCGCCATCGCGAAGTACAGCCGCGACGTGGTCAGGATCAGCCCGTTCGACGCGCTGAACATCGCCACCAGGATCACCCCCGCGATCAGCCGCGACGACCCCACCCCGAACTGCGACGCCATCGCCTCGGCCGCCACCCGCTCGCTCCCCATCACCCCAGGCACCCCCAGCGCCGCCACGTACCCCAGGTTCGCCAGCAGGTACACCCCCACCAGCAGCACACTCCCCACCCCG
>JBILKP010000246.1:0-4178 GCA_044376625.1 Gemmatimonas sp. | reverse complement strand
AATCCGCGCGACGAGATCCCCGCCGGGACATTCCAGCGGGGAAGGTGCCATGGCGCGCGGGCGTCGCCGCCTGTCATCCATCCGCCGGCCACGCACAACGCCTGCTCCACCCCGGCATCGGCCAGCGCACCGGCCGCGTCGCGCGGGGGAATGCCATAGGGGTAGGCCAGCACCGGCACCGCCGCCGTGGCCGCGTGCGTGGCCAGCCATGCCGCCGTGGCGCGCACCTCCTGGCGCACCGTCGCCGAGTCCAGCGCGCCCAGGTTGGCGTGGCGCCAGCTGTGGTTCCCCAGCGCCACCCGCCCGCGACCGGCCTGCACGGTCGCCAGCAGGGCGTCCGCGGTGGCCAGGCGACAGCGCTCCAGCAGGTCGGGAAGGGGCACGGGGGGGGACGGGGGAACAGGAGGCGGCTCGGCGGCGGCAGCCGTCCATGGCGGCGCCGGCAGCGCGGCGTCGATCCCCTGGCGCTGCCAGAGAAAGTCCGCGCGGTCGGCCGCCGCCCAGTGGCCGGCCGCCGCGTGCCGGTCCCAGGCGGGGATGCAGCCCAGCAAGCCCGGGGCCACGAACACCGTCGAGGGGATGTCGTGGGCCGCGCAGCAGGAGAGCCCCACCGTCAGGGCAGACGCGTACGCGTCGTCGAATGTCACGGCCACCAGCCGGTCGCGCGCGCCGGTGGGGGCCGCCAGCAGCGTGGCCAGCGAGACCACCTCCGCCTCCTCGCGCAGCATGGCCAGCTGCTCGGCAAAGGCCGCCACCGGCAGGTGCAGCGAGCCGTCGCCCCCGCACGGCTGCGCATCGGCCACCACGTTGTGGTAGGCCAGCACCAGCCGTCCGCCTCGCGGGGCCCGCGACGGCGCCATCAGCAGCGCGCGCTCGCCCGCCGCGCGCACAAGGGGGCGCAGCGCGGGCAGCGGGCGCCGCGCCTCGCGCGCCGGCGGGCGCCGTGACGCATCCGGGGCGGCGCGCGTCTCGGCTGGCGACGCGTCGGTCAGCGGGCCCTCGGTGGCAGATGGGATGGCATGCTACTTTCCCGGCTGAAGGGGCGCCCCGATGGCGGGGGTCCGGCATGCGGTGGCATGGACCACGCCATGGGTGGGAACCCCGGGGAAGCTAACCTGACGGGCCCCGGCCTCACCATTCGACGCTCCTCCCCACGCCCATGCCCCGCCTGCTGTTCCTCTCCCATCGCGTGCCGTACCCGCCCCACTCGGGGGCCGCCGCACGCAGCTACAACCTGCTGGTGCAGCTGGCGCGCCGGTATGACGTGACCATGCTCTGCTTCGAGCGCCCCGAGCCGGCGGCGGGCGGGCTGTCGCTGGCCGAGCGCCTGGAGGCGCTGCGCGCGGTGGCCGATGTGCAGGCGTATCCCATCCCGCAGCTGCACTCGGCCGTCCGTCGGGCGTCTGACCGGCTGGAGGGGCTCCTCCCGGGGCGCAGCTATCTCCAGCCGATGTATCGCGAGCCGGGCTTTGCCACGGCGCTGGCCCGCGCGCTCACCGTGCCCTGGGACCGGATCCACGTGGACAGCCTGGACCTGGCCGGATACCTGCCGCAGCTGCCGCTGGCGCGCACCGCGCTCACGCACCACAACCACGAGGCGGAGCTGCTGGCGCGGCGCGCCGAGCGCGAACCGTGGCTGACGGGGCGCTACCTCGCGGTGCAGGCCCGGCGCGTGCGCGCCGTGGAGCGGCGCTGGGCCCCGCAGGTGGGGCTCAATGTCTTCGTGTCGGAGCGCGACGCCCGCGGGGTGCTGGATGGCGTGTCGGGCGCGCGCGCGGTGGTGATCCCCAATGGGGTGGACCTGTCCTACTTCACGCCGGCGCCTCAGCGCGGCACCGAGGCGGCGTTCCTGGGCGGGCTGCAGTGGGCCCCCAACCGCGATGCGCTGGGGTGGTTTGCCGAGGCGGTGCTGCCGCAGCTGCAGCGGGATGGCGGCGCACCGCTGCCGGTCCGGTGGATCGGGCAGGCCTCCGACGCGGAGCGGGCGGCGCACGAGGTGCCGGGGTGGCTGTCGCTCACCGGCTACGTCCCCGACGTGCGTCCCGTGCTGGCGCAGGCGGGGATGTTCATCGCCCCCCTGCGCTTTGGCGCCGGCACCAAGCTCAAGATGCTGGACGCCTGGGCCTCGGGGCTCCCCGTGGTGGCCACCACCGTCGCCTGCGAGGGGCTCCCGGCGGTGGAGGGGGACAACGTGCTGGTGGCCGATGACGCCGCGGGGTTTGCCGCCGCCATGCGGCGCGTGCAGCGCGATCCCGCGCTGGCCCGCCGGCTGGGGGAACAGGGGCGCCGGACGGTGGAGGCCGAGTTCGGCTGGGAGGCGCTGGGGGCGAAGCTCGCGGGGGCCTACGGCTGGCGGGCTACGGCTTGATGTAGCCGTCGGCCGCCTGCACGTCATCCACGTACACCACCAGCGGGAACTGCGTGGCCTGCGCGTAGGTGATCCCCAGCCACAGCTCGAGGGTCCGCGTGGGGTCGGCGGTGCCCAGGATCGGGCTGCTGCAACTGGCCACCGGCTGGCCGTCCAGCCACCAGCGCATGGCGCCCACGCCGCCGGCGTGCCGGTACCAGAGCTGCACGGTGAACCACCGGTTGGCCGGGAGGGCAAAGGGGGCGCATCCGGGGAGCCGCTCAATCCCCCAATCGGCGGCCGCCACGCTCAGCTGCGTGGGCGGGGCGCCGGTGGGGCCCCCGTCCAGCGGGAACTGGGCGCCAATCCCCCACATCGCCCACCCGCGGGCCGCCTCCGACTGTTCCCCGTCGTAGCGGTTGAGCAGCAGCTTGATCTGTCCGGGCCAGGCGTTGGCGTAGGTGGCGGCGGGGATGTACAGGGAAAACCGCTGGTACACCCCGGTGGCCGAGGCGGCGGGATTTCGCGACAGGAACCGGCGCTCCATGCGGACGATGATCCCGTCCGCCCCGCTGGTGGCGGTGAACTTGAGCGACCGGTTCCCGGTGGCGGCCCGTTCAGTGGTGAACTCGCTCCGCCCCGGCCCGCCCGGCGCGCCCGGGGTGGCGCCCGCGTCGGCCAGCGACCCCGCCTCCATGTCATGGCGGAAGTGCCAGAGGGTGGGGGCCGGGAGGTACGCAAAGGGGACCGTGAGCTGCTGCGACCGTCCCCCCTGCGTCACCGTCACCTCGGCGGGCCCCGGGGGGAGCGTCGCCGGCACGGTCACCTCGGCCGTGCTGTCGGTGTGCACCCGCACCACGGCCTCCACCCCGCCCAGCCGCACCGCCGCCCCCGGGCGCAACCCGCGCCCCGTGAGCAGCAGGGTGCGGGGTGCGTCGGCCGCACCGGGCCACGGCACCAGTGCCTGCGCGGTCCAGGGCGCGACCGCCGCTGGCGCAGCCTCCGCTGGCGCAGCCTCCGCTGGCGCGGGCGGGGGGGCGGCCGCCGCCGGCGCGGTGGGATCTCCCCCCACCGTCCAGCAGGCCGCCAGCAGGGACACCACCCCTGCGCCCCCCCGCACGCGCCCCGGGCTCATCGGTCGATGAAACCGTTGGCCGCCTGCACGTCATCCACGTACAGCACCAGCGGGAAGGCCGAGGCGCCCTGCGTGTACGTGATCCCCAGCCACATCTCCAGCGTGCGCGCCAGGTCGCCGGTGCCCAGGAGGCTGCTGCTGCACGCGGCCACCGGCTCACCGTCCAGCCACCAGCGCATGGTCCCGATGCCGTTGGCGTGGTGGTACCACACCTGCACCGTGAACCACCGGTCGGCCGGCAGCAGGAAGGGCGCGCATCCGGGGAGCCGCGTGATGGCGTAGTCGGCGGCCGCCACCGAGTACTGCGACGCCAGCGGGTTGCTGCGGATCTCGTCCATGGGGAACTGCCCGCCGATTCCCCACATGGCCCAGCCGGGGGCGGTGCTGGTCTGCTGCCCGTCGTAGCGGTTGAGCAGCAGCTTGATCTGCCCGCGGCCGGTGTTGGTGTAGGTGGCCTTGGGGATGTACATGGAGAACTTCTGGTACAGCCCGTTGGGGTTGTCGGCCGCCGGGTTGCGCGACGCGAAGCGGCGCTCCATGCGCACGATGTTCCCGTCCACGCCGCTGATGGCGGTGAACTTGAGCGACCGGCTGCCAGTGGCGGCGCGCTCGGTGCTGTACTCCGCCCAGCCGGTGGGGCCGGTGCCGGCGCCGACGTCGGCCAGCGTGCCGCTCTCCATGCCGAGGGCGAAGTGC
>JBILKP010000065.1:0-12783 GCA_044376625.1 Gemmatimonas sp. | reverse complement strand
CCGGCGCCACCGGGGGCGGCGCCTTTTCCGTGGACGAGCTGTTGGCGCAGGTGGCGGCCACCCGCGCGGCCCCGGGCGCCGGCGGCAACATCCACTTCAGCATGAAGGCGTTCCTCACCAACCAGGGGGGGATGAACGACGCGCTGCTGGCCGGGCCGTATGCCGGGCCCGCGCTGGCGCCGGCCTCCCCGTGGTTGACCGCGGCGCCGCCCCCCACCCCCCGCGCGCGCCTCACCCCGCGCCAGGGCGGCTGGTGCCTGGCCTTCACCCTCCCCGCGGCACGGGCGCCCCGCCAGTGGGTGGTGCGCACGCGCACCCCGGACGGATGGGTGACCGACGTGGTCCCCGGCACCGCCCCCGCGGTGACGCTCGACACACCGCTGTCGTCCCCGGTCGTCGTCGTGTCGGCCATCAACCGCACCGGCGTGGAGGGGCCCGCGCTCACCCTGCGCCCCGACTCGGCGGCCTTCCACTCGCGCCCCCGCACCGCCAGCTTCCCCGCATGCGCACCGAACGCCCACCGTTCTTCTATCGGCTCACCGACGGGATCCGGATCACCGTGAGGCCGGCCTTCCTCCCGGAGCGCTCCAATCCGCTCCTGGAGCAGTTCGTCTTCGCCTACCGCATCCGCATCGAGAACGTCTCCGCGCAGGCGGCCCAGCTGCGCACGCGCCGGTGGCTCATCCACGATGACGCCATCGGCGACACGGTGGTGGAGGGCGAAGGGGTGGTGGGGGAGCAGCCGCACCTGCTCCCCGGACAGGTGCACGAGTACCGCTCCTTTTGCGTCCTGCGCGCGCCGCAGGGGTGGATGGAGGGGAGCTACCGCTTCGTGCGTGACGACGGGTCGTCGTTCCACGCCGAGATTCCCCGCTTCCCGCTGCTGGCCGAGCCGCACGCCACCAGCAACTGACGCGCGGGGCGCGCCGCGTCAGGGACGGGGCAGCGGTTCCGCCGGGAACGACACGGTGTACCCCAGCGCCTGCAAGCCGTGGTACACCGTGGCCATCATCGGCGTCCACCCATCGGCGCGCAGCGCGGCCGCGCTGACGCGCTGGTTCCCCCGTCCGTCGCGCCCTGCGGGCGGCGCCTCGGGCGCGCCCCCCGCGCCGTCGTCCTGCCACCCGGGGATCGTGACCGCGGCCGGTTCCCCCCGCAGCGCGCGAACCACCGCGCCCAGTTGCACGGGGACGCCATCGCTGCAGTTCCATCGGTGCGCGCCGGTGTGCCCCCCCGCCAGCCGCCCCAGCACGGCCGACACCACGTCGCCACGCCACGCGAGGTTCATCCAGCGGGGGTCGTCCAGGTCACCCGCTGCCAGCCGCCTGGCCGGGTCCCGCTCGGGACCGTACAGCCCGGCCACCCGCAGCACATGGGCCGACGCCACCATCCCCGCGTCGCCGGCACCAAGCACGGCCGCTTCGGCCTGGCGCAGCCATCCCACCCGCCCGTCGGCAGGCGGGAGCGGGTCCGTCTCCCGCACCACCCCGCCGTCCAGCCGGCCGTAGACCCCGGTGCTGGAGGTGTACAGCAGCGTGCGGGCGCCCAGCCTCGCCGCCAGCGCCACCGCGCCCGCGGCGCCGCGCGGATAGGCGGCATAGTCATCGCCCCGCGCGGCCGAGGGGGCCATGGCCAGCACCACATGCTCCACGGTGTCGGGGAGGGCGCGCAGGACACCCGCGTCGTTGGCGGCGGTCCCCACGTCGCCCACCACGGCAGCGGCTCCGGACACCGGAGGGTGCGGGGTGCGCTGCAGCGTGAACGCCTCCATCCCCAACGCCACGGCGTCCCGCGCCACCTCGGCGCCCAGCCACCCGGCGCCCACCACCAGCAGCCGGGCGCCCGCCAGTGAAGGCAGAGGCTGCGGGTGGCCCCTTGCGGGCAACGGGGTGTACATTACTCGGGATACTCCCAGGCGCCGGGCGCCCGGGTTCCGTTTACCACGCTGGCGAGGGCGCGCATATACATGGGGAAGCAGGACGCGATTGAACTGGAAGGGACCGTGTCGGAATTGCTCCCCAACGCGACGTTTCGCGTTGCGGTCCAGAGCGGACACGAGGTGCTCACGACGCTGGCGGGTAATATGCGCCGCAACCGCATCCGTGTGCTGGCCGGTGATCGCGTGACTGTCGAGGTGTCCCCCTACGACCTCACCCGCGGGCGCATCACCTTCCGCCACAAGAACTGATCGTCCGGTGGCGCCCGGGGTCCGGGTGCCGCCGGTGTCAGGCTGCGGTTAGCGCAGCAGCGTGTACCAGAGGCCGCCGCCCACCCCGACGGCGGCCACGGTCACGACGGAGAGCACCAGCACGCGACCGGAGGTCGACGTGGACGTGGGGTGCGTGGCGCGGTTGGCCAGGGCCTGCTTGCGCACGCGCTGCAGGATCTCGTCGTACTTGCTGACCGGAGACGGGTAGACCGCCACGGTCCCCTCGTGCGGCGTGGCGGCACCGGTCTCGCCCCATCGCGCTGCCTCGGGCACCAGCGGCAGCAGCCCGGCCTGGGGCCGCCCTTCCCGCGGGACGCCACGCGACGCGCCGTCGGAGAACCCCTCCTCCTCCCACCCGTCCGCATCGTCGGCGTGCGTGACGGGCATTGACGGGGGCGTGGCCACGGCCGCCTGCCCTGAGCCCGGCTGGCCGGAATGGGCCCGCAGGAACTCCGGGATCTCCGGCTCCGGCTCATCCAGCAGGCGCCCCACCGCGGAGCCGCCGACGTCTCGGCCGAACGCCTCGCCGAGGTCGTCGTTCGCGGGCGACGACTCCCCGGCCTCCAGCCACGGGATGTCGTCATCCTGCGGGAACGGCGCCGGTGCCGCGTGGGTCGCTTCGATGGAAGCGGGGAGCCACCCCGTCTCCGCGCCGGTCTCCACCGCGACCTCGCGCGGCGCCTGCGGCAGCTCCCACCCCAACGCGGTCTCCGCAGGGGATGCGGCCCCCGCGTGGGTGTCCTCCTCCAGCAGCGTGCTCCAGAGGGAGTCGGCCGGGTCGGCGGCCGAGTCCGTCGCGGCCATCGCCCCCCAGCGATCTTCCACCAGCGATGCCGCCGGCGCCGAGGTCGGCGCGCCACCGGGGGGCGCGTCGGGGTCGGCCGGCTCCGCGCCAGCCGACGGCCATCCGCCCTCGGCGTCGTCCAGCAGCGAGGCCAGTCCAAAGTGCCCCGCGCCAGGATCGCTTGCGTCCACCGGGGGCAGCGCCGGATCGTCGTACCCGCCGAACACGGGGGCCGGCGCCGCTGCCGGCAGCAGGTCGCCATGCGCGCCGCCCTCCAGCGGTGGCAGCTCGCGCATGGGCAGCTCCCGCGTGGCCTCGTCGCCCGCATCCCACAGCAGTTCCGGGGATGGGTCGGGCATCCACGGCGCGGGGAGCTCCACCTCCGCCGCCTCGGCCGGCAGCCACGGAACCGTCTCCGTCTCGTCCAGAATGGCATCGTCCAACGTCGGCCCATCCACCGGGGTCGTGCCCTCCGGTGCCTCCGCCACCCACCCTGTCGGCATCGCGTCGGGCGACCCGGCGGGCCGCGAGTCCCCCACGGGCACCCCCGCGTCGCGCAGGCGGTCGGTGAGCGCGGTCAGCCGGTCCATCGGCATCTCGTGCAGCTCCATCACGCCGCGCAGGCGCCGCACCTCGGTAGCCGCCCGCTCCAGCTCGCCGGTCATCAGCGAGAGGCGCGCGGAATTCTCCAGCACCCCCAGCAGCCGCACGTCGCCGGTGCCAAAGGTCGACTCCAGCTGGGTTCGCGCCGTGTCCAGCAGGGTCCTGGCTTCCCCCAGCGCCCCCGCGGAGGCCAGCAGCACCGCCAGGTCCATGCGCGTGCGCGCCGCCAGCGGGGACGAAGCGCCCGCCAGCGCCTCGCGCACGGCCAGCGCGCGGTGCGCATGGTCGATGGCCTCCTCGGGGCGCCCGTCGCGTGCGCACGCGTGCGCCAGGTTGCTCAGCACCAGCGCCAGCGCATCGGTGGGCGCGCCGTGCAACACGTCGTGTGACAGGACGGCGGCCGCCTCGGCAAAGGCGGCGGCGGCCTGTCGCCAGTCGGCGATGGCGGCAAAGGCCAGGCCGCGCGTGTTGGCGTCGCCCCAGGAGGCGGGCGCGTAGGCGGCAGGGGGGAGGGCTGGGGAACGGGAGTCCATCGCAGGGGGAGGACGCGCGGGGGAAATCGCGCGTCACGTCCCGTGCCCCGCTGTTTCACCGCATCGTCACGGGTACGGCCCCGGTGTCACAGGGGCGGCACCCGTGCGCGGTCAGCTCTCCCGGATGGCCTGCATGGGGGTGGCGCGGTACACCTCGCGGCTGGTGAGCCAGCCGATGCCGATGGTGAGCCCCAGCATCCCCCCGGCCAGCAGCAGGGTGGGGCCCACGGCGGGGTTGAAGGGGTCGTCGAAGACGAAGCGCATCAGCGCCCACGCCCCGCCGAACGACAGCACCATCCCCGCCAGCGCCCCCAGCATCCCCAGCGCCCCGTACTCGGCCAGCAGCACGCGCAGCACCTGCCGGCGGGACGCCCCCAGCGTGCGCAGCAGCACCCCTTCGCGCAGCCGCGCGCGGCGCGTGGCCGCCACCGCGCTGAACAGCACCGGGATCCCCATCCCCAGCGCGAACACCCCCAGGAAGCGGATCGCCAGCGCCACCTTGTCGACGATGGCCCCCACCGTCTCGCGCACCAGCGTGAGGTCCAGCGAGGAGATGTTGGGGAAGCGGCGCACCACGTCGCGCTGCACCGCGGCCAACGGCGCCCCGGCGGGGACGGTGGCCACCAGCACGAACTGCTGCGGCGCGGCGCGCAGCGCCTCCGGCGGGAAGACGGCGAAGAAGTTGGCCTCGAACCGCCCCCAGTTCACGCGCCGCAGGCTGGTGAGCACGGTGCGCACCGGCACCCCCTGCACGTTCCAGGTGAGCGTGTCCCCCAGCCGCACCCCCAGGTCGCCGGCCAGGTCCTGCTCCAGCGACAGCTCGTACGGGGCCGTGCTCCCGGCGGTCGTGGCCAGGGCGCGCGCCTCGGCGCGCATGGCCGCTGGGGGGAACCAGCGCCCCTCCACCAGCGTCTCGGAGGCCACCAGCGAGTCGCGGTACGTGGAGCGGTATTCGCGGCGCAGCGCCCACCCGGCGCGTGCCACCGACGTGTCACGCTGCAGGTCGCGGGTGTCGCGGCCGTTCACCGCGGCCAGCCGCATGGTCACGATGGGCGTCTGCTGCTGCACCACGTGCCCGCGGGCGCGCAGCAGCGAGTCCAGCGGGGCGGCCTGGTCGTCCTGCACGTCGAAGAAGAGCAGGTTGCCGGCGGCGCCGGCGGCGGTGGCCTGGATGCGCCCCAGCAGGTTGGCCTGCACCAGGTACACGGTGCTCAGCAGGAACGCGCCAAAGCCCAGGGCCAGCGTGACCGCCCGCGTCTGGTTGGCGGGGCGGTGCAGGTTGGCCACCCCCTGCCGCAGGGCGAAGGGCCACGAGGGGCGGGGCGCACGCCGCGCGGCGGCAATGAGCAGCGTGGCGGAGGCCCACAGCACGCCCACGGCCACGGCGATGCCCACGGCCATCCCGGCGCCCACCTGCCACTGCGACACGCGGGCAAAGACGATGGCCAGCAGGCTGGCCACCAGCAGCGCGTCCACCAGCAGCCGCGCCGGATCGCGCCACGGGGCGGGGAGCGCGGCCGCGTCGGCGTCGCGGCGGATGGCCTGCAGCGGGGAGACGCGCCGCAGCGCCAGCAGCGGGCGCAGCGCAAACACCAGCGCCACCCACACGCCGGTGCCCAGCCCCAGGAGCACGGGGATCGGCTCCAGCGTCACCGCCACATCCAGCGGGAGGAAGTCCCCCAGCACCATGGGGAAGACGAACTGCACCGCCACCCCCAGCGCGGCGCCGGCGGCGGCGCCCAGCAGCCCCATGGCCGCCGCCTGCACCACGTACAGCGCCAGCACCTGCCCGCTGGTGGCGCCCAGGCAGCGCAGCACCGCCACGGTGTCGATCTTGGCGGTGACGAAGGCGTTCACGCCGCTGGCCACGCCGATGCCCCCCAGCAGCAGGGCGATCAGCCCGATCAGGCTGAGGAAGTCGGCCAGGAGGGCGACCGCCTCGGTGAAGTCCTCCTCGGTGTCCTGGACGGTGCGCACGCGCACGCGGGTGGGCGGGGCGGCCAGCGAGTCGGGGCGTGGGGCGGCGGCCGCGGCCGCGCGGGGCGCGCGACCCCCCCCGCCGCCGCTGTCGGTGCCACCGGCGGCGCGTGCGGCCAGCCCGCCCAGCACGCGCGCCACGGTGCTGTCCGGCGGGAGGCCGGCGCCCGGCGGCCCGCCGGCGCCCACCTGCTGGCGCACGGTGGTGGGGCCGTCACGCCCCTCCTCCTCGGGGGCCGGGCCGCGGCGGCCGCGCTGGCGCGCCTCCTCGGCGGCCATGGCGGAGTCGGCGGCGGCCGGGCCGCGCGGGTCCACGCGGCGACGCAGCGCGCGCGCCACCTCCCGCGTGGCGCGGTTCCCCTGCAGGGTCCCTGGGAGGCGCAGCACCGCGTCGTATTCGGCGCGGCTGCCAAAGCGCAGCAGCCCCGTCTGCGGGAGCCAGCGCGCGGAGACGTACACGCGCGGCCCCACCACGGCGGTGATCCCGGCGTCGCCGGGGACGTTCCCCAGCGTGCCCGCGATGCGGAAGGTGGCCAGCCCCAGGCGCAGCGTGTCCCCCACGCGCGCGTCCAGCCCCACCAGCAGCGACGGGTCCACGAACACCACCGCCGAGTCGTGCACCTGCCTCCAGCCGGCGGCGGGGACGGTCTCGATGGCGCCGTAGAACGGGTACCCCGGGGTGACGGCGCGCAGCTGCACCAGCCGCGTCCCGCCGCTGGGCTCGGCCAGCGCCATGGAGGCCAGGGTGGTCACGCGCGCCGAGGGGATGCCCCGGGCGGCGAGGGAGTCGAGGAGCGTGTCGACCACGGCGGGGAAGGTGCCGCGGGCCTGCAGCGCCAGGTCGCCTCCCAGCAGCGTGCGCGACTGCGCGCGCACCGAGCGGGTGACGTTGGAGGCGAAGGAGTCGATGGCCACCAGCGCCGCCACGCCGAAGGCGATGGACGACATGTAGAGCGCCAGCCGGCGCCGCGCGGTGCGGCTTTCGCGCCAGGCCAGCCGGAGGAGGGCGCGGGGGGTGAGCCCCGGGCGGGGGGCGGCGCCGGGGCGGGTCACGCGTCCGCCGGCTGGTGGCGCACGTCCTCCACCACCACACCGTCCTTGAGGCGGATGGTGCGTTGCGTGCGGGCGGCGAGGGCGGGGTCGTGGGTGACCAGCACGATGGTGCAGCCGCGTTCGCGGTTGAGCTCCTGCAGCAGGGCCACGATGCGCTCGCCGGTGGTGCCGTCGAGGTTGCCGGTGGGCTCGTCGGCAAAGAGCACGCGGGGCGCGTTGACGAAGGCGCGGGCCAGCGCCACGCGCTGCTGTTCGCCGCCGGAGAGTTGCTGGGGGAAGTGGTGGCGCCGGTCGCCCAGCCCCACGCGCTCCAGCAGCTCCTGGGCGCGCGCGGCGGCCTCGCGGGGGGTGGCGCTCCCGGCCAGCTCCAGGGGCACCTGCACGTTTTCCTGCGCCGTCAGGGTGGGGATCAATTGAAAGCTCTGGAAGACAAACCCAACTTTCTCCCCGCGCAGGCGCGCGCGCGCATCCTCGTCCAGCGCCCCCAGGTCGGCGCCGTCCAGGTGGACGGTGCCGCGGGAGGGGGTGTCGAGCCCGGCCAGCAGCCCCAGCAGGGTGGTCTTGCCGCTGCCCGACGGGCCGACGATGGAGACGAACGCGCCCGCCTCGATCTCGAAGGACACGTCGCGCAGCACGGTAAGGGGGTGCGCGCCGCTCTGGTATTCCTTGGTCAACCCGCGGACAACGAGCATGCGAACGATGGGAAAGGGAACGTGGGGGCGCCCGGCGCTGGTGGCGGCCATGGGCGTGCTGGGCGTGCTGGGCGGGGCGGGGTGCCGCGAGAACGGGTCGGCGTCGCCCCCCTCCGAAACAAGGGCGGGCGGGGGCGCCGTGGCAACGGGGGGCGCGGCGGTGGCCGCGTCCTCGGCGGCCGCGTCCTCGGTGGCCGCGTCGCCCAAGGCCGAGCCGGCGGAGGCGCGGGCGCGGGTGGTGCTGTTGGGGACCAGCCTGACGGCGGGGTTGGGGCTGGACCCGGCGGAGGCGTATCCGGCGCTGCTGCAGCAGCGGGCGGACTCGGCGGGGTACCGGGTGGAGGTGGTGAACGCGGGGCTCAGCGGGGAGACGTCGGCGGGGGCATTGCGGCGGGCGCGGTGGGTGCTGGAGCAGCCGGCGGCGCTGGTGGTGCTGGAGGTGGGGGCCAACGACGGGTTGCGGGGGGTGGACCCGGACAGCACGTATGCCAACCTGGTGGCGCTGGTGGGGGTGGTGCGGGCGGTGCAGCCCGGGGCGCGGGTGGTGCTGGTGCAGATGGAGGCGCCCACGAACCTGGGGGCGCGGTATACGGCGGGGTTTCACGCGGCGTATGCGCGGGCGTCGCGGGCCACGGGGGTGCCGCTGTGGCCGTTCCTGCTGGAGGGGGTGGCGGGGGACCCGCGCTACAACCAGGCGGATGGCATTCACCCCAATCAGGCGGGCTCGGTGCGGGTGGCGGCCACGGTGTGGCGGTCGCTGGGTCCGGTGCTGGCGGACCTTTTCGGGGGCCCGGGCACCCGGTAGGTTTCAAGGCTGTCCGCTGTTCATGGCGCCGGACGGCACCGCTGGGTGCTGGCGATTGGCGCCCGTTCACTCCGGCCGTTCGGGCCGCTTCCCGGAAGAGTTCATGGCCTTCTCCGCCACCCAGATCCGCCGCGGCATGGTCCTCGTGTTCGAGGGGGATCCGTGCCGTGTCATCGAGTTCCGCCACCACACCCCGGGCAACCTGCGCGCGATGGTGCAGGCCAAGCTCAAGAACCTGCGCACCGGGTCCAGCTTCGAGCATCGGTTCCGCGCCGCCGACACGATCGTGAAGGCCGACATGGAGACGCGGGAGCTGGAGTTCCTGTACCAGGGGGGCGACTCGTACCACTTCATGGACTCGTCGTCGTACGACCAGTTCGAGATGGACGAGGAGACGCTGGGGGACTCGGCGCCGTGGATGCAGGCGGGGATGAAGATCCTGGCGGAGTACTACAACGGGCGGCCGATCGGGATCCAGCTGCCGAACTCGCTGGTGCTGACGATCACGGACACGGCGCCGGTGGTGCGCGGGGCGACGAAGACGGCCTCGTCGAAGCCGGCGACGCTGGAGAACGGGGTGACGGTGAACGTGCCGGAGTTCATCGAGTCGGGGACGCGGGTGCGGGTGAACCCGAGCACGGGCGAGTACCTGGATCGGGCGAAGGACTGACGGGCGGCGGTGTGCGGGGTGGGCGCGCCGGCGGCAGCGGGACGCCGTCGGAACGTGCGCGCCCCCCGCTTGCCAATCGCCAGCGGACTGGTTACCGTTTGCGTCTCCCCGATCGCAGGTGTTTCGGGGGTGACCATGGTGGCCGTAGCTCAATCGGTTAGAGCACCGGATTGTGGTTCCGGGGGTTGCGGGTTCGATTCCCGTCGGTCACCCTGAGGCAGGAGCAGAAAGGGCAGGGCGCTGTGCGGCGAGGCATGCCGGACGGTGCAGAACGGGCGGGTTGGTTACGGCGTCTCGTTCGGAGGTCCGTAGCTCAATTGGTAGAGCACCGGTCTCCAAAACCGGCGGTTGGGGGTTCGATTCCCTCCGGGCCTGTCGTGACGCTGCGCGGGTGGCGGCGGCGCGGTGGGGGGCAGGTGGAAAGGCAGGGTGGCAACGCGGCATCAGCATGGCGGTATCGTCTAGGGGACTAGGACACAGCCCTCTCAAGGCTGGAACACGGGTTCGAATCCCGTTACCGCTACTGTGCAGGAGAAGTTCGGCGGGTCCTCGGCTCCATCGTCTATCGGTTAGGACGCGACCCTTTCAAGGTCGAGAGACGGGTTCGATTCCCGTTGGAGCTATCGCTCCGGCAGGCGCCGAGGGTGGAAGCAGGGCAGGTGTGGGTGCAGGGTCTGACGTTCGCAGGGCGACTGGTTCCAGCACGCCTCGCAGTCAGGAAAGGGGGGCGTAGCTCAGTTTGGTTAGAGCACTCGACTGTCACTCGAGAGGTCGCGGGTTCGAGCCCCGTCGCTCCCGTCGTAGGTGGGCTCACAGCGGTACCGCAGGTGGTTGGCAGGATGCACGCGCAGGCTGGCGTGTCGCAGGTCTCGGTCGGCTCGACCGGGCCCCTCGCCCTGGTGGTGAAATTGGTAGACACGCCATCTTGAGGGGGTGGTGCCGAAAGGCGTCGCGGTTCGAGTCCGCGCCAGGGCATGCAGTTGGCCGCTCGCGGGTTCGGGGCGGCCGGCAGGGGAACGCCACAGTAGCTCAGTGGTAGAGCACCCGATTCGTAATCGGGCGGTCATCGGTTCAATCCCGATCTGTGGCTCTGGTGGAACAGTGCGCAGGGTGGTAGTGTAGCAAGAGGCAGGTGCAGCACCTCGCGGGCGTAATTCAGTTGGTAGAATGCCAGCTTCCCAAGCTGGACGTCGCCGGTTCGAGTCCGGTCGCCCGCTCTCGCGAAACGCCCCCGTCACGGTCTCCGTGGCGGGGGCGTTGCGTTGCGCCACGGCGCGGCGCAGGAGAGGAACGGGGCGCGCGCCTGCTGCGCCCCTACTGCGCCCCTACTGCGCCCCTACTGCGCCCCTGCTGCGCCCCTGCTGCGCCCCTACCGCGGCCCCGCCACCGCCTCTCCCGCTTCCGACGCCGCCTTGGTGGCGTGCACCGTCCCCGCGGGATGCACCGGCGGCGCGTACAGCGTGGTCAGCCGCATCCGCTGCGTCCCCGTGTTGCGCAGCGTGTGCCGCATCCCCGCCGGCACCACCGCCGCCCACCCGTCCGACACCGGTGCCGCGTTGCCGTTGATGACCAGCTCGCCGCTCCCCAGCTCGATGCGGAAGAACTGGTCCACCCCCACGTGCACCTCCTCCCCCAGCTCCTCGCCCGGCTGCAGCGTCATGAGCACCAGCTGCTGGTGCGCGCCGGTGAAGAGCACGCGGCGGAAGTCCTGGTTGGTGGCGGCCTGGTGCTCGAGGTTCTCGACAAACGCATGCATGGCGGGCTCCGGCGTGCAAGGGGGAAAGGGGGCCTCACGGCAACGGGGGGCGCGCCAGCTGGCGGCCCCCCGGTCTCCCCTCGCAACGCGCGGGCCGCACGCCCACGCCCCAGCCGGCCTGCCCCCCTAGCCGAGCTCCGCTGGACGACGGATGCGGTAGTGGGCAAGCCACCGGTACGGTGACCACTTCTTGAAGGGGTTGTGCAGCGTCCCCTCGTAGGTGGCCCCCAGCTTCTCCAGCACGCGCCGCGACGCCCCGTTCTCCTTGAGCGGGAAGGCGTCCACCGCCCGCAGGGGGGTCTGCGTGAAGGCGAAGTCCAGCAGCAGCTGGCAGGCGGCCGTGGCCAGCCCGCGTCCCCAGAACTTGCGCCCCACCCAGTAGCCAATCTCCCCCACCTCGAAGGGGAGGAGCCCGTCCACGCCGGGCGCGGGAACGGCGCGCTCGGGCGCCGCCCCGGGCATGATGAGCCCGCAGCTCCCCACCAGCTTCCAGCCGCGCGCCCCCGGGGTCCACTCGGACGACATCATGATGGCAAAGGCGTACTCGGTGCCGGCGGCGTGCCGCGGCATCACGTCGGCAATCCACGTGGCGGCCCCATCGCGCGGATACGGCTCGGGGAGCGTGGTGGTGCCGGTGATCAAGGGATCGCACGCCATCACCTGGATGGCGGCGGCATGGGCCATGGTCACCGGGACGAGATCCACCAAGGTCTCGTCCACCGGGGTCGACAGGAGGCTATGGGCGGGGGTGCGTATCGCTGTCATGGCATTCCGAAGGGAGGGACTCCGGTAAGACCCGCCATCACCGCGTTTGTAACACCGGCGTCATGCGCACGAGACCACGCGTCACACCGCTGGCACGCCCCGCAGCACGCGGTCCAGCCGGTCCAGCTCCGCCTCCCATCCCTTGCGTTCCGCGTCGCGCCGCGCCCCCTCCGCCAATCGCGCCCGCAGCCCCGGGTCGGCAGCCAGCCGCTCCAGGGCGGCCGCGCAGGCGATCGCGTCCCCCGCCGGGTACGCCATGCCGTTGACACCGTCGCGCAGGTGGTCGGCCACGCCTCCCGCCGGCACCGCCACCACGGGCACCCCGGAGGCCATCGCTTCCAGCACCACCAGCCCCAGCGTCTCCGTGGTGGAGGCGTAGGCAAAGGCGTCGCAGCTGGCGTACAGCGTGGGCAGGTCGCGCGCGCGGTCCACCGCTCCCAGGAAGGTCACCTGGGCCCCCGCCTGCCGCTCCAGCGCCGCACGGGCCGGGCCGTCGCCGGCCACCAGCAACCGCACCCGGCCGGGGGGCATGCGCTCGGCCAGCCGCCGGAAGGCCTCCAGCAGCACCCCCACATCCTTTTCTGGGGCCAGCCGCCCCACATGCAGCAACAGCGTCTCCGCCCCCTGCGCCAGCCGCTCCCGCAGGGCCACCGACCGGTGCCGCGGGTGGAACGCCGCCGTGTCGATCCCCCGGCCCCACACCGTCACGCGCGGCGCGCCGAGCGCCGCCACGTCGGCCCGGGCGGCCTCGGAGGGGGTGAGCGTGAGCGCCGCGCGCCCGTGGAAGCGCCCGAGCCATCCCATCACCGGGCGGCGCATCCACGGGATGCCGTACCGTGCGGTGTACTGCACGAAGTCGGTGTGGTAGGAGGTCACCACCGGGATCCCCGCCTGCCGCGCCGCGGCCATCCCCAGCCGCCCCACCACGAACTCGGT
>JBILKP010000064.1:0-12802 GCA_044376625.1 Gemmatimonas sp. | reverse complement strand
CATCCCTGAGCCTGCAAACCGCATCCGCCAAGCGGGGGGGAACCCCCTCCGCCGCCGCGCGTCTCAAGCTGACCAAGGGCAACCTGGGGAAGCTTGGGGGCGGTGCGGCGCCCTCGGCATCCCAGCGCGCCCAGGCGACGCCCGCTCCCGGGGCCCCCGCGGGGCTCCCCCCGGCGGTCGCGCGTCCCATTCCCACCCAGGCGCGTGCCGTACCGGCGGCCGCGGCGGCACGCGCGGCCAAGTCCCTGCCACGCGGGGCGGCCGCGGCTCGCCAGCCGGGTGACCGCAAGGCACGGTCGCTGGTCATGGGGGCCGTGTTTGCCTTCGTGGTCACCGGCGGCACGTTGGCCGCCATGAACTATCAGGGGAATGTGGCCGAAGGGCGCAGCATTGCCGCGCTGCAGGCCACCTTGCAGGTGGTGCACAACGAGCAGGCCAACTTCCGCGTCCTCAACCAGCGGTTTGCCACCTGGCCGGAACTGGAGGCCGGGGGCGCCAAGCTGGCGCCCACCCAGAAGGTCCTCAAGTCCAACGCCTCCTCGTCACACTGGTTCATGTCGGTGTTTGACCGGGAAACCGGGGCGGTCTGCTCGCAAACCGGCGAGCTGTTCGACGAGGAACCCGGGGAGCGCCGTCCCAGCTGCCGCCCGCGCGACGGCTAGCGTCGGCGACCGGTCACGCCCGCGCTGGTGGCGGGAGAGGCGCGCGGCGCGCCAGGCCACCGCTGGTCCTCCGGGTGGTCACCCGCTAGATCCGAGGCCATGCCTCGAGCCCTCCGTTCCTCCCGCCGCACCTCGCCCCGGCTGACGGCGCCGGTGGCGCGAGCCCTCGGCCTCTCGTCCCGCCCGATGCGGTGGGCGGCCGCGCTGGGCGCCCTGGCCCTCGGCGCCACTGCCGTCATGCCGGCCGCCGCGCCGACCGTCGCCTCCCTGGCGGCCCAGCCCCGCCCCGCTGCTGCGCGGCGCCCCACCGATTCCCTGGCGGCGCAGGACTCCGCCCGCCGCCTGACGGGGGTGCAGGTCACCGTGACGCGGGACGCCCCGCGCGCGGCGCTGGAGCTCCCCCTGGCCATCTCGCGCGCCTTCCCCGAGCGGGAGCGGCCGGCCATCCGCCGAGCCGGCATGGGGGACCTGCTCTTCGGCGTCCCGGGCGTGCAGGTGCAGGACCGGGCCAACCCGTCGCAGGATCCCCGGATCGCGGTGCGCGGCTTTGGCGCCCGGTCGGCGTTCGGCGTGCGGGGGGTGAAGGTCCTGCGCGACGGCATCCCGGTCACGCTCCCCGACGGACAGACCCCGGTGGACTGGATCGACCTGGAGTCGGTGGATCGGGTGGAGGTGGTGCGTGGCACCGCGGCGGCCCTGTATGGCAACGCGGCCGGCGGCGTGGTGGAGCTGCACAGCGCGCCCATCCCGGATCGCCCGCTGGCGGTGGGGGTGCGCGGCTGGGACGCGGGCGGGGTGCGGCGTCAGGTCGTCCAGCTGGGCGGACAGGGCGGTCCGGTGGGGTGGCAGGGGGGGATCACCCGCACCGGGGGCGATGGCCCGCGCGATTGGTCCCGCCTGGACGCCACGCACCTGTCGCTGCGGTTGGCGGGCACCGTGAAGGGGACGCGCCTGGAACTCCTGGGGACCGGCTACGAGGGCGCGCGCGCCGAGAACCCCGGGGCGCTGACGGCGGCAGAGCTGGCAGCCACCCCGTGGCGGGCGGACTCCCTCAATGTGG
The DNA here is from genome assembly GCA_044376625.1 of Gemmatimonas sp. Classification (GTDB taxonomy): domain Bacteria; phylum Gemmatimonadota; class Gemmatimonadetes; order Gemmatimonadales; family Gemmatimonadaceae; genus Gemmatimonas. The sequence goes on along the minus strand of JBILKP010000064.1, from coordinate 11,080 downwards.
TACGCGGGTCCCGCAAGGAGGCGGCGCAGCGCCAGGTGGCGGTGCGCGCCGCGCGCGGCCGCGGGGCGCGGCTGGTGGAGGCCACCCTGTTCACCGGCACCCGCACCCTCCTCAATCCGCTCCCCTTTGCCATCGTCACGGTGGATCGCCGCGTGGCGGGCGGGTCGGTGCGCGGCAGCTGGCGCACCACGCGCGCCGGTTGGCCGCTGCGGCTGGGTGGCGGGATCGATGCGCAGTGGCAGGATGACGATCGCCTGAACGACGAGAACTGCATCGAGCAGCAGCGTGCCACCGTCCCCTCCGCCCGGTGCCCGGTGGTTGGGGCGGAGGCGGGGGCGCGGCGCCTGGCGCAGCGTGAACGGGTGGATGGCGTGGGGGTGTTCGTGCGGGGGGAGATCGAGGCGCCGCACCGCCTGTTCCTCAGCACCGCGGTGCGCCAGGACCTCGTGGGCTTTCGCGTGGACGACCGCTTCCTCACCGCCACCAATGCCGACGACTCCGGGGTGCGTCGGCTGGGGGCGGTGAGCCCCATGGTGGGGGTGGCCTGGCGTCTGCGCCCCACCTGGTCGGCCTACCTCAACGTGGCCTCCGCGTTCGAGACCCCCACCATTACCGAGCTCACCAACCAGGTCGATGGCACTGCGGGGCTCAACCGCGCGCTGCAGCCGCAGCGCACGCGCACCACGGAGGTGGGCACGCAGGGCGTGTGGCTGGGGCGCCTGGCGGTGCAGCTGGCCGCGTTTCACGCCGTGGCGCAGGACGAGCTGGTGCCCTTTGACGTGCCCAACCAGCCCGGTCGTCGGGCCTTCCGCAACGCGGGGGCCACGCGCCGCCGCGGGTTGGAAGGCGCCGTGCAGGGGGCGTTTGCGTGGGGGAGCGCCGGGGTGGCCTACACCCACTCCGCGTTCCGCTTCACCACCTATCAGGTGGGGAGCGCCAACCTGGCGGGGGCGCGCATCCCTGGCGTCCCCGCGCACTGGCTGCAGGGGCACGTCACGGCACGGCGCGGGGCGGCCTTCGGTACGGTGGAGCTCACCGCCGCCTCGTCCATGACGGCCACCGATGCGGGCAGCGTGACGGCGGCCGGCTACGCCGTGTGGACCGTGCGGGCGGGCGGCGACGGCATGGCGGTGGGCGGGATGCGCCTCTCCCCGGTGGCCGGCGTGGAGAACCTCTTCGACCGCCGCCATGCGGGGAGCGTGGTGGTGAACGCCACGCGCGGCCGCTTCTTCGAGCCGGGGCCCGTGCGGCGCGTCACGCTGGCCGTGCGACTGGCCGCGGAGTGACGCGCCGCCCGCCCCGGGTGCGGTGGGCGGGGGCTCAGTACGGACGCAGGGTGAAGGGGAGCCGCGCGTAGACGCCCCGCGGATCGTCAAAGCGCAGCAGCACCGCCATCTCGCGGGTGATCGAGCGCAGCAGCGCCCGCGTGGGGCCCGTGCCCGCCAGCAGCGGCGCCATCGCCGACACGGGGTCCTGCGCCCCCACCATCGCCGCCAGCGGCTCGGGTTCGCGCTCCAGCAGCTCCATCAGCCGCTCGGTGGCGTTCTTCACGCGCGGATACTCGCGCACCGCGTACCCCCGCTCCAGCTTGGCCAGTCCGGCCGCGCTGGCGATGGCCGCCTCCAGCCCGCCCAGCGAGTCCACCAGCCCCAGGCGGTGCGCCGCCTCTCCCGACCACACCCGCCCCTCGGCCAGCGCCGCCACCGAATCGCGCGGCAGCTGGCGCGCCTTGGCCACGCGGGCCAGGAACGCGTCGTACACCGCGTCGGTCCCCTTCTGCAGCACCGCCAGCTCGGCCGCCGTGCGCGGCCGCGACAGCGACATCAGGTCGGCCAGCCGCGCCGTCTTGACCGTGTCAAAGCTCACGCCGTTGCGGTTGGCCAGCTGCTGCACATTGGGGATCAGCGCAAACACGCCGATGGAGCCGGTGATGGTGTTGGGGTGCGCGAAGATCCGCGACGCCGCGGTGCTGATCCAGTAGCCGCCGCTGGCGGCCACGGTGCCCATGGACACCACGAGCGGCCGCTCCTTGGCCAGCAGCATCAGCTCCCGCTGGATCTGTTCGGAGGCCACGGCGCTCCCCCCGGGGCTGTTCACCCGCAGCACCACCGCCTTCACCTTCCGGTCTTCTCGCAGGCCGCGCAGCGTGCGGGCCAGCGAGCTCCCTCCCACCTCCCCGGGCCCCCCGATGCCGTCCACGATGTCCCCCTCGGCGTACACCACCGCCACCGTCTCGTCCCGGCGCGGTGACGGCGCCTCGGCCGCGAGGGCGCGCGCGTAGTCCTCCAGGGTGACCTGCGGCAGCGTCTCGGGCTCCAGCACGTCGGCCAGCCGCGCCTCGCGCGCGCTGTCGGCGCGGCTCTTCCGCGCCCGCCCGGTGTCGGAGACCTCGCGCAGCGCCGTCAGCAGCTCGTCGTAGTACGCCACGCGGTCCACCAGACGGGCCGCCCGCGCCGCCTCGGGGAGCAGCAGCCCGGCCGTATCGGCCAGCGCCTGGAGCACCACGGTGTCCACGCCGCGGCTTTCGGCGATCCCCCGCTTGACCTCCCCCCACAGGTCCCCCAGGTACTGCGCCGTCTGCTGGCGGTTCTCCGGGCTCATGTCGCGCCGCGTGAACGGCTCCACCGCCGCCTTGAAGCGCCCCACCCGGCTCACCTGGATCCCCACGCCCACCTTCTCCAGCAGCCCGGCAAAGAACACCGGTTCAGCCGCCAGCCCCGGCAGCTGCACCATGCCGAACGGGTCCAGGGTGACCGACGAGGCCGCCGAGGTCACGTACAGGTCGCGCGGGCCGGGGCTGACCAGGTAGGCGTGCACCGGCTTGCTGGCCGCGCGCAGCGCCGCCAGCGCGGCGCGCACCTCCCGCAGCGCGGCAAAGCCGCTCTGGTATCCGTCGCCCCCCACACTCCCGCGCAGCAGCACCGCATGGATCCGGTCGTCGGTGGCCGCCTTGCGCAGCGACTGCACGGCGGCGCGCAGCGACAGCGCCTCGGTGCCGCCCCCCAGCGCGTCGTCCAGCACCGACGGGCGGTCGTCACGGGCAGGGGAGTCGCTGAGCGGCTGCCCGAGGTCCACCAGCAGGATGGCACCGTCCGGGACCGTGGGACCCTTGCCCTGCCCGGCGGTGGCCGCCACGCCGACCAGCAGCAGCAGCCCCCCCACGACGCACAGGGCGATGGTGACCAGGTTGGCGGTGAGCGCGGTGAAGAACGCCTTCATGCGGGGCTCCGGGACGGGGAAAGGGTTGCTGCGCCTACGATGCCCGGGGGGGCGGGGTTTCTCAAGGCGCCACCGCCGGCCTGTCGGGAAAAAACATGACGCTGGCGTCATGATTCCTCTTGCCGGGCGCGGCGGCGGCGTCTAGCGTCAAGGGAACGGTTCCCGCGTTCCGTCCCCCTGGCGTCCTCCGGAGGAGGTCCCATGCCCGCCTTTCGCGTTCCCCTCGACGACATCCGCTTCCTGCTGCACCACGTCCACGACGCCGCCCAGCTGGCGGCGCTCCCCGGGCTCGAGGAGGCCACCCCCGACGTCATCGACAGCGTCCTGGCCGAGGGGGCCGTGCTGTGCGAGAAGGTGTTGTTCCCGCTCAATCAGTCCGGCGACGCGGAGGGGGTGCACTTCGAGCAGGGGGTGGTGCGCACCCCGGCGGGGTTCAAGGAGGCGTACGCGCAGTATTGCGCCGGCGGGTGGTCCGGCGTGTCGGCCAGCCCGGAGGTCGGCGGCATGGGGCTCCCCAAGACGGTGAGCTTCGTGATGGAGGAGCAGCTGTGCGCCGCCAACCTCTCCTTCGGCATGTATCCCGCGCTGGCGCACGGCGCGTACAACGCGCTGGCCGCCTACGGCTCCGCGGAGCAGCAGGCCACCTACCTCCCCAAGCTGGTCGAGGGCCGCTGGGGGGGGACCATGTGCCTCACCGAGGCGCACGCCGGCACCGACCTGGGGATCATCACCACCAAGGCGGTGCCGCTGGACGACGGCAGCTTTGCCATCACCGGCCAGAAGATCTTCATCACCGCCGGGGAGCACGACCTCACCGAGAACATCGTGCACCTGGTGCTGGCCAGGCTCCCCGATGCGCCGGCGGGGACGCGCGGCATCTCCATGTTCGTGGTTCCCAAGCGGTGCCCCACCCCCGACGGCACGGCCGGCGCCCCCAACGGCGTCACCTGCGGCTCGGTGGAGCACAAGATGGGGATCAAGGCCTCGGCCACCTGCGTGCTCAACTTCGACGGCGCGCGCGGCTGGCTGGTGGGGGAGCCGCACAAGGGAATGCGCGCGATGTTCGTGATGATGAACGGTGCGCGGCTGGGGGTGGGGCTGCAGGGGTTGGGGCTCAGCGAGGTGGCCTACCAGAACGCGCTGGCGTATGCGAAGGAGCGGCTGCAGGGGCGCGCGCTCACGGGCCCGAAGAACCCGGCCGGCCCGGCCGACCCCATCCTGGCGCATCCGGACGTGCGCAAGGGGCTGCTGCGCATGAAGGCGCTCAACGAGGGGATGCGCGCGCTGGGGGTGTGGACCGCCATCCGGCTGGACCTCGAGGAGCGGCACCCCGACGCGACGGTGCGCGAGGAGGCGGGGGACCTGCTGGCGCTGCTCACCCCGGTGATCAAGGCCTACTTCACCGACCACGGCTTTGCCAACACCAACATCGCGCTGCAGACGCTGGGCGGGCACGGCTACATCCGCGAGTACGGGATGGAGCAGTACGTGCGCGATGCGCGCATCGCGCAGATCTACGAGGGGACCAACGCCGTGCAGGCGCTGGACCTGGTGGGGCGCAAGCTGGGGATGGAGGGGGGGCGCCCCATCCGCCGGTTCCTGGCGCTGGTGAAGGGGGCGGTGGACGCGGCCGCCACCGACCCGGCGCGCGCCGAGTTCGCCCGCGCGCAGGGGACGGCGCTGGGGCACCTGCAGAAGGCGACGATGTGGCTGGCCGAGCGCGGCGCCGCCAACCCCGACGAGGCGGGGGCCGCCGCCACCGAGTACCTGCACCTGCTGGGGCACGTGGCGCTGGGGTGGCAGTGGCTGCTCATGCTGGAGGCGGCCGGGCGACTGCAGCAGGCGGGCACGGGGGATGCCGCCTTCCTGGCCGCCAAGGCAAAGACGGCGCGCTTCTTCTTCGGCCGGCTGCTCCCCGAGACGGCCGGGTTGCTGGCGGCCATCCAGTCGGGAGCCGCACCCATCATGGCGCTCGCCGACCACGAGTTCTGACGCGCCGGGCGCGCCGGCGGCGGGGGGCATGCCCCACCGTCCGGCGCGCCAGGGCGGCGCGAAGCTTGCCCCCCAAGGGGCGCGCCCGGCATCCGCCGGTGCGCGACTCACCTGTGCCCGGGGGGGCTCATGCCTTCGCTTCCGCAGTGGTTCCCGTCCCGCCGCCCGCGCGCGGCGGCGCGTCGCGTCACCCTCACCCTGGCCGCCGCGGCGCTGGCGGCCACCGTCACCGCGCCCGCCGCACGCGCCGACGACACGGCGCGCATCCCCGACTGCACCGAGGCGGTCGTCATGACCAGCTTCCTGGGCTACGTGGATTGCATCGGCGCCTTCGACCAGCGCCCGCCGGTGCAGAACGCCGGGCTGGTGCCCTACCTCGACCTGTACTTCCCCGAGTACGGCAGCTGGGAGTACTGGGGGAGCTCGGAGCGGTGGTGGAGCACCCTCTTCGCCAACGACCCGTGGCGCCCGACGGGCACGCTGCGCTTCGACGAGCCGCTGGAAGGGGTGTGGGGCGTTGCCCTCAAGTCGGGGACGGGCTCCAGCGTGTACGTGTACGACTTCAGCGCGGGCATTGATGCCCTGCCGTACAGCACGGCGGGCACCAGCCTCAACCGGAACGACATGCCGCAGGGGCTGTCGCACGCCAACCTGTTCCGGCCGGCCGACATGACCGTGGTCCCCGAGCCGTCCACGTACGCCCTGCTGGCCACGGGGCTGGTGGCCGTGGTCGGGGTGGCGCGCCGTCGGCAGCGCGCCTGACGCGCCCGCAGGCGCCCACGGGGCTACCGCCCCGTGGGCGCCGTGCTGGCGCGCAGCGCGTTCACGATCACCGCCACATCAATGAGCTCCTGCGCCAGCGCGCCCGCCACTGGCGTGAGCAGCCCGGCCGCGGCAAACCCCATCCCCACCAGGCTGAGCCCCAGCCCCACACCAATGCTCTCCCGCGCGATGCGCAGCGTGCGGCGGGCGATGCGCACCGCCGCCGGCACGCGCAGCGGATCATCCACCAGCAGCACCACGTCCGCGGCCTCGGCCACCACCCCGCCGCCGTGGCCGGCCAGCGCCACTCCCACCGTGGCGGCCGACAGCGCGGGGGCGTCATTGGTGCCGTCGCCCACCATCAGCACCCGCAACCCGCGCGCCTCCAGCGCCCGCACATGGCGCACCTTGTCTTCCGCCGACAGGTCGCCAGCCCAGGTGCCGATCCCCACCGCCGCGGCAATCGCGCCCACGTTGGCCGCCGTGTCGCCGCTCAGCAGCTGCCGCTCGCGGATCCCCAGCGCCTCCAGCGCCCGGAACATCTCCCCCAGGTCGTCGCGCAGGCGGTCGGCAAACTCGATGCGCCCCACCACGCCGCTGTCGGCGGCCACGTAGGCGCGCAGCCCCTGCGCCCCGGCGTCCAGCCGGGTCAGCGCCCCGGCCACTGCCGGGAGCTGCTCCTTCACGTAGTCCGGCGACCCCACGGCCACGCGCACCCCGTCCACCGTGCCGGCCACCCCGCGCCCCGGGGTCTCCCGGGTGTCGGTGGCCAGCCGCACCGGTACCCCCTGCGCCTCGGCCTCGGCCACCACCACCCGCGCCAGCAGGTGCCCCGACGCATGCTCCACCGCCGCCGCCAGCCCCAGTAGCGCAGCGGGGGTGGCCCCGTCGCCGGGGACCACCGCCTGCACCTTGGGACGTCCCACGGTGAGCGTCCCGGTCTTGTCGAACACCGCCGCGCTCACCCCGGCCAGCGCCTCCAGCGCGCCCCCGTGCCGCACGATGATGGCCTGCCGCGCCGCCTGGTTGACCCCGCCGATGATGGCCACCGGCGCCGCCAGGATGAGCGGGCACGGCGTGGCCACCACCAGCACCGCCAGCACCCGCGACCAGTCCCCCGACAGCCACCACGCTCCCGCGCACACCAGCAGCGTGAGCGGCGTGAACCACACCGCCCACCGGTCGGCGGTGCGCTGCAGCGGGCTCTTGGAGGCCTGCGCCGAGCGCACCAGCTCCACGATGCGCGCGTACTGGCTCTCCGACGCCAGGCGCACCGCCTCCAGGGTGAGCGCCCCCTCCTGGTTCACGCTCCCCGACAGCAGCAGCTGGCCGGCGCGCGCGCGCACGGGGAGCGGCTCCCCCGTGAGGCGGGCGGTGTCCACGTGCGAGTCGCCCGCCACCACGCGCGCATCGCACGGGACGAGCTCGCCCGGGCGCACCAGCAGCCGGTCGCCGGGGAGGATGGCGGCCGCGTCGATGTCGGCGATGCGGCCGTCCTCCATCCGGTGCGCCGTGCGGGGGGCGTCGGCCTCCAGCGCCGCCACCGCGCTGGAGGCGCGCGCCACGGCGTACGCGTCCAGCGCCTCCCCGCCGGTTTGCATGAGCACCACCACCAACCCGGCCGCCGGCTGCTGCAGCAGCACGGCGCCGATGATGGCCAGCATGGCCACCACGTCGGCGGCGAATTCCCCCCGCAGCATGCCGCGCAGCGTCTTCCACGCCACCGGGGCGCCGGTGAGGAGGAGCCCCGCGGTCCAGATCCCGTGCCGCCAGGCATCCGGCTGGGGGGCGGCCATGGCGGCGGCCACCCCGGGGGCGACGGCCCCGGCGGCCAGGAGGGCCAGCACCAGCAGCGGCAGGCGGGGGATGGCGAAGCTGGGCATGACTGGAAAGATAGCGCGTCACCGCGCTATTCTCGTCCGCATGGCAAGCCCCCACTCCCTTGCCGCGCTGGCCGCGGTCGCCGACATCGCCGCCGACGCGATCATTGCGCTGGATGACGAGTTCCGCATCATCCGCTTCAACCGCGGGGCGGAGCAGACGTTCGGGTGGACCGAGGCGGAGATGCGGGGGGAGCCGCTGGACCGGCTGCTCCCGCCCGGCGTGCGCGCGCCGCACCGGGCGCACATGCGCGCCTTTTCCGACGGCCCCGACGCGTGGCGCACCATGGGCGAGCGGCGCCCCATCAGCGGCCTGCGGCGCAGCGGCGAGGTGTTCCCCGCGGAGGCGGCCATCGCGCGGGTGGCGGTGGATGGCGGCCGGACGTACATGGTGGTGCTGCGCGACGTGAGCGCACGCAAGCGGGCCGAGGAGGGGCAGCGGCTGCTGGCCACGGCGGGGTGGGTGCTGGCGGCCACGCTGGATGTGGACGCCACGCTGGCCACCATTGCGGAGCTCCCCGTGCCGCTGCTGGCCGACTGGACGCTGCTGGAGCTGCTGACGCCGGCGGGGGAGGTGCGGCGCGCCGCGGTGGCGCACGGCGACCCGCGCCATCATGCCACCACCGTGGCGCTGCTGCAGCGCGCCCCGCGTCCGGTCCCCGAGGGGGGCGCAGCGGCTGGCGCGTCCGCGGCCAGTGGCGCGCGGGTGGCGCACGATGTGGAGTGGCTGCGGGTGACCGACCCGGCCCAGTGGCTGGCGGCCAATTTCCCCGAGGCGGAGGACCGCGCGGCGGCGGAGCAGCTGGGGGTGGGCTCGGTGCTCATCGTGCCGCTCCGGGCGGGGGGGCGTGCCATCGGTGCGCTGCACCTGATCCGCGCGGCGGCCACCGCGGGGCACGCCACCGAGGAGGCGCATGTGGCCGACCAGTACGCCGGGCTGGCCGCGTTGGCGGTGGAGAACGCGCGCCTGTACCAGGAGACCCGCCAGGCCGTGCGCGAGCGCGACGACATGCTGGCGGTGGTGTCGCATGACCTGCGCAACCCGGTCAACGCCATCGTGATGCTGACCGGCGCGGTGCTGGCGCGGGCGGGCGACGACGACGGGCCGCTGCTGTCGCGCGCCGACGTGGAGGCGGTGCGCGGCGCGGCGCGGCAGGCCGACGGGCTGATTCAGGACCTGCAGGACGTCTCGCGCATTGCGGCGGGGCGCCTGCGCGTGGCGCAGCGGCCGGTGGCGCCCGGCACGCTGCTGCACGAGGCCGCCGAGCTGTTTGCCCCGGTGATGGCCGATGCGGGGGTGCGCCTGCGCCGCGAGGTCCCCGACACGCTCCCCCTGGTGGACGGCGACCCGCAGCGGCTGCAGCAGGTGCTCTCCAACCTGCTGGGGAACGCCGTGCGGTTCACGCCGGCGGGCGGGCTGGTGACGCTGTCCGCAGCAGTAGTGGGCGAGGACGGCGCGACGGGGGCGGCCGCCATGGTGCGGGTGACGGTGGCCGACACCGGGCCGGGGATTCCGGCGGCGGACCAGCCTCGGCTGTTCGAGCGCTACTGGCAGGCCCCGCGGCTGCTGCGCGCCGGGTCGGGGCTGGGGCTGTTCATCGCCCGCGGCATCGTGGAGGCGCACGGCGGGCGCATCGGCGTGGAGAGCACCGAGGGGGAAGGGAGCCGCTTCTGGTTTACCGTGCCCCTGCGCTGAGGCGCGGGGAAAACGACGCGCGCCCCGTCTCCACGGGGGAGAGGGGGCGCGCGGTGGCGCGAGACGCCTGGGCTGGCGCTAGTGCTTGGCCTCGCCCTTGGCCTCGCCCTTGGCTTCGGCAGCCGGCGCGGCATGGTCGCCATGCTCCTCGGCCGCGGCACCGTGCGACGCCTCACCGGCGGCCGCCCCCTCGCCGTGACCAGCGCCCTCGGCGTCGTGGTACACCTGCTGGAACATCGGGTCGCGCGGGTGGCGGTACGTGTTGGTGTGGATCGTGTACGCCGTGAAGGCCAGCCCCGCGGTCATGACGCAGGTGATGAGCGCCGCGCCCCACCCGAGCTTGTTCGGATCGTACTCGCTGCTGCTGCCGCCGTTGGTGCCGACGTTGGTGCTGCTGGCCATGACGCGCTCCGGTGCCGTGTCGCGAAGGTCGCTGTGGGAGTGCCAGGAAAACCCTGAATCCCCGAAAGCTATACGAGCCCGGCTCATTCTTCCACCCGGGGGCCCCCCGCCTCGCTGGGCCCCACCAGCGGCGCCGGGAGGATGGCCCCGGTCCCGAACCGCGCCCGGATCCGGTCCACGGCAGCGGTCAGCGCCCGGTCCCGGGGCGTCTCCCGCACCGCGGGATCCGGGACCGCCTCGTCGGCGGCAAAGAGCCCCAGCTGGCGGGGCACCTCGGGTGCCCCGTCCAGGTGCGACAGCGCCACCCCCACCAGGCGCAGCGAGGGGGCGCCCGTGGGGTGCAGCTGCCGGAACAGCGCCTGGGCCACCCGGAACACCACCTGCTCCGAGGCCACCGGGGCGGGCAGGGTGCGCTGCACCGTCCGCGTGCGGAACTGCCGGTCGCGCACCTTCACCGTCACGGTGCGCGCCTCCCGCCCGCCCGCCCGCAGGTCGGCGCTCACCCGCACCACCAGCTGCAGCAGCTCGCGCTCCAGCGCCGCCTGGTCGGCCAGGTCATGGGCAAAGGTGGTTTCGCGGCTCACCTGCTTGGCGGGCCCTCCGGCGACCACGGGGGAGGGATCCACCCCCCACACCCGGTCGGCCAGCCACCGCCCGGCGCGCGCCCCCAGCCGCCGCTCCAGCTCCGCCGCCGGTCGCTGCTGCGCTTCGGCCACGGTCACCAGCCCCATGGAGGCCAGCCGCGCGGCCATCGTCGGCCCCACCCCGGGGAGGTCGGCCAGCCGGAAGCGGGCCAGGAACGCCCCCTCGGTCCCGGGCCTCACGCAGTGGACACCGGCGCCTCCCTGGCCGCCGCGCGGCTTGGCCAGCTCCACGGCCAGCTTGGCCACCAGGCGCGACGTACCCCCGCCAATGGACACCGGAAGCCCCGTGGCCGCCTGCACCGCGTCCCGCACCTGCTGCGCCACCGCCTCCAGCGGCGCGTGCCCGTACAGCGCTTCAGTCCCCGCCAGGTCGCCGTACCACTCGTCGATGCTGCTGGCCTGCACCACCGGCAGGAACCGGGCAAGCACCTCCCGGATGGCCCGGCTGCGCATGCTGCACGCCTGCCGCGGCACCGGCACGCACA
>JBILKP010000245.1:0-4196 GCA_044376625.1 Gemmatimonas sp. | reverse complement strand
TGGTGCTGCAGCTGGTGTTTGCGCTGCAGCTGGGGTGGTTTCCCAGCTCGGGGCGGCAGTCGTTTGGCAGCACCGGGGTGGCCGACCGCCTTGCGCACCTGGTGCTACCGGCCACGGTGCTGGCGGGGGTGCAGGGAGCCGCGTGGTCGCGCTACCTGCGGCGCGCCCTGCGCGACACGCTGGGGTTGCCGTTCCTGGCGGCGGCGCGCGTGCGCGGGCTGTCGCCGGCGCGGCTGCTGCTGCGGCATGCGCTCCCCAATGCGCTGGGGCCGTTCGTCACCGTGGTGCTGCTGGACGCGGCCATGCTGGCGTCGGGGGCGGTGGTCACCGAGAGCGTGTTTGCCTGGCCCGGGGCGGGGAGCCTCTTCACCGAGTCGCTGGCCAAGCGCGACTATCCCGTGCTGATGGCGTTCGTGATGGCGGGGGCGGCGGCGGTGGTGACGCTCAACCTGCTGGCCGACCTGCTGGTGCGCGCGCTGGACCCGCGCACACGGGCGGCGACGTGAGCACGGGTGCCAGCGGCGTGGACGCGCGCGGGCGCCGCGTGGCGTGGTGGCTCCTGCTAGGAGGGGTGACGGGGGCCGTGCTGGCGCCGCTGCTGGTGACGTGGGCGGCGCCGGGAGGCGTGGAGGCAGTGGATCTGGCCAGCCGCCGGTTGGCCCCGGGCGCGGCCCATTGGTTTGGCACCGACGACCTGGGGCGCGACGTGCTCGCACGGGTGCTGGTGGGGGCGCGCGTGTCGCTGGCGATCGGCCTGGTGTCGGCGGTGTGCAGCGCGGCGCTGGGGGTGGCGGTGGGGAGCGCGGCGGCGCTGGGGCGTCCGTGGCTGGACGACCTGTTGATGCGCGCCACCGACGCCATGCTGGCCATTCCGCGGCTGCCGTTGCTGATGCTGGCTGCGGCCGTGCTGCGTCCGGGGGTGCCGCTGCTGGTGGTGCTGGTGGCGGCCACCGGGTGGATGGAGGCGGCGCGCGTGGCGCGCGCGGCGGTGGCGTCGCTGGCCGCGCGGGAGTACGTGGCCGCGGCGCGGGCGGCGGGGAGCACGCCGTGGCGGGTGTGGCGGCGCCACCTGCTGCCGGGGGTGCTGCCGGTGGCGACGGTGGCCACCACGCTGGCAGTGGGGCGGGGGATATTGCTGGAGAGCACGCTGAGCTTCTTCGGCGTGGGGGTGCAGCCCCCCGCGGCCAGCTGGGGGAATATGCTCTACCAGGCCCAGGCAACCATGGCGTCGGCGCCGTGGCTTGCGCTGTTCCCGGGGGCGTGCATCTTCGCCACGGTGCTGGTGTGCACCGTGGCGGCCGACGGGGTGGGGGAGGGGCGTCGGCCCGTCCCCTGAGTGGTCCCCTAGCCGATCACCTGGCGGATCACGCGCGCCATGTTCTCGCCGGCCATCTGCGCCACCTCGCGCGCGGTGAAGCCGTGTGATGCCAGGGCGGCCGTCCAGTCGGCAAACTGGCCATAGGTGGCCAGCACGGGGCGCAGGTTGCCATCCATGTCGGTGCCCAGCCCCACGTGCTCCACCCCCACCACGTCGGCCAGCCGCTTGGTGTTCTCCACGAACTCGGCGAAGCTGGCGTTGGTGGCGCTGGGCCATGCGCCGATCACCCCGCCGGTCTTCGCCACCAGCGTGGCGTGCGCGGGCGTGATGGCCCGGGCGTTGAGGCGGCGGCTGTCGTCGATCTTGAGAATCGAGTGGCTGAGGATGATCGGGACGTCGGCCACACGCGCCACGTCGGCCACCGTCTCCATGGTGGCGTGCGCCACGTCCACCAGCATCCGGCGGGCGCGCATCCGCCGCACCACCTCGCGGCCAAAGGGGGACAGCCCATGGTGCTGCGCCGGCTCGGTCTGCAGGTCGCCCGCGAGGTTGGGCGCGTAGTGCACCAGCTGGATGGAGCGGATCCCCTGCTCCCACAGCAGCTCCACGCGCCCGGGATCGCCGTCCAGGAATTCGCTCCCCTCGCACGACAGGAAGGCCCCCACCCGGCCGTCGCGAATGGCGGCACGGCACTCGCCCAGCGAGGTGACCACGCGCGTCTCCGCCTGCGGGAGCAGTTCGCGCACGGCTGCCAGCTGACGGAGGAACTCCGCCTGCGCCTCCCCGGCCCTATAGGCGCCCTTGACGGTCACCGCATTGGCCCCCAGCTCGATGAGGGGGCCGTCGGCCACGAGGCTCACGAAGCCGGCGCGGACGCCGCCGGCGCGCATCGCGCGCAGGGTGCGGCGGACGGCCTCGTCCCCCGGGTACTGCGGGGTGCCGCGCCAGAAGAACAGCCCGGGGTGGAGGTGCAGGTCGAAGGTGAAGGGGTCGGCCGGGGGCTGCGCCTGCGCCTGAGTCTGCGCGTGCAGGCGGTCCAGCGGCGCCCCGGCGGCCAGGGCGGCGGCGGTGGCGATGGTGTCGCGGAGGAAGGCGCGGCGGGTGGGCATGGGGAGATCCTACCGTTCGCGCAGCGCGGCGCGCACCGCATCCAGCGACCCGTCGTGGGGCGCCGGGACAATGCCCAGGAGGTGCGCCAGCAGCGGGTACACGTGCACGCTGGCAAAGGGGGGGAGCACGCGCCCGCGCGCGAGCCCCGGCCCCGCGGCCACGAACAGCGCCCCCATGGCGGGGAGCTGGTTGTCGTAGCCGTGCGTGCCACCCCTGGGCGGGCCCATCAGCGTCACGCGGGCGCGGCTGCTGATGGTCCACCCCTCGCTGGCGATGAGCACCACGGGGGGGATGCGCGGATGGGCGCTGTAGTGGAAGCGCGCGGGGACCTCGTCCTTGCGGTACACCGCCAATTGCGGGTGCGCGGTGCGGAGTCGCGCCACCACGCTGTCCTCCCGCCCGGCACGCGGCGCCAGCCCGGTGACCGGCATCCAGTCAATCACCTGCACCGTGGAGAGGTCGAGATAGTCGTCCAGGTAGATGACGCGGTCGGCGCTGATGGCGGTCATTCCGTGGTCGGCCACCACCACCAGCGCCACGCGATCCGCGGCGCCCAGCGCGGCAATGCCGTCGTCCAGCGCACCGATCAGCGAATCCACGTGCGCGATGGCACTGTCCACCTGCGGCGCGTCGGGGCCGTGGGCGTGCCCCGCATCGTCGGTGGTGCTGAAGTACAGCGTGATGAAGCGCGGTGCGGTGGCCGCCGGGCGCGCCAGCCACGCCAGCACCTGCCGCACGCGGGCGGCGTTGGGGACGCGTCCGTCGTACGGGCGATAGTCCGAGGGACGCCCTCCGGCCACCTCATAGTCGCTGCCGGGCCAGTAGAACGAGGCCGACCGCACCCCCTGCCGCTCGGCGGTGATCCACAGCGGTTCCCCCTGCCACCAGCGCGGGTCCCGTGCCACGAGCGTGTCGCTGATGGTGAAGGTCTTCCCGATGGCCGGGTCCTGCATGGTGTTGGCGACGATGCCGTGGTGCTCGGGGTGCAGCCCCGTGACCACGGTGTAGTGCGCCGGGAAGGTCTTGCTGGGGAAGGCGGGGATCATGCGCTGGGCGCGCACGCCGCGGGCCGCGAGGGCGCGCAGGCGCACCGCCCCCGGTCGGTCCAGGTAGTCGGCGCGAAAGCCATCCAGCGACACGAGCACCACCGTGCGCGAGGGGGCCGGGGCCACCGGGGTGGGTGCGGGCCCCGAGCGGCAGGCGGTGGCCATCAGGAGAGCCAACGCCCCCAGACGGCGCCACCCACGTTGGGCTCGCGACCGGGGCAGCGGGCGCACCGCCACGATCACCATGGCGCGACCCCCCGGCTCACTTGAGCACCGGGGCACTGGGCCCCGGACGTACCCACCGGTCCAGCCACCCCCGCTCACTCAGCATGCGGTGCACCTGGTTCCAGCTGCCGGTGATGCCGTGGTACATCCCCGCGTATTGGATCATCTGCGCGGGCACCCCATTCTTCTTCAACGCCACGAACATCTGCTCGGCCTCGGAGTACGGCACGCGCTCGTCGAGCTCCCCGTGCACGAACAGCGTGGGGGCGCGCACCCGACCGGCGTGCGTCAGCGGTGACTGTCGGATCATGCGCGCCCGCGCCGCCTCCTCCCAGGGCGTGCCGAAGAACTCGGTCTCCTTGGTGCGGGCGATGTCGGCGGTGCCGTAGTCGCTCACCCAGTTCACGATCCCCGCCCCGGGGATGGCGGCGGCGAAGCGGTCGGGGTACTGCGTGATGAGCCAGTTGGACATGAAGCCCCCGTAGGAGTGCCCCATG
>JBILKP010000244.1:0-4198 GCA_044376625.1 Gemmatimonas sp. | reverse complement strand
GGGACGGGGGCTGGCCAGAGCGGGGCTCGGCCGGCGTGTGGGACGTGGCGGGATCGGATGGGGGCGATGCGCGCCCTTGCGGTGACGGCCCTGCTGGCCGCCGCCCCCCTCCCGGCCCAGGGCTACTTCGGGCAGAACCAGGTCCAGTACGACAACCTGCGCTGGCGCGTCATCGAGACCGAACACTTCCAGCTCCACTACTACCCCGAGATTGCCGCGGTGGCCCCCGACGCGGCGCGCATGGTCGAGCGCTCCTATGCCCGGCTGTCGCGCATCCTCGGGCACCAGTTCCGCGAGAAGAAGCCCGTGCTGGTGTTCGGCTCGTCGGGGGACTTCGCCCAGAGCAACGTCTTCGGCGACCTGGGCGAGGGAACCGGGGGCGTCACCGACCCGCTCCGCCAGCGGATGGCCCAGTTCTACAGCGGCGACCTGGCCAGCTTCGAGCACGTGCTGCAGCACGAGCTGGTGCACGTGTTCCAGTTCGACATCTTCTCGCGCGGACGCGCCGGCGCCGGGCTGCAGAACCTGGCGATGGTCAACCCGCCGCTCTGGTTCATGGAGGGGCTGGCCGAGTACCTCTCCATCGGCGAGCGGCACCCGTGGACCGACGCCTGGGTGCGCGATGCGGTCGTGAACAACACGCTCCCCACCATCCGGCAGATGACGGAGCGCCCCGACAAGTACTTCCCGTACCGCTACGGCCTCTCGCTGTGGCAGTTCGTCGGGCAGCGGTGGGGGGACGAGGTGGTGGGGGAGATCATGAACGCCCTCCCCAGCCTGGGGGTGGAGCGCGCCTTCCGGCGGGAGCTGGGGCTGTCGCTGGACGAGCTGAGCGCGGAGTGGAAGCAGGCCATGCAGGCGCGCTTCCTGCCGCAGGTGGCGGCGCTGGAGCGGCCGCGCAGCTTTGCCGAGCCGCTCCTCTCGCAGAAGCGGGCGGGGAGCATCGCCAACCTGTTCGTGGCGCCGGCGCTCTCCCCCGACGGCAGCCGCATCGCCTACATCGCGTACGGCAGCTTCCTGCGCGGCGAGGTGTTCCCCGACCTGTACCTGGCGGATGCCCGCACCGGCAAGCGGCTCAAGCGGCTGGTGAAGACCACCACCAACCCCGACTTCGAGCAGATCCGCTTCATCTATTCGCAGCCCGCCTTCTCCCCCGACGGGCGCACGCTGGCCTTCACCGGGCAGCGGGGCGGGCGCGACGTGCTGTACCTCATGGACGTGAAGTCGGGGCGCATCGAGCAGGTGTTCGACCTCAAGCTGGACCAGGTGCTGAGCCCCGCCTTCTCCCCCGACGGGCGGCGGCTGGTGTTCAGCGGCCTCCGGCAGGGCACGAGCGACCTCTATCTCGTGTCACGCGACGCCCCGGGATACACCCAGCTCACGCGCGACGCCGTGGGCGACCTGCAGCCGCAGTGGTCCCCCGATGGGAAGACCATCGCCTTTGCCAGCGAGCGGGGCCCCGACACCGACCTGGACATCCTCAAGATCGGCCCCTGGCGCATCGCCCTGCTGGACGTGGCCACCCAGCAGGTGACCGTCGTCCCCGCGCAGGGGGGGCGGAACATCAACCCGCAGTGGGCCCCCGACTCCCGGTCGCTGATCTTCATCTCCGACCGCACCGGCACGGCCAACCTGTTCCTGTACGACCTGGGGGAGCGGGAGCACTACCAGCTGACCAACGTGCTGGGGGCGGTCACGGCGGTGGCGGAGCAGTCGCCGGCCATCAGCTGGGCCCGCGAAGCCGACGTGCTGGCGTTCGTCTACTACGAGCAGACCGAGCACGCCATCTGGAAGCTCCCCAATCCGCGGGCCCTGCGAAAGCAGCCGTTCCGCGAGACGGCGGCGGTGGTGGCGGCGGGCGGGGCCCCGGCGCCGGCGGCTCCCGCGGTGGTGGCGGCCGCCCCGGCGCTCCGCGCCCCCGTGGCCTACCTCCCGGCGGCGCCGGTGCGCGACAGTGCGGCCGCCCGGCAGTCGTTCTACCGGCCGGCCACCGGGGCCCCGCCCCGCGCGTCCAGCGACCTGCCGGCGCTCGCCCCGGGGCGCTACAGCGACCGGGTGAGCGTGCAGGCCATGATGGACAGCATGGACTTCAACCTCCCCGACACCTCGCAGTTCAAGCTCTCCCGCTACCGGGGACGGCTGGTGCCCGAATACGTGGCCCAACCCTCCATCGGCTACCAGCAGGGCGGCTTCGGACAGGGGACCTACGGGGGCACCACCATCGTGCTGGGCGACCTCCTCGGGAACCGGCGGCTGGCGCTCTCCGGGGCGATCAACGGCCAGCTCAGCGACGCCCAGGTGTTCGTGGGCTACACCAGCCTCGGCCGCCGCTTCCAGTACACCACCGGGGTGATCCAGCAGCCGATCTACCTCCTCTCCAACTACGTCCAGCTCCCGCAGGGGAACAACACGTTCCTCCAATCGCAGGAGATCACGCGGCTGGTGGTGCGCCAGGTGTTTGCCACGGGGCTGTACCCCATCAACCGGTTCACCCGCTTCGAGCTGGGGGGGCGGTTCCAGAACGTGGACCAGCAGGTGTTCCCCTTCACGCGCCTGGTGGACTACACCTTCGGGCAGGCCACCGGCTTCCAGCGCGGGGACACGCGCAACGTGGCGTCGGCCAACACCTGGTCGCCGTACGCGGCGTGGGTGACGGACAACACCATGTTCGGCTACACCGGCCCCATTTCCGGGAAGCGGATCCGGCTGGAAGTGCAGCCCAGCGTGGGCACGTGGCAATGGACGGAGTACCTCGCCGATGCGCGGGCCTACGTGCCCATTCTGTTCAACTACGTCACCTTCGCCGCCCGCTTCACCGGCAGCATGGCGGTCGGGCGCGACGAGTCGCGCTTCCCCAAGTGGATCGGGCGCCCCGACTTCGTGCGCGGCTACAACCGCGAGAACCTGGGGGCCGTGTCGTGCACGGGGCTTCCCTCGGACGATGGCTCGGCGTGCAACTCGGTGGAGCTGATTGGCAGCCGCGTGGCGTTTGCCAACGCCGAGCTGCGCTTTCCGATCATCCGCCAGTTCGGACGCCGGTCCTCCCCCTCGGCGCTCCCGCCGCTGGACGGGCTGTTCTTCTACGACGCCGGGGTGGCGTGGTCGGCGGGGCAGCAGGTGCTGGCCAACCGCCCGGCCGACTACGACTTCACCCGGCAGCGGGCGCTGCTCTCCAGCTACGGGTTCGGGGTGCGCTTCAACCTCTTCAACATCGCGATCGTGCGGTGGGATTGGGCGGTCCCGATCAGTCGCCCCGGGACCAGGGGCTTCGGCACCTGGTTCTTCGGCATGAGCTACTGACGACGCCCCCGCGGCGCAGGGGCGGGCGGGGGAGGCAGGGCGGAGGGCCCAGCCGCGTCGCCCCCCTCCCTGCCCATGCGCCAGTCGGGTAGCTTACCGACGTGCGCTCGTCCCTCGCGTCGGCGCTCGTGCTCCTCCTTGGTGGCAGTGCCGGCGGCTGCGCCGATCGCCCGCCCGCCGGAGCCGACGCCCCCCTCACCGTCCCCGCTGGCCCCGATGCCGTCGTCTTGCGCCTGGCGCAGGGGGGGGGCGTGCTGGCGGCCGTCGAGTACCCGGCCATGTCGCGCGTGCTGTGGCGCTCCGCCGGGCGGGTGCCTCCGCTGCGGGCCGTCATCGCGTTTGGGGCCGAAGACGGCTACCTCGCGGCGGTGGACACGGCGGGGGTGCCGGTGCGCATCGACCTGCGCGTGGGCGCCGTGGGGACCGAACGGCCGGAGTCGGTGACCACGGTGGCCTCGCACGATGGGGCCGCAACCTACCTGCGCACCCGCTCCGGTGAGCTCACGCGCCTGACCCCGTCGGGCGGGGACTGGCGTGTGCGCCCCGCCCTGCCCGCCCATGCGCTCCTGCCGCAGCCGGACAACAGCCTGCTGGTGGCTGGGGCCCAGGCGGGACGGGTGCTCCTGTGGCGGGTGCGCCCTCCGGGCACCGACGTGGTGGACACCGTGGTCTTCGAGGTGGAAGGGGACGCGGCGGCGCTGGGCCGGCAGTTGGAGACCACGGCGCTCACGGTGGGCGATCGCGTGCTGCTGGGGGTTGGCGAGTCGGTGTTGGGGGTGCGCACGCGCGACCTCACCCGGGTGCTGGCGGTGGAGCTGGGCGACCCGGTGCACGCGCTGGCGGCCACCCCCAGCGGGGACCGGGTCTTTGCGCTGCTGGCCGACGATCGGCGCCTGCG
>JBILKP010000243.1:0-4225 GCA_044376625.1 Gemmatimonas sp. | reverse complement strand
CTCGCCCTGGCCACCGGTCAACTGGCGGCGCGCTGTCGCACCGTGCCATGAGCGCGCATCGCGACCGTGATGCCCGCCACCGCCCCCGAACGCTGCTCCCGAACGTTTCGCGCCACCGAGGCGAGGGCCCCCTGCCGTGACCGACGATTCGTACCCCACCGAGCTGGACATCCGCGCCAACCGCCTGGCGCTGGGCGACCTCGTGGTCACCACGCCGGTGCGCCGGCTGGTGGACCACGCCGTGGCCGAACGGCTGGGGGAGACCGCGGTATGGCTCAAGGAGGAGCTGTTCCAGCGCACCGGCTCCTTCAAGCCGCGCGGCGCGCTCACCGTCATGCGCCAGCTGGACGCGGACGCGCTGGTGCGTGGCGTCACGGGCGTGTCGGCGGGGAACCACGCCATCTCGCTGGCGTACTGCGCGCGGACGCTGGGGACCACGGCCTCCGTGGTGATGCCCCGCACCGCCAACGCCTATCGCATTGCCGTCTGCCGCGAGCTGGGGGCGTCCGTGGAGCTGGTGGACACCGTGCACCAGGCGTTCGACCGGGTGCGCGAGATCGTGGCCGAGCAGGGGCGCACCTTTGTGCACCCGTATGAAGGGCCCCTCACCGCGCTGGGGACCGCCACCGTGGGGCTTGAGTTCGTCGACCAGGTGCGGGCGCAGGGGAGCGAGCTGGACGCCGTGCTGGTGGCGGCCGGCGGTGGCGGGCTGGCCGCCGGGGTGGCGTGTGCCGTGAAGCGCCTGTCACCAGCCACGCGCGTGATCATCGTGGAGCCCGAAGGGGCCGACACCATGGCGCGCAGCTTTGCCACCGGGGTGCCGCAGGCGCTGGACGCCGTGCGCACCATCGCCGACTCGCTGGGCGCGCCGCGCTGCGAGCCCTATGCGTTCGCCATGAACCGCGCCTTTGCCGATGAGGTCGTGCTGGTGAGCGACGACCAGCTCCGCGATGCCATGCGGCTCACGTTCCGGGCCGCCAAGCTGGTGGTGGAGCCCGCGGGGGCGGCCGCGCTGGCCGCCCTGCTGCACCCGCTGCGCGAGCGACTCATGGGCCAGCGCGTGGGGCTGGTGGTGTGCGGCGGCAACATCGACGCCGCCACCTTCGCGGCGCAGCTGGCAGGGTAGCCCTCGCCGTCCGCGCACACCCCGCACCGCGGGCTCCCTCCCCGCGTCACACGCGGCGCGTGCGCCACCCGCCGCGCCGGAACATCGTGAAGCTCACCACGCTCAGGGCGGTGTACGCCACCGCCACCGCCCAGAACGTCCCCGCCACCCCCAGCGGCGTGTGGCGCGACAGCCACCACGCGGCGGGGAGCTGGATCACCCAGAAGCACGCCACGTTCATGAGCGTGGGGGTGCGCGTGTCGCCGGCGCCGTTGAACCCCTGCTCCAGCGTCATCCCCAGCGCGTAGGCGGGGAACCCCAGCGCCATGATGCGCAGCGCCCGCTCCGCCACCCGCACCACCGCCGGGTCGGTGGTGAACGCCGCCACCAGCGGCGTGGCGAACAGCCAGAACAGCACCCCCGTGAGGGTGAGCAGCGACACCGTCACGCGCGCCGCCACCCACACGCTGCGCGCGGCGCGGTCGGGGTCGGCGGCGCCCAGCGCCTGCCCCACCATCGTGGCCGCCGCGGCGCCCACGCCATACGCCGGCATCAGCGCGAACAGCAGGATGCGGATGGCGATCGTGTACCCCGCCATCGCCGTGGCGCCAAACGCCGACGTGAGGCGCGCCAGCCCCATCCAGCTCAGGGTGGCCAGCGCCGTCTGCACCGTCCCCCAGCCGCTCAGGCGGGCGATGTGCCACAGCGTCTCCGGCTCCACCGCCAGGTGGCGGCGCCGCACCGTCAGGTGCCCCGTACCGCGCCCCAGCGACCAGAGCGCCCAGGCCAGCCCCGTGCCCCGCCCGATCGCAGTGGCCCAGGCCGCCCCCACCAGCCCCAGCGCGGGGAAGGGGCCCCAGCCGAACAGCAGCGCCGGAGCGAGCACGATGTTGAGCGAGTTCCCCAGGATGAGCGTGCGCATCGCCACCGCCGGATCGCCGGCGCCGCGGAACACCGCGTTCACCAGGAACAGCACGATCACCGTGACGCTCATCCCCAGCGAGACCCGCGTGAAGGGGGTCCCCACCGCGAGCGTGGGGGCGTCGGCTCCCATGAGCCGCAGCAGGTCGGGGGCGAACCAGGCCCCCGCCGCGCCGATCACGACGGACAGGAGGAGCCCCAGCAGCAGCACCTGCACCGCCGCGCGCGCGGCGCCCTCGGGGTCCTGCTCCCCGATGCGGCGCGCCACCGTGGCGGTGGCGCCGATGCTGAGCCCCATCGCCAGGGTGTACAGCACCATCATGATCGCCTCCGTGAGGCCGATCGTGGCCACCGCCGCGGCACCCAGCCGTCCCACGAAGTACACGTCGGCCACGGCGAAGAGGCTCTCCATGAGCATCTCCACCACCATCGGGATGGCGAGGAGGAGGATCGCCCGTCCGATCGGCCCCTGCGTGTAGTCGTGCGTGCCGCCGCGGAGCGCCTCGCGCAGGGTGGCAAGGAGCGACGGGGGGGCGGCGGGGCCCGCACCGTCGGGGGGCGCGGGCTCGGTGGCGGCAGTCATCGATGAATGGTAAGCGCGCAAGTCGCTGAGCGACCGGGGTGCGGCGCCTTTGCGAACGCTACGCCGCGCTCCCCGCCCACGGCTTGATGCGGCGCAGCACCGGCGCCAACGCCTTGGCGGCCACTTCGGTGTCGTGCGCGGCCTGTGCCCGCAGCCAGTAGCCGTTGGAGAGCCCGAAGAACCGGCACAAGCGCAGGTCGGTGTCGGCGGTGATCGCGCGCCGTCCGAGGACGATTTCGCCAATCCGCTGGGCCGGCACGCCGATCTCCTTGGCCAAGCGATACTGCGAGATCCCCATGGGTACCAGGAACTCCTCCCGGAGCAGCTCGCCGGGGGTAACGGACTGAAGCGTGGGCATGGACGGGCTCCGTCAGTGATAGTCGACGATCTCGACATCCGCCGGACCGGCAGGAGTCCACCGGAAGCAGAGACGATACTGCTCGTTGACGCGAATGCTGTGCTGCCCCGCGCGGTCCCCGACCAGCGCCTCGAGGCGATTGCCCGGGGGAACCCGCAGGTCGTCAAGCCGACCGGCAATGTCCAGTTGGCGCAGCTTGCGGCGAGCCACGGTGGCAATGGCGGCAAACCGCCACGTGCCGCGTCCTGCGGCCAGCGCCTCCGTGTCCCGGTTGCGGAACGACTGAATCACCGGAATAGTAACGTCTGACGTGATTATCTCAAACGTGAGGCAGGCGGGGGATCATGCCCCCACCCTACCACTCGGCCTCCGCCCGGTCACACCCGCGCGACGCCAGTTGGGTCATCCGGACGCTAGCCCGCGAAAAGGCCCACCGGCCTCCGCGCTTGCGGCCGGCCGGCCCGCACGGGAACATGGAGGCGACGCCCCGCACGCGCCCCCCTCGCCCCTTGGCCACCCCCCCATGTCCGCCTCCCGCCGCGATTTCGTCCGCCAGATCGGCCTGGGGCTTGCCGCCAGCGCCGCCGCCGCCGAGTCGCTCGCGGCGCAGGCCGCCGCGCTCCCGCGCGGCGACTCCGAGCGGCTGCTGGTGGAGAATCCGCACCACCCCGTGCCGGCCCCCGTGGGGGTGGACCGCCTCCCGCTGGCGTGGTACCAGCGCCAGGCGCAGCGGCTGCGCGAGCAGGCCCGCGCCCGCGGCATCGACGTGCTGCTGCTGCAAAGCGACGTGAACCTGGTGTACTTCACCGGCTGCTTCCGCGGCAGCGGCGAGCGCACCACCTGGGCGCTCATGCCCACGCGCGAGACCGACACCGTCTACTGGTTCTCCCCGGCCATCGACCGCGACCTCATCACGTCGTGGTGGTGCACCGAGAACGACTACTACTTCTGCTATCCCCACGCCGAGGGGGGGTTCCCCAACCGGGGGGAGGTGGCGAAGGGCGCGCGGGTGGACCTGTGGGCGTGGGTGCTGGGGAAGCTGGCCGCCAAGGGGCTGGGGGACGCCACCATCGGGCTGGACCGCGAGCTCACCCCGTCGGCGCAGCGCACCTTCGATCGCGTGCTGCCGGCAGCCAAGGCCGACGACATCAGCGACCTGTGCCTGCGGTTGCAGGTCATCAAGACCCCCGAGGAGATCGCCCTCACGCAGCGCGCCTACCGCTACTACTACCTGGTGAACTGCGTTGCGCGCGACTAC
>JBILKP010000242.1:0-4254 GCA_044376625.1 Gemmatimonas sp. | reverse complement strand
CCCCGCCACCACCGCCCCGCCCGATGCGGAGGGGCTGGCCCAGGTGGAACAGCAGCAGCGCGGCTGGCGGTGGCTGCTGCTGGTGGCGGCCACGCTGTTGCTGGTGGAAACCCTCCTGGCCACGCGCGGACGTCGCGCCGTGGTGCAAGACGCCCTGCTGCGCCCGGCGGCCTCTGGGGCCGCCGCCCCCACGCCCCCCCGCCGGGAGTGAGCCCCATGCCCCGCCACGTTCCGTCGCCGTCTCCCGCCTCCCCCGAAGCGCAGCTGTTCGCGCGGCTGGACGCCCTCCGACGCCAGTGGTGGCAGCGCCGCGCCCTGGAAGGCGCCGCGTGGCTGGCCGTGGGCGTGGTTGGCGCGCTGCTGGCCGCGGCGGGCGCCGCCCTGCTGGTGGAGGGCGTGCGCCCCGACCTCTCAACGGCCCAGGTGGCCTGGTGGGCCCGGGGCGCCGGCTATCTGGTGCTGCTGGGCGTGGCAGGCGTGTGGGGGTGGCGGGCCCGGCGCCAACGCAGCGACCCGCGGCGTTTCGCGCTGTATGTGGAGGAGCGCGCGCCCGCCCTGCGCCAGCAGTTGCTGACCGCAGTGGAGGAGGCGCTGGCCCCGGTCGAGCAGCGCCCGTCCCCCGCGCTGGCGCACCGGCTGATGGTGCGCGCGGCGGCCATGCTGGCGCCGCTGGCCGACGCGCGGGCGCTGGAGGCGGCGCCGTCGCGGCGGGCGCTGCAGCGGCTGGCGCTGGTGGCCGGTGGTGCCGCGCTGCTGCTGGGGCTGGGGCCGCAGCGGCTGCGCGACGCGGCCCGCTGGCTGGTGGTCCCGTCGTCCACCGCCGAGGCGGCGGTCCCGCGCCGGCGCTGGCTGGTCACGCCGGGGCATGTCACCGTGCCGCGCGGCGGGGGGCTGGCGGTGCGCGCCACCGCCGACGGGTTTGCGGCCGACGAGGCGGTGCTGCTGGTGCGGCGGGACAGCACGGGCGCCTGGGAGCGGCTCCCCATGGCCCCCGAGGGGGACAGCGCGCGCTTTGTCGCCCGGCTGTTTGACGTGGTGGCGCCGCTGGCGTACGCCGTGGAGGCGGGCGGCGTGCGCTCGCCGGTGTGGCGCGTGGCGGTGAGCGACCTGCCGGCCGTCACCGACGTGTCGCACGTGCTGCAGTTCCCGGCTGCCAGCGGGTTGCCGCCGGAACCGGTCCCCTCGGGGGACGTGGCCGCCGTGGTGGGGACCGTGGTGACGCTGCGCGTGCGCGTCTCGCGCCCCGTGACGGGGGGCGTGGTGCGCTTCGACCACGGCGCGCGCGTGCCGCTGGCCACCAGCGCCGACACGCTGGCCACCGCGCGCTTCACCGTGAGCCGCAGCGGCTTCTACCGCGTGGACCTGGTGGCGGAGGATGGCACGCTGGTGGCCGGCGGCGTGGAGTACGTGGTGGACGCCATCCCCGACCGGCCGCCGCGCGTGGGCATCGAGGAGCCCGGGCGCGACACCAAGGTGACCAACACCGAGGAGGTGGACGTGGCGGTCACCGCCACCGATGACGTGGCGGTGGCGTCGCTGGCGCTGCTGGTGCGGGTGAATGGCGGCCCCGAGCAGCGCGTGGCGCTGGGGGGCGCGGGGCGCGACCCGGCGCAGCGGCGCGGGGTGCACACGCTCCTGCTGGAGGAGCTGGCGCTGGTGCCGGGCGACCTGGTGGCCTACCACGCGGTGGCCACCGACCATCGCGGGCAGGTGGGGAGCAGCGACGTGTACTTCCTGGAGGTGCGCCCCTACAGCAAGGACTACCGGCAGGCGGAGGCCGGTGGCGGTGGGGGCGGGGGTGGGGGTGGCGCGGGCGACTCCCCCGAGGGCTTCGTGGCACGGCAGCGCGACGTGGTGGCCGGGACCTTCAACTGGCTGCGTGACAGCGCGGCTACCGCGCCGCGGGCACGGCGCGAGCAGCTGGCCACCCTCACGCTGGCCGAGGGGAAGCTGCGGGACGAGGTGCAGCAGCAGGTGCAGCGGCTGCAAGAGCGCGGGGTGGCCGCGCGTGACACCGCCTTTGCCTTCATCCAGGGGGACCTGCGGGCCGCGGTGGGCTTCCTGGGGCAGGCGGAGGAGCAGTTGGGGCGCGGCCAGGGCGGGGCGGCGCTCCCCCTGGCCCAGCGCGCGCTGCAGCAGCTGCAGCGCGCCGAGGCACGCTACCGCGAGGTGCAATTGCAACGCGGCGGTGGGGGCGGTGGTGGGGGCGGCGGCGGTGGCGGCGGGCAGCGGGCCGAGGAGCTGGCCGACCTGTTTGCGCTGGAGACCGACAAGCTGCGCAACCAGTACGAGACGCTCCCGCAGGGAGGTGGTGCGGGCGCCCAGGGAAACGGGACGCCGGCGGTGGACGAGGTGATGGAGCGGCTCAAGGCGCTGGCCGCGCGGCAGCAGCAGGAGAACGCGCGGATGCAGCAGATGGCCGCGCAGCTGCGGGAGCGGATGGGGAGCCAGGGGGGGGCAACCGGCAGCACGCCGGGGAGCGGTGGCGCGGGGAGTGCGTCGGGTGGTGCGTCGGGCGGTGCGTCGGGTAGTGCCCGCGGCGGCGCCATGGGGAGCGGGGCGCAGCGGGCGCTGGCGCAGCAGGCGGAGGAGGAGGCGCGCCGCCTGGAGCGGTTGGCACGCGAGCAGCGCACCCCCGAGTTGGCGCAGGCGGCGGAACGGCTGCAGCAGGCCGCCGACGCGATGCGGCGCGCGGCCGGCGGGTCGGCGGCGCAGGGGAACGCGGCGCTGGAGTCGCTGCAGCGCGCGCTGCGCGACGTGCAGGGCGGGCAGGCGGGGAACGCGGCGCGCGCGGTGGCGGGCGTGGGCGAGCAGGCGCGGGCGCTGGAGGCGCGGCAGCAGGCCATCGCCGACCAGGGGCAGGCGCTGGCGGGGATGGACCCGGCAGCGCGTGCGGAGGGCACGCGGCGCCTGTCCGCGGACAAGGACGCGCTGGAGGCGGCGGTGCGCGCGCTGGAGGCGGAGGCCGACCGCGTGGCGCGCACGTTGCGGCGCGACCAGCCGCGTGCGGCGCGTGCGCTGCAGGAAGGGGCGCAGGCCATCCGCGACACGCGATTGGCCGACAAGGTGGCGTTCTCGCGGCAGCTGCTGCGCGGGCGCTCGCCGGAGTACGTGCAGGCGTTCGAGGCGCAGATCGGGGAGAACCTGCGCGACGTGGCGGACCGGATGCAGAACGCGGTGGGCGCGCTCACCGCCGAGTCGCCCGCGGGGCGGCTGGAGCGATCGCTGGAGCAGCTGCGCGGCGTGGTGGCCGGGGTGGAGGCGGCGGTGGGCGAAGCGCAGGCCCGCCAGGGCCAGCAGGGGCAGCAGGGCCAGCAGGGCCAGCAGGGCGCGCGCGGTGGCGGACCCACGGGCGGCACCCCCAACGGCGACGCGCGGCGCGCCTTCGGGGTGCGACGCGCCGCCGCCGAGGCGATCCGCCGCGAGGTGGCGGAGGCCGGTGTGGCCACCGACGACCTGGACCGCGGCATTGCCGCGCTGCGTGCGCTGGAGCGCGGTGACGACCAGCGACGCGAGGGCGGCAACGCCCCGGCCACCTCCGCGTTGCAGCAGGCAGCGCTGGAGCGGCTGCGGGCCTTTGAACTGGCGCTGGCGGAAGCACTGGGGCGCCAGGCGGGCACTCCTCCCGCCTCTGGTGGACGCGGCACCGTCCCGCCCGCGTTCCGGGCGCAGGTGGAGGCGTACTACCGCGGCATCGGCGGGCGCCGGGTCCCGTAACGCGGCCCCGGCCGCCGCGCGGCCTCCGAAATCCACCCCCACACAGCCGCCAACCGGCTATTTTTCCTGATTCCCCCCGCCACACCGAGGCTCTCGATGCTGCGTGCCACGTCCGTCCTCCGCCCCGCCCGGCGCCCCCTCGCGCACGGGGCGCTCCTCGCCCTCGCCGCCCTCCTCCCCGTGCGCGCGACGGCCGCACAGGGCACCGCCGAGGTGTACCGGTCGGCGGAGCACGACTACCGCATCACCACCGTGGTGGAGGGGTTGGTGAACCCATGGGGGCTGGCGTTCCTCCCCAACGGCGACCTGCTGGTGACCGAGCGCCCCGGGCGGCTGCGCCTCGTGCGCAAGGGGAAGCTGCTCCCCACGCCGGTGGGCGGCGTCCCGGCGGTGCTGTCGCGCGGGCAGGGGGGACTGCTGGACGTGGCCGTCCACCCCGACTTCGCCAGCAACAAGCTGGTGTACCTGAGCTTCTCCAAGCCCACCGGGGAGCGTGAGAACGGCACCACCGCCGTGGTGCGCGGCACGCTGGTGAAC
>JBILKP010000240.1:0-4277 GCA_044376625.1 Gemmatimonas sp. | reverse complement strand
GCGCGGGACGCCCCCTGCGCCAACCTACGCCCCCCCGGGGCACCGTCAACCGCCCGCGTGCGTCCCGGCCCAGCGGACGGCGTGTTTGCATGCCATGTTTGCCGTGATCCGCCCGTTCGGTCCTTCCGCCCGCGCCCGCCATGACCGCCACGCTCCCCCCCGTCGCCGACTTCGCCGCCGATCCCGTCACGGCCCACGCGCTCAACCTCGAGCCGCTGTGGCTCCCCTTCACCGCCAACCGCGCCTTCAAGCAGGCGCCGCGGCTCATGGTGGCGGCCAGGGACATGCACTTCACCACCCACGACGGGCGGCAGGTGCTGGATGGCATCGCGGGGCTGTGGGCGGTCAACGCCGGCCACTGCCGCGCCCCCATCGTGGAGGCGATCCAGCGGCAGGCGGCGCGCGTGGACTACGTCACCGGCTTCCAGGCGCAGCACCCCGACGCCTTCGTGGCCGCCGACAAGCTGGTGCAGCTGGCCCCCGCGGGGATCGACCACGCCTTCTTCGTGAACAGCGGCTCGGAGGCGGTGGACACCGCCCTCAAGATGGCGCTCGCCTACCACCGCGCACGCGGCGACGCGGCGCGCACCCGCTTCATCGGCCGCGAGCGCGGCTACCACGGCGTGGGCTTCGGCGGCATCTCCGTGGGCGGCATGGTGGCCAACCGCCGCACCTTCAGCGGCGCGCTCCTCCCCAACGTCGACCACCTCCCCAGCACGCACCTGCCGGAGCAGAACGCCTTCTCCCGCGGGCAGCCGGCGCACGGCGCGCACCTGGCCGACGCGCTCGAGCAGCTGGTGGCGTTCCACGACCCCTCCACCATCGCCGCCGTCATCGTGGAGCCGGTCGCCGGCTCCACGGGCGTGCTCGTGCCCCCCGTCGGGTACCTGCAGAAGCTGCGCGAGATCTGCACGCGCCACGGCATCCTGCTCATCTTCGACGAGGTCATCACCGGCTTCGGGCGCACCGGCGCCCCCTTCGCCGCGCAGACCTTCGGCGTCACCCCCGACCTGATGACGGTGGCCAAGGCGCTCACCAACGCCGCCGTCCCCATGGGCGCGGTGCTGGTGTCGCACCAGGTGTACGACAGCTGCATGACGGGCCCCGCCAACGCCATCGAGTTCTACCACGGCTACACCTACTCGGGGCACCCGCTGGCCTCGGCCGCAGCCATCGCCACGCTGGACCTCTTCCAGGCCGACGGGCTCTTCCAGCGCGCCGTGGAGATGGCCCCCTACTGGGAGGAGGCGGTGCACGCGCTGCGCGGGCTCCCCTACGTCATCGACATCCGCAACATCGGCCTGGTGGCCGGCATCGAGCTGCAGCCCATCCCCGGCCAGCCCACCGCGCGCGCCGTGGAGGCGTTCAAGCGGTGCTGGGAGCGCGGCGTGCTGGTGCGCACCACCGGCGACACCATTGCCATGTCGCCACCGCTCATCATCTCGCGCGCGCAGGTGGACGAGCTGGTGGGCACCGTGGCCGACGTGCTGAAGACGCTCCCCTGACGGCCGCCCCCCCGTCGCGGCTGCGCCGTCGCGCGCGGCGCAGCCGCGACGGCGCAGCGGTGGCCGCGCGTCAGCGGCGGGGACGCCGCACCGGCGGGACCGGCGGCAGCTCGCTGATGGCCGCGCCATCCTTGCGCGGGTCGCTGGCGCCGCTGTTGAGCCCGGTCCCCAGGTGGCGCCGCACCGCCTGCCCCGCCCCCATGCGGGTGCTGGAGTAGTCGCCGCGCATCACGATCTCGTGCCCCAGCGCCGCCAGCGAGTCGCGCACGGCGCGCGGGATCCGCGCCTCCAGGTTCACGTCGCACCCGGCAAAGGTCTCCTTGGAGAAGCGCGGCGCGTCCAGCGCCCCCTGCAGGGTCATCCCGAAGTCCGCCAGGTTGGCCACGAACTGCGCGTGCGCCTGCGACTGGTTCCACCCGCCCATGATCCCGAAGGCCACCTTCTCCTCCCCCTTCTCCATGAACGCGGGGATGATGGTGTGCAGCGGCCGCTTGCGCCCCGCCAGCACGTTGGGGCTGGCCGCGTCCAGCGAGAACCCCGCCCCCCGGTT
The DNA here is from genome assembly GCA_044376625.1 of Gemmatimonas sp. Classification (GTDB taxonomy): domain Bacteria; phylum Gemmatimonadota; class Gemmatimonadetes; order Gemmatimonadales; family Gemmatimonadaceae; genus Gemmatimonas. The sequence continues at coordinate 2,222 of JBILKP010000240.1, read as the reverse complement.
GTGCCACACGAACCCGGCGGTCCCCACGGTGAGCCCCGCGCCAAACCCCACGGTGCTGTAGTTGCTCTGGATGAACGACACCAGGTTCCCCTCCTTGTCGGCCACCGCCAGGTAGGTGGTGCCATTGTCCACCGACCCCTCGGGCTCCCCGCCGCCCACGTCGCACGCCGCGCGCGTGGCGCTGAGGCGCGCCGCCTGCCGGTCCGCATACGGCTTGCCAATGAGCCCCGCCACCGGCACCCGCACGAACCGCGGATCCCCCACATGCCGCTGCAGGTCGGCGTACGCCAGCTTCTTGGCCTCGATCATCGCGTGCAGCGTGCGCGCGCTGTTGTGCCCCCACTCGGCCAGCGGGTAGCGCTCCAGGATGTTGAGCATCTGCAACGCGGCAATCCCCTGCCCGTTGGGGGGAAGCTCGTACACCGTCCACCCGCGATAGGTGGTGGACACCGGCGTCACCCACTCCACGTCGTACTCGGCCAGGTCGGCGGCGGTCAGGGACCCCCCGTGCGTGCGCGCGCTGGCCAGCAGCTGCTGCGCGATGGCACCGGTGTAGAACGCCTTGGCCCCCTCGGCGGCGATCTGCCGGTAGCTCCAGGCCAGCTGCGGATTGCGGAACAGCTCCCCCGGGCGCGGCGCCCGCCCGCCGGGGAGGAAGGTGGCCGCCGTGGGCGCATCCTCGCGCAGCACCGCCTCGCTGTCCTTCCAGTACACGCTCACCACCTCCCCCACGGGGAACCCCAGCTGGGCGTGCTGGATGACCGGCGCGAGGATGTCCGCCATGGGGAGCCGCCCGAACCGCGTGTGCAGCGCCTCCCACCCCTTCACGGCCCCGGGCACGGTGGCCGCATGGATCCCGCGCGGCGGCATGCGGGTGAGCCCCTTGGCGCGCAGGAACTCCGGCGTGAGCCCGCGAGGGGCCCACCCGGAGGCGTTGAGCCCGTGCAGCTTCCCGGTCTTGGCCTCGTAGACGATGGCAAAGAGGTCCCCCCCGATGCCGTCGTTCATGGGGGCCACCAGCCCCATCATGGCGTTGGCGGCAATGGCGGCGTCGATGGCATTCCCCCCCGCCTCCAGCACGCGCGCCGCCACCTGCGACGCCAGCACGCTCTCCGTGGCCACCACCCCCAGGGTGCTGGACACGGTGGACCGCGATTGCGACCGGTCCTGGGCGGCCAGCAGGACGGGGAGCACGACAAGCGCGCCGGCAAGAGCCGGCACGAGGCGACGGGAAAGGCGCATGACAGGGACCCGAGGCGGGGGAGGTCGGAGGGACGCCGGAATGTACCGCCCGCGACTTCGCCATGGACGGCGGTGCGTGCCTGGCAACCTTCTACCGCCCGAGGCGCCGTGGACGGCGGTGCGTGCCTAGCAACCTTTTACCGCCCGAGGCTTCGCTGAGGGGCCCTGGGTATGAGGGAGAGGGCTCAGGGCATAGGTACGGATTTGAAAGGCAACGTACCGAAGGCCTCGTCCCTCTCCCTCATACCCAGGGCCCCTCGGCGCAGCCTCAGGCAGTAGGAGAAGCCCAGCTTACAACACCCCCCCTCACGGGGCCCGCTGGACCACCACGTACCCCGTCGTGTTGGCGCGGACATCCGCGATGTCCTGCGCCAGCAGCGTCAGCCCGTACCGCGCCGCCGCCGGCGCCGCGGCAATCGCCGCCTCGTGCCGCGCCCCGCGCGCCTGCACCTCCCGCGCCGCCGCCGCCGTGTCGTGCCACGGCCGCGTGGCCATCTGCGGATGCGCCGCCAGGAACGCCCCGCACTGCGCCAGCGCCATCGGGTGCGACAGCACCTGCATGATCTCCCCCACCGTCGTCCCGGGGTGCCCCAGCAGGCAGTGCACCACCGGCTGCTCCACCTCCAGCGCCAGCTCCAGCGCCGGGTCGTCCAGCAGCGCGCGCACCCCCGGGATCTCCCCGATCACCGTGTTGCGCACCGGCAGCACCCCGTACGCCGCCGTCCCCTGTTTCACCGCCCGCACCACGTCGGCAAAGGTCCGGGTGGTCACCAGCCAGGCCCGCGGGCCGAAGACCCGCTCCACCGCCAGGTGGGCGTAGGCGCCGCGTTCCCCCTGGAAGGCCACCGACACGGGCCCCCGCTGGACAGGGCGGCGGGTGGGGCGGAGCGGCAGGGCGTCGAGGATGGCGGGTGTCATGGGTAGATTACTGCACGCATTGCCGAGCTCGGCAATCGGCATTTCCCCTACAAAGGAAAAAG
>JBILKP010000241.1:0-4277 GCA_044376625.1 Gemmatimonas sp. | reverse complement strand
TCCCCACCCTCCCCCCCGATGCCCTTCCCGGCTGACTCGCTGTCCGCGGCGCCCACGGTGCCGTCCGCCCCCCCCCCGCTGCGCGTGCTGGTGCTGGATGACGACCGCACCAGCCGCACCATGCTGGGATTCATGCTGCGCACCTGCGGCTTCGCCCCCACGCTGGTATCCACCGTGGCGCAGGCCGAGGCGGCGCTGGACGGCGACGACTTTGACGTGGTGGTGTCGGACATCAACCTGGAAGGGGAGAGCGGGCTGCAGTTCCTGGCCGCGCGCCGCGAGAAGGATGTGGAGCTCCCCTTCGTGCTGGTGACCGGCTCGCCGGCGCTGGAGACGGCGGTGTCGGCGCTCAACCTGGGCGCCTTCCGCTACCTGCTCAAGCCGGTGCTCCCCGACGACCTGGAGGTGGCGGTGCGGCGCGCCGGGATGGCGCGGTCGTTCGCGCGGCTGCAGCGCGAGGCGCTGGCGGCGGTGCGCGCCGAGGATGCGTTGCGCTCGCAGGGGCAGGCGCAGCTGGCGTCGGCGATGGCGGGGCTGTGGATGGCGTGGCAGCCCATCGTGCAGGCGCGCGGCACGGGGCTGTACGCCTACGAGGCGCTGCTGCGCACCGACGAGGCGACGCTGTCGCGCCCCGACCACTTCCTGGCCAGCGCGCAGCAGCACGGGCGGATGCAGGAGCTGGGGCGCGCGGTGCGGGGCGCGGTGGCGGCGCAGCTGGCGCAGTTCCCGGACGGGGCGCTGGCGTTCGTGAACATCGTTCCGGCCGACCTCAACGACCCCGAGCTGGCCGACCCGGGGTCGCCGCTGTCGGCGCACGCGCACCGGGTGGTGCTCGAGGTGACTGAGCGATCGCAGCTGGACTCGGCCGCCGGCGCCCGGGTGCGCGCCGTGCGGCAGTTGGGGTACCGGCTGGCGGTGGACGACCTGGGGGCGGGGTATTCGGGGCTGTCGTCCATCATGCAGCTGGAGCCCGACTTCGTGAAGCTGGACCGGTCGCTGGTGCGCGAGCTGCACGAGAGCACGGCGCGGCGCACCATCGTGGAGTCGCTGCTGGCGCTGTCGCGCAGCATGGGCACCATCGTGGTGGCCGAGGGGGTGGAGCTGCGCGAGGAGGCGGAGGTGCTGTGGGAGCTGGGGGTGCCGCTCACGCAGGGGTATTTCTTCGGCCGGCCGCAGCGGGAACTGCGCTGGGCACCGGTGCCGGCATAACGGGGACGGCGATCCGGCGAAGGCCGGTCAGGGCGGCGCCGCCACGCCCGACGCAGGGGTGGGTGGTGCTGCGGGTGCGGCGGTGGGTGCGGCGGCGTCCAGCGCCGCGCGCACCCGCTCCCCCAGCTGGTCCAGGGTGAAGGGCTTGGCCAGGATCCCCTCCTCGTGGGGGTTCACCCCGCCGCGCCGCACCACCGGATCGTTCACGTAGCCGCTCATGAACAGCGCGGGCAGCCCGGGGCGCTCCATGCGCAGGCGCTCCACCAGCTCGGGGCCGGTGAGCTCGGGCATGCGGATGTCGGTGAGCACCAGGTGGATCACGCCCCGGTGCCCCGCGGCCACCGCCACCGCTTCCAGCCCGCGGCGCGCCGACAGCACGCGGTACCCCAGCTGCTGGAGGAACCGCGCGGTGAGGCGGCGAATCGCGTCCTCGTCCTCGACCAGCAGGATGGTCTCGCCGCGCGCCGCCACCCCCCGGCCTCCAGCATCCGGGGTGGCGGGGGCCGGCGCGGCAACGTCGGCGGCGGGGAGCGCCGGGAGGCGCACCCGGAAGGTGGTCCCCATACCGGGGGCACTCTCCACGGCGATGGTTCCCCCTGCCTGGGTCACGATGCCGTACGCGCTGGCCAGCCCCAGCCCGGTGCCCCCTTCGCCGCTCTTGGTGGTGTAGAAGGGCTCGAAGATGCGCGCTGACACCTCGGGGGACATCCCCCGTCCGGTGTCGGTCAGCGCCAGCTCCACCCACCCCGCACTGCCGTCGTCGCCGGCCAGCGCCGCGGTGGTGATGGTGAAGTGCCCGCCCTGCGGCATGGCGTCGCGCGCGTTGGCGGCGATGTTGAGGAGCACCTGGTCCAGCGCCCCGGGATCGATGAGGACGTCGGGGAGCGCCGGTGCCGGGCGCAGCTCCAGCGCCACCGCCGAGGTGAGCAGCCGGCGCAGCAATAGCGCCAGCTTCTGGATCAGGTCGTTTATCCCCACCCGCTGCGGCGCCACGTGGGCGCTGCGCGCGAAGGAGAGGAGGCGCCGGGTGAGCTCCTCGCCGCGCCGCGCCGCGGCCTCCACCTCGTCCAGCGCCTCGGCCGCCTGCGCGGGGGTCGCGCCACCACGGAGGGCGGCGACCGCGCCCAGCACGATGGTGAGCAGGTTGTTGAAGTCGTGCGCCACACCGCCGGCCAGCTGCCCCACCGCCTCCATCTTCTGCGACTGCCGCAGCTGCTCCGCCATCTGGTGCATGGCGGTGACATCCAGCCCGGCACCCACCAGGTGGCGCACCCGCCCCTGCGCGTCGCGCACGGGGGTGATGAACCGCCGGAAGTGCCGCAGCGCGCCGTGCCGATCGGTGAAGCTCTCGTCGAACTCCTGCCCCTCGCCCGTGGCCGCCACCGCCGCCAGGCGCGCGGTGCGCTGCGCGATGACCGCCAGGGGCAGCCCCCGGCGGATGGCGTAGTCGGCGTCGGTCTTCCCCACCAGCCATGCGCGGGTCTCCGCGCTGGGGATGGCCGCCGGATTCACGTACTGGTACACCCCCGTGGGGGAGAGCACCGCCACCTGCATGGCCAGCGCCCCGAGGACTTGTTCGTAGAAGTCCTTGAGGTCGGACACCTCGGCGGCCAGCCGTTCGCTGTTGAGGCGCGGCGCCGCCAGCCCCGCGATGGCGGTGAACACCTGGAGGTGGCGCGGCGTGAAGAACCCGGCCACGCTGTGCTCGCTGTCGATGACTCCCAGCACGGTGTCGTCATACACGATGGGGACCGCCAGCTCGGAGAGGCGCGGCTGGTCGTCCACGATGTACTCCGGGCGCTCGCGCACGTCGGCCACCAGCTGCGCCACCCCCGTGGCGGCCACGCGCCCCACGATTCCCTGCCCCACCGGGATCTCGATGGGGTTGAGCACGACCATGGGCGCCGGCGCCTTGGGGCCATACGCGGCGGCCTGCACGCACCGCCCCCGCGCGTGGTCCACCAGGTAGATGACGCAGTCCTCCAACCCGAGCACCCCGATGACCTCGCGCGCCACCACCCACAGCACCGCTTCCAGCGACTGCGCCTCGGCGAGGCCGCGCGCCAGGTTGGTGAAGGCGTCGACCTCGCGCTGCGACGCGGAGGGGGGGGTGGGGGCGGTCATCGGGGACGGGGGATCACATCTTCGGACGCACCGGCTTCACCCACTGGTCCAGCCACGCCAGCATCTCGTGGAGCGTGTGCCCGATGCTCTCGCGCGCCGCGTAGCCGTGCGACTCGGCGGGGAGCTGGACGTAGCGCACCGTCCCGCCGTTCCCCTTGAGGGCGGCGTACATGCGCTCCGACTGGATGGGGAAGGTGCCGGTGTTGTTGTCGGCGGTGCCGTGCACCAGCAGGATGGGCGTCTTGATGCGGTCGGCGTAGGTGAAGGGGGACATCTTCTCGTACAGGTCCTGCGCCTGCCAGTAGCTGCGCTCCTCCCCCTGGAAGCCGAAGGGGGTGAGGGTGCGGTTGTACGCCCCCGAGCGGGCGATGCCGGCGCGGAAGAGCGACGTGTGCGCGAGCAGGTTGGCGGTCATGAAGGCGCCATAGGAGTGCCCGCCCACGGCAATGCGCGACCGGTCGGCCACGCCCATCCCCACGATGTGGTCGATGGCCGCCTCGGCGCTGGCCACCAGCTGCGGGACGTACTGGTCGTTGGGCTCGCCGCCGTCGGTGGCCACGATGGGCATGGTGGGGTCGTCCATCACGCCGTAGCCCTGCAGCAGGGCAAAGAGGTGCGACGACCCGCCGGGGCGCGTGAAGCGATAGGGCGAGCCTGACCGCTGCGAGGCCGCCTCGGCGGAGCCGAATTCCTGCGGGTAGGCCCACAGCAGGAACGGCAGCGGGCCGTCCTTGGCGCGGTCATAGCCCGGCGGGAGGTACACGGTGGCGTGCAGCATCACGCCGTCCTTGCGGCGGTATTCCACCACCTCGCGCTTCACGCCGGCAAACGGCGGCGCCGGGTCGGCAAAGCTGGTGAGGGCCCGCGGGGCGATGCGGCGCACCCGCTCGCGCACCCAGTAGTTGGGGGGCTCGTCCACCGCCTCGCGGCGGGTGAGCAGGGTG
>JBILKP010000063.1:0-12976 GCA_044376625.1 Gemmatimonas sp. | reverse complement strand
CGTGGCCCTCCTGCAGCTCGCCCGCGTCGCCGAACACCAGCTCGTAGCTCTCCACCGAGGCGGTGACCTCGTCGGTGACCACCACGCGCGAGCCCAGCCCCACGCGGTCGGCGGGGATCTGGTTCACATCGATGTTGGCCAGCTTGGTCACGCGCTGCGTGAGCTGCCCCAGCCGCGCCTGCACGAACTGCTGCCGCTCCAGCGCCGCCTTGTACTCGCTGTTCTCCTTGAGGTCGCCCAGCTCCACCGCCTTGCGGATCTCGTGCGGGAGCACGACGTGGAGCTCGTGCGTGAGCTTCTCGACCTCGCGGGCCATCTGGGCAATGAGATCCTGGAACATGCGCCACACCCTCGCGGAACGGCCTGCCGGGACGGGAAAGGCGAACGCCCGGCCGGGAGTGGCCGGGCGCCGCCGAGTTCATCCCGGGAAGTATACGCCCCCCCAAGGGGGATTCAAGCGGGGCGCGCCACCGCGGCGAGGCGAGGCCTCCGGAGGAGCGCCACCGCTACCCCTCGACCTGCGCCACCGCCCGCTGCGCCGCGTGCGCGTCGATCACCGCCTGCGCCGCCTCGGCGGGGTCGTCGGTGAGCAGCATGAGGTCCAGGTCGCCGGGGGAGATCTTCCCCTCGGCGGCCATGCGCGAGGTGAGCCACCGCACCAGCCCGGCCCAGTAGTGCCGCCCGAAGAGGATCACCGGGAACTGGTAGATCTTCCCCGTCTGGATCAGCGTGAGCGCCTCGAACAGCTCGTCCAGCGTGCCGAAGCCGCCGGGGAAGATGATGAAGGCGTTGGAGTACTTGATGAACATCGTCTTCCGCGCGAAGAAGTAGCGGAACTGGACCAGCGTGTCGACGTAGGGGTTGCTCCCCTGCTCGAAGGGGAGCTCGATGTTGCACCCCACCGAGTGGCCGCCGGCGTCGCGCGCGCCGCGGTTGGCCGCCTCCATGATCCCCGGCCCCGCGCCGGTGATGATGGAGAACCCCTGCGCGGCCAGCAGCCGGGCGGTCTCGCGCGCGGCCACGTACATGGGGTCGTCGGGGCCCGTGCGCGCCGAGCCGAACAGCGCCACCCCCTTGGTGATCCCCGACAGGGCGTCAAACCCCTCCACGAACTCCGCCGTGATGCGCATCACGCGCCACGGGTCCGACCGGGTGAAGCCCTCCAGGTCACGCACCGGCCCCTGCAGCAGCTTCTCGTCCTCGGTGAGCATGGGACGGGGGCGGATGTCCTCGTCCACCAGGCGCGCGGGGCGGCGCACCTTGCGCGCCCCGCTGGACACCAGCGGCTCGGCGGTGCCGGGGGCGCGCCCCGCCGCCCGGTGCCCTTCCTCGGTCCGGGTCATGTATCCTTCCCGGGAGTCCTGCTCTGCCTGGTTCCGGGTGGTGGTTGAGCCCGCCTTGCCGGTGGCGGTGCGGGGAGTGCGGGAACGCGGCTTCGCCATGGGACCCACGGGTGAAGGGGCGGGACAACCAACAGCCGGACCACGGTCGGAGGACCGCTCCATGATAGCAGCCCGCCCCGCGGGGAGACCATGACGCCGCGCCACCTGCTGCTGGTGGTGGCCGACGGCATCCGCCCCGAGGTGCTGGCGGAGGAGATCGACGCGGGGCACGCGCCGGCGCTGGCCGCGCTGCGCGCCCGCGGGGGGCTGCACGCGGTGAGCACGGTGTTCCCCTCGGTCACGGGGCCGGCGTACGTGCCGTTCCTCATGGGGCGCCACCCGGCGCCGGTGGGGCTGCCGGGGCTGCGGTGGTACGACCGGGCCCGCTCGCTGCGCTGGTCCCCCGCGCAGGCGCGCAGCTACGCCGGCGTGGACATCTGGCACGTGGACCACGACGTGCACGCCGAGCCCCCCACGCTGCTGGAGCTGGCGCAGCCGTCGCTGGCGGGGATGAGCATGCTGGCGCGCGGCGCCACGCACGGGCGCGTGGGGCGCTCGCTGTACTGGATGCTGCGCGCGGCGCCGTCGCACTTCCGCGGCGACCTGGCCGGGTGGCGCACGGTGGAGCAGGCGGCCACGCGCGCGTTCTTCCGCCGCTTCGCGCGCGCGCGCCCCCGCAGCGCGGTGCTGGCGCTCACCATCGGCGACAAGCGAGCGCACGCCGAGGGGCCCTTTGGCGCGGGCGTGCGCGAGGCGGTGGCCGACGTGGATGCGGCCGTGGCCACGGCGCGCGCCATCGCCGACCGCGACGGGTGGGGGGAGCGGCTGCACGTGTGGGTGGTGGCCGACCACGGGCACGCGCCGGTGGCGCACCACGACGACCTGCACGGCTGGCTGGACGGCGCAGGGTGGCGCGTGCTGGCGCACCCGCGGCTGTCGGTGCGCCAGCCGGACCTGGCGCTGATGGTGGGGGGGAACGCCATGGCGCAGCTGTACGTGGACCCGGCCACGCGCACGCGCGGCTGGTGGCCCGCGCTGGGCGGGCGCGGGGCGCGGCTGCTGGAGGCGCTGGTGCAGCGCCCCAGCGTGGACCTGGCCATGGTGGCGCCCGACGCGCACACGGTGCGGGTGACGCACGCGGGGCGCGGCTCCGCCGAGGTGGTGCGGCGCGGCGAGGGGCGCGCGGCGCGGTGGGACTACCTCGTGCGCGACGGCGACCCGCTGGGGCTGGGGGGGACGCTGCGGGGGCTCTCCCCCTGCACCGCCTGGGAGGCGTGCGCCGCCACCGACTACCCCGACAGCGTGGTGCAGCTGTCGCTGCTGGCGTCGGCGCCGCGCACCGGCGACGTGATCCTGTCGGCGCGTGAGGGGTGGGACCTGCGCGCGCGCTTCGAGCCGGTGGCGCACGTGTCCACGCACGGCGCCCTGCTGCGCGCGCAGATGCAGGTGCCGCTGCTGGTGGACGTGCCGGTGGCGCGTGTGCCGCAGCGCACGGCCGACGTGGCGCCCAGCGCGTGCACGCTGCTGGGGGTGGGGGCGGGGGTGCCCTTCGACGGGCGCTGCTTCCTGTCCCCGCCGGCGTAGCGCCCTGGGGGCGTAGCGCCCTGGGGGCGTAGCGCTCCGGGGGCGGCGGCGCCCTGCTACTCGGTGCGGTTGCGGCTGCGCTCGGGGTCGAACCCCTCGGGGTAGCGGCGGCGCAGCTTGTCGATGTTGCGCTGCGCGATGTCGTCCAGCGACAGCCCCTGCACCGTGGCAAAGGCGGCGATGTACCAGAGGCAGTCGCCCAGCTCCTTCACCAGGGCGTCGGCGTCCAGCGGCGTGGCGTGGTAGAGGTGCTTCTTGATGAGCTCCGCCACCTCGCCCGCCTCGCCGGTGAGCCCCAGCGCGGCGTTGGAGAGCTGCTGCTCGGGGGTGCGGTTCCCCCCCAGGGTGCGGGCGGCCAGCTGCTGGTACTCGGCGAGGTCCATGGGCGGGAGCGGAAGGAGGGCGAGGGGGCGACCGGGGGGAAGTATATTGCACCCATGCCCTGGATACGCCTGCTGCTGGCCCTCACCTGGCGCGTGCTGCGGTGGCCCCCGCTGGCCGTGGACCTGCTGCGCGTGGCGTGGCGCTTCCGTCACCGCCACTGGTACCGCCGCGTCCCGTTCCTGCCGTTGCCGGCGCTGGGGTACGTGCGGTGGCGACTGTACACGGCATACGGCAGCGAGGACACCGTGCCGCCGGCGGAGGATGTGGTGGCGTTTGCGCGGTGGGTGGGGCGGCAGCCCTGACCGCGTCCGTCCCGCGCTCCGTGCCGGCCGCCGCGCCGCCCGCGGACCCCGCCGCGCTCACCGAGCGGCTCAAGGCGCAGGCGTACGGCGTGGGGTTTGACCTGGCGGGGGTGGCGGCGCTAGGGGTGCCCGACAGCGTGGGGCACTTTGACGCGTGGCTGGCGGCGGGGCACCATGGCTCCATGGGGTACCTGGACGGCGCGGGGGCCGAGCTGCGGCGCGACAGCCGGCGGCCGCACCCGGGGGCCACGCATGCGCTGGTGGTGGCGCTGGACTACGGCGGCCGTGAGCCCGCCGGCCCCGTGGCGCGCTACGCGCGCGGCGACGACTACCACGAGGTGCTGCGCGACAAGCTGCGCACGCTGCATGCGTGGTTCGAGGCGCAGGTGGGAGCGCCGGTGGACGGGCGTCCCTACGTGGACTCGGGGCCGCTGCTGGAGCGCGACCTGGCACGGCGCGCGGGGCTGGGGTGGTTTGGGAAGAACACCCTGCTGATCCACCCCGCGCGCGGGAGCTTCTTCTTCCTGGGGGCGCTGGTGCTGGCGTGGCCGCTGGTCCCCGACGCGCCGTTTGAGGCGGACCGGTGCGGGCGGTGCACGCGATGCCTGGACGCCTGCCCCACGCAGGCGTTTGCCGCGCCGCGCGTGCTGGACGCGAGGCGGTGCATCAGCACCCTCACCATCGAACTGCGCGGCGAGATGGAGGCGGCGCTGGCGCCGCTGGTGGGGGAGCGGCTGTATGGGTGCGACGTGTGCCAGGAGGTGTGCCCGTGGAACGTGCGCTTTGCGCGCACGCTGCCGCCGGGGTCCCCCTTTGCGGCGCGGCCGGCGCTGGCCGGGAAGGACGCGCGGACGCTGGCCGCGGAGCTGCTGGCCATGGACCAGCCGGCCTATGCCGAGGCGTTTCGTGGGAGCGCGATGAAGCGGGCCAAGCTGGCGGGGCTGCAGCGCAATGCGCAGGTGGTGCTGGCCAACGCGGGGACGGGCAACCACGCGCCGCGTGCGCCGGGTGCGCCAGCGGCGCCCTAGCGGGTCACGGTGGCGGCGTGAGCCCCGGGGCGTCGGCGTCCTGGGGGGTGGAGGGAGGGGCGGGCATAGGCAGGGAGCGCCCGGCCGCCAGCACGGCGCCGGCGGAGACGGCGCACAGCACCAGCAAGGTGGCCAGCACGGCGTCATAGCCGTGGCGCACCCCGCCGGCGGCCACGTACAGCAGGCTGGCCCCCACCGGTGCCGCCGCGCGCGCCAGCGAGATCCCCAGGGTGAGCACGCCGCTGATCCGCCCGAAGTGCGCGGCGCCAAAGGCGTCGGCCAGCAGGATGGCGCGCGCCGGCGCCACGGCGCCAAACCCCACCCCGAAGAGGATCACGAAGGCCCACACCCCGGCCAGCGACCGGGTGGCCAGCAGCGCCGCCAGCCCCACCGCCTGCAACGCGAACACCACGGCGGTGACCGCCGCGTGCGACCAGCGACTCCCCAGCGGGGTGATCACCAGGCGCCCGGGCATGGCCATGAGCCCCAGCAGCCCCATGGCGCCCCCCGCCACGGCCGCGCCGTGCCCGCGCTCCAGCAGCAGCGGGACCAGGTGCACCCCAATGGCCGTGAAGGTGAGCCCCGAGAGGGTGAACGCCACCGCCAGCCACCGGAACACGGGGCTGCGGACCGCCTCGCGCACCGACGCGCGCGCCGGGAGGGGGTGGGACGCCGTCGCACGCGCGTCCGTGCGCGCCTCCGTGGGCGCGTCCATAGGCGCCTCCGTGGACGCGGCCGGACCGCCGTCAGGCGCCAGCCCCACGTCTTCCGGGCGGCGGCGCAGCAGCAGCGCGTGGGGGAGCACCGTGCACACCGCATACAGCGCGGCCAGCGCCAGCAGCGCGTCGCGCCACCCCGCGCGGGCCACCAGCGCGGTGGCGAAGGGCACGAACAGCACCGACGCAAAGCCGCCGGTGAAGGTGAGCGCCGTGAGCGCGCGGCTGCGCCCCGTGCGGAACCAGGTGGCCACCACCGCAAAGGCGGGCTCGTACAGCACCGCCGCCATGGCCACGCCCAGCAGCGCCCACACGACGTAGAACGCCCCCACCGACTGCACCTGCGACCAGGCCGCCAGCAGCAGCGCCGCCAGCACGGACCCGGCCGTCATGAGCCCGCGCGCACCGTGCCGGTCCACCCACCGCCCCACGGGGATGGCGGCCACGCCGGTGACCAGCTGCGCCAGCGAATACGCGCCGGTGATCGTGGTGCGCGACCACCCCAGCTCCGCCCCCATGGGGGTGATGAACGCGGCAAAGGCGTACAGCAGGACGCCGTACGACACCGTGGCGGTGAGCCCCAGCGCCCCCACCAGCGCCCACCCGTAATACCACCGGGCGGGCCACCAGCGCGGGAGCGCGGACGGTCGGCCGGAGGTGGGGGAACCCGCCGGGGAGCGCAGGGTCCCGGGCGGGTCAGGGGGGCGCGCCATGTTCCCGTGTTGCACAGCGAGAGGTTACCGCCCCGCGGGTGGCTGCGCCAACGGCGGGGCTGGGCGTCACCGCCACCATGCCGGATCACGCCGTACCTTCACCTCAGGCTCCCCGCACGTCCCCCGCTTTGGAACCACCCATGCACTATCCCCTGCGCCATCCCCTGCACCGCACCACACGCCCCGCTCTCGGACCGTCGGCCACCCGGAGGGCGTCGGTGGCCATCCACCACGCCGTGGCGCTCGCCATGATGGCTCTTCTGGGAGGATGCGGCCCCATGACCGGCAAGGACCACGACGACGCACGCACGGTGACGGTGACCGGCTCCGGCCCGGTGACGCTGACCATCGGGGACACACTGGCGGTGACGCTGGCCGCCAACCCTTCCACCGGCTACAGCTGGGGGGTGGCCACGGCGCCCGCCGCCAGCGTGCTGGCGAGCCAGGGGGACCCCACCTACGTGTCCGATTACACCGGGAGCGTCCCCATGGCGGGGGCCGGGGGGAAGGCCACCATCCGCTTTGTTGCCGCAGGTGCCGGCGCCACGCGCCTGGTGCTGACGTACCGCCGGGGCTGGGAGGGCGATGTGCCCCCGGTGCAGACGGTGACGGTGGACGTCACGGTGACGGCCGCCGGGGGGTGAGGGGCGCGGCGCTCCAGCCCCCCCGGTCCTTCCCCCTGCTACCGCAGGAACCGCCGCGCCACCTGTTCCATCCGGTCGTGCCCGGCGCGCTCGGCCTCCGCCAGCAGCACCGCCACATGCTCCCGGAGCACCGGCTCCCCCCAGTAGTACCCCGTGGCCCGCTCGGCCAGCTGCGTCTCCCCCACGCACGCCGCCTCCAGCAGCGCCCGGGCCGCCTGGCGGTCATAGGCGGGGTCGTCGCGCGGCGGCAGGTCGTAGTGCCGCCGCGGCATCTCCCCTTCGGCATCATCGCGCAGGAACGCTCGGGACATCGGGACTCCACAGGGGCGGGGGGCGGGCGCCAGGGGGACCGGGGCCAGCCGACGCATCAGGGGTGATCCGGAAAGATCCCGCCGGAGGGGTGTCCGGCGCCAGCCGGGGGGGAGGACAGGAGAGGGAATTCCCATGGACGCCGAGCTCGGTGGTTCCGGAGCGGACGGATACCCGGCTGAATTGGCGAGGGCCCATCGCCGGCCTACCGCGCTGGGCGCAGACGCTAGATTCGGCCTTATGACCAAGGCGGAGTTGCGAAACATCCTCGATCAGTCGCAACGAGGCGAGGCCTCTCATGTCGAGCGGCTCACCGTCGCGGCGGCAGTCATCTCGGAGGTGCTGCGTCAGCAGGGCATGGTCGCAACACTTGTGGGAGGCGGGGCCATCGAGTTCCACGCGCCCGGTGCCTATACCACATCTGACCTCGACTTCGTCGTTGAAGGGCGTTCGCGCGCCGACCTTGACGCCGTCCTGGTCGACTTCGGCTTCCGCCGACAGGGGCGGCATTGGGTGCGCGATGACCTCTTCGTCGAGGTGCCAGGCAATTGGATGTCGGACCCGGTTGACATCGTGTGGGTCGGTTCGCTGCCCTTGCGGGTGGTCCGACAGGAAATCGTGCTGGCCGACCGGATCATCGGCTTCAAGCACTGGCGCAGCACGGCGTACGGTGCGCAGGCGCTCACGCTCCTGCGCGTGCTGGCAGGAACATTGGACGAGGACCTGCTGCGCACGCGCCTGCTCGCCGAGGATGCTGAAGACGCTTATCGTGCGCTTTGTGCGCTGGCGGCGACTGACGCGCCGGTTGGCGAGGTCGAACTCGACGCGTTGCTGCAGCGACTCCACCAGCAGAGAGGCCCCGATGGCCACGCCCAGCTCCCCTGAGTCCATGCCAGCGTTGGACCTGACAGCGCTCCGGTCCCGCTGGGCCGAGCGCCGTGCCGCCGTGGAAGCGGCCCAGGCCCGCGTGGTACCGACCGGTCTCCGGCGTCCCGCGCGAGATCCCGATGAGCGGTCATGGCTCGAGGCGCGTGGGGATGCGCCATTCATCGAGGACGAAGCTGCGGCAGAGGCGGCCCGCCAGTACTACGCGCGGAAGTACTCCCGGCCGATGGAGTGACGACTGTCCCGCTCAAGCGGGACGCCTTGGCTCCGGGGGGTACCGCCGAGAGGCACCCCCCTACCAGCGCTGCGACACCCCCGCCTGCACCAGCCGCGGCAGCCCCGGGAGCAGCCCGCGCGAGCGGTCCACCACCACGGTGCGGTCGGTGAGGTTCTTCACCGCCACCCACCCCGCCAGCCCCGTGCGCCCCAGCGGCATGTTGGCCGTCACGTTCCACAGCGCGTTGCCGGCCAGGGGCCCCTGCTGGCCGTCGGCCACCAGCACGCGCGTGTTCACCGGGTCGCTCTCCTGCGCGCCCACCGCCACCAGCTCCACCCGCAGCTCGGCGCCCAGGCGGTGCCGCACCCCCACCGTGCTGGTGAGCGTGCCCTCGGGGGCGTAGGGGAGCCGGTTGCCGGTGACCACCACGCGCGTGCGCGTCGCACCCGCATTCTGCTCGGCGTACACCTTGCCCGTCACGTCGGCTCCGCCGGTGCCCACGTACGCCGTGCGAACGCCCTCGTAGCGCGCCACCGGCAGCCAGGTGGCGGCCAGCTCCACGAACGGCCGCAGCGCGCCCCGCCCATTGGCCGCCGCCTGCAGCGACAGCTCGGCGCCGCGGTGCCGCGTGCGCCCCGCGTTGGTGAGCGCGGCGCCGGTCCCCCCCGCAATGCTGGCCGCCACCACCTGGTTGGCGAAGTCCATGTCGAACAACGTGGCCTCCGCCTGCCACCCGGGGCGCCCCTGCCAGCGCACCCCCAGCTCGCTGTTCCAGCTGAGCTCGGGGTCCAGCTCCACCACGCCGCCGGTGCTGTTGCTGATGATGTCCTCGGGGCGCGGCGGCGCAAAGCCGCGGTGCACGCCGGTGAACAGCGTGAGGCCGGGGCGCACCGCCCACGTGGCGCCCACCCCCGGGATGAGCGCGGCCAGCGACGTGGCGCCGCCCACCCCCTCCGGGCCGTTGGCCACGGGGCGCCGGTTGAGGCGCGTGAGGCGCAGCGCCTCGCCGCGCACCCCCGTGGTCACCGTGAGCGCCCCGGTCACCACGCGCGCCTGCACGAAGGCGGCGTGCGCCAGCGTGGTGCGGCGGTTGTCCTCCACCACGCCGGCGTTGGCGTTCCCCGCGGCGCCCACGGTGCGCGCGCGCGGGGTGCTCCCGTTCACCTGCTGCCGCTCCTGCACCTCGTGGTGCAGGCGCACCCCCGCGTCCAGCTGCAGCAGGTGCCGCGCCCCCAGCCGCTGCCACGCCAGGCGCGGCTCGATGCCGGCGACCACGTACTCGCGCAGCCGCCCCTCGTTGCCGCAGGTGGTGGCCAGGTTGGCCATCCCCCCACAGGCGGGATCGCTGCGGTCGTTGGGGCGCTGCGCAGAGTTGGAGCTCTGGCGCCACCAGTCGCGGTTGACGGCGTAGCTGTAGGCCGTGGTCACCAGCTGGCGGCGCGGATTGGCCCCCAGCTGGTGGGTGACCGCGCCCCCCAGGCGGGTGATGTCGAAGGCGTCGTTGGCAAAGGGGTTCTGCCGCGGGTTGGCCGCGTACTCCGCCTCGGTGAGCCCCGAATAGGTGACCTGCGAGCGCTCGCGGAACAGGTTGCCGCGCAGCGTGAGCTGCTGTGCGGGGGACAGCGGGATGCGCATCTTGAGCGAGGCGTCGTCCACCGCGGTGCGGGTGTTCTCGCGGGCCCCCTCGGTGTCGCGGCGGATGAGGTCGACGAAGAGGCCGGTGCCGTTGGCGCTTCCTCCGGCCGTGCCGCTGGCGGAGGCGTGCGCCGAGCGCAGGCCGCGATTGCCGGCGGTGACCGAGACGGTGGAGGTGGGGGCCAAGGTGAAGCCGGGGGTGCGATAGTTGATGACGCCGCCGATGGTCTGGGGGCCGTACAGCAGCTGCCCCGCCCCCTTGAGCACCTCCACCGATTCCATCCGCTCGATGGGGGGGTGGTAGTAGGCGGCGTTGTCGCCGTAGGGGGCGATGGTGAGGGGGATGCCGTCCTCGAGCAGGAGGACCTTGGTGGAGCGGGTGGGGTTGAGGCCGCGGATGCCGATGTTGGGGCGGGCGCCAAACCCTTCCTCGTCGCGGACCACCACCCCCGCCACCTTGCGCAGCGCTTCGTTGGCACTGAACACGCGGCTTTGCCGCAGCTGGTCGGGGCCCAGGATGGTCACCGAGCCGGGGATGCGCTCCAGCGGGGTGGCGGTACCCACCACCGAGACGCCGGGGAGCTGGCCCGGGGCGCGGGTGGAGTCGGCGCGGGTGGAGTCAACCCGGGCGCTGTCTCGCGTGGCCTCGGCGCGCACCGGGCGCGCCAGAGGGGGGCGCGACTGGGCCATAGCCGAGCCGGCGGGCACCGCGAGGGCCCCGGTGAGGGCGGTGGCCAGGCAGCAGGCGGTGGTGCGCAGAGGGCAGGCGCGGCAGGGTGTGGTGCGCGCCGTATCGTGTCGGGGCATGGATAGATGAGAACGTGTTTCACCTAACTATCCCCGAGAAATACACTCGACAATAAACCGAGTCAATTGTTCGGAAATACCAACCTGGTAACCGGGTGAGTCCCGGGGCGCTTCGGGGAAGGGGACGACGGGCCCCAGCTACGGGTTCTGCGCCAGGCGGAAGCCGTAGTCGCTCCCCTGACCGCCGGGGGGGGCATGGTAACGGGAGGCCGACCGAGCCCCGGCGGCGCTCACGCTTCGCGATCCGCCGCGCAGCACGCGCGTCTCCCCCGTGGCGAGCCCCGGCGGGTCCACGGTGATCCCGTAGCCGTAGTAGTCACCGGCGTACCAGTCCTGCACCCACTCCCACACGTTGCCGTGCATGTCGTGCAGCCCCCACGCATTCGCCCGCTTCTGCCCCACCGGCTGCGTGCGCCCCCCGCTGTTGTCCGCGTACCACCCCATGTCGGACAGCACGCCGGTGCCGCCGAAGTCGCCCCCGGTGCCCGCCCGCGCCGCATACTCCCACTCTGCCTCGGTGGGCAGCCGATAGCCCTTCCCCGGATCCTGTGCGTTCAACCGCGCCAGGAACTGCTGGACATCCTCCCAACTCACCCGCTCCACGGGACAGGTGGCGCCACAGGCGGCGTGGGCACTGGGGTTGCTCCCCATCACCGCCTGCCACTGTGCCTGCGTGACCTCCGTGGTCTGCAGCCGGAAGGCCCGCGTGAGCCGCACGGTCCGCACTGGTCGCTCATTGAGGTTCCCGGTGGTGCTCCCCATCTCGAAGATCCCCGCCGGGATGAGCACGAACGTACCCGTGAACGCCCCGCCGCCGGCCGGCGCGGTGGGCGACCGGCCTCCGCACCCCGCCAAGCTCCCCCCCAGGAGCGCCAGCAGCGCCAGCCGAGGCACGAACGGGCGCGCCGCGCGCATGGCCCGGGAGGGGTGGGGGGCACGCTCGGTCAGGGGTATCGCATTCGACGGGAGGAGCAGCGACGCGCGCATGCGAGGCACCGGAACGGGAGGTGGGGGATCTCGGCGGGACGCTGGGAGGACGGCACCATCATCATCGCCAGAGTGGTTGGCACGGTGTATGGTAGCAGATCCGTGGCCGATGGCGCCCGCGCCTCGCCCCCTTCCCCTGCACCATGCCCCCGGCCCCTCCCGACCCGTTTCACCTGGATCGCTTTGTGGACGCACAGGCGCCGTGCCATGCCACCGTGCTGTACGAACTGCGCCGGGGACGGAAGCGCACGCACTGGATGTGGTTCATCTTCCCGCAATTGGCAGGGCTGGGGTCCAGTGCCACGGCCCGCCATTTCGCCCTCTCCGGGGAGGCAGAAGCCCGCGCCTACCTGAACCACCCCGTGCTGGGGGCGCGCCTCGTGGCGTGCGCCGAGGCGATGCTGGCGGCCCCGGGCGATTCGGCCACCGCCATCCTGGGGACGCCGGATGACCTCAAGCTGTGCTCCTGCGCCACGCTCTTTGCGCGCGTGGCGGGGCCGGGATCGGTGTTCGAGCGGCTGCTGGCTCGCTTCTACGGCGGGGTGCCGGACGCGAGGACCCTGGCGCTGCTGGAGGGCGGGGAGGCACGGCGGTGGTAAGGGATAGCGGCTCGGCGCGCGTGCCGGGGACGACTCGGCAACCACGGGGCTGACGCCGGCACCGGGACACTGTTGCCCTCACCCATCTAGCTGGGTAGCTTGCTTGCATGAAAGCCACCATCGACTTTGACGACCAGCTATACCGTCGCCTGAAAATCGAGGCAGCCCGGCGCGGGCGCACCGTGCGCGAGTTGGTGGCGGAGGGGGTGCGCTACGTGCTGGATGGCGAGCCGGCCGCGCCACAGGCGCCGCCGGCCTCGGACGCCGCGGCGTGGCGCCCCGCGTGGTTCGGCATGCTGCGCCCGTGGGCGGCCTTGGCGGCCACGCACGACATGGATGCGGTGCGGGAGAGCATCGCGCGCGGGCGGCAGGGCGAGCCGCGGCCATGAGGGTGGCCTCGACATGAACGAGGCGCTGGACACGTCGGTGGTGCTCCGGCTGCTCACGGGCGAGCCGGCGCCGCTGGCCGAGGTGGCGCGGGCGCACCTGGCACGGTGCACGTCGCCCGTGGCGGTGGATGCGCTGGTGGTGGGGGAGAGCTACTTCGCCCTGCGCCACCACTACGGGGTGCCGCACCGTGACGCCGTCGAGGCGTTGGTGGCGCTGGTGCAGAGCGAACGGCTCACCTGCCCCGCGGGGGTGCGGGAGGCCCTGGCGGAGGCGCGCGACGGGAATCACCCCGGGGTGATGGACCGGCTCATCCTGGCGGCCGCGCGAGGCGCTGAGCGCACGTTGCTCACGTTCGACCAGCGTTTGGCCCGGCATGAGGGGGCCAGGCTGCTGG
>JBILKP010000239.1:0-4301 GCA_044376625.1 Gemmatimonas sp. | reverse complement strand
GTGGAGGTGATCACCGTGGCCCCCGGGATGGCGCCCGAGGAGGTGGAGCGGCTCGTCACCTACCCCGTGGAGTCGGCGCTCATGGGGATCCCCGGCACCGAGGGGGTGCGCTCGGTCTCCAAGGCGGGGCTGTCACTGGTGACGGTCCCCTTCGGCGACGAGGTCGACGTGTACTTCGCCCGCCAGCTGGTGCAGCAGCGGCTGGGGGACGCCAAGGCCATGCTCCCCGCGGGGGTGGAGCCCGGCCTGGGGCCGGTGGCCACCCCCATGGGGGAGCTGTACCAGTACGTGCTCTCCAGCGACTCGCTCACGCTCACGCAGCTCAAGACGCTGCAGGACTACACCATCCGGCCGCGGCTGCGCACGGTGCCGGGGGTGTCGGAGGTGAACTCGTGGGGCGGGCTCACCGAGCGGATCGAGGTCACCGTGGACCCGGTGCGGCTGGCGGCGCGGCGCCTCACGCTCCAGGACGTGCACGACGCGCTGGCGCGCAACTCGCTCACCTTCGGCGGCAGCTACCTGGAGCAGGGGGGGGAGCGCTACACCCTGCGCGGCCTGGGACGCGTGGAGCGCCCGGCGGAGGTGCTGGAGGTGGTGGTGGGGCGCTGGCAGGGGATCCCCGTGCGGGTGGGGGACGTGGGGACGGTGGCCATCGGCGCGCTGCCGCGCTTCGGGGCGGTCACCCAGGATGGCCGCGGCGAGGTGGTGGCCGGCATGGTGCTCAAGCTCAAGGGCGCCGATTCGCGGCAGGTGATCGAGGGGGTGAAGGCGCGCATGGCGGAGATCCAGCGCGCGCTGCCCCCCGGCGTGACGGTCACCCCCTTCTACGACCAGACCGAGCTGGTGGGGCGCACCACCCGCACGATCATCAAGAACCTCGTCGAGGGGGGGCTGCTGGTCATCGCCGTGCTGTTCCTGTTCCTGCGGAACGTGCGCGCGGCGCTGGTGGTGGCCTCGGTCATCCCGATCTCCATGCTCATGGCCTTCATCGGCATGGCGCTGTTCGGCTACTCGGGGAACCTGATGTCGCTGGGGGCGCTGGACTTCGGGCTCATCGTCGACGCGTCGGTGGTGATGGTGGAGGCGTTCGTGCGGCGGCTGGAGCAGCAGCGCGGCGACGCGCCCGCCTCGCTGTTCGAGCGCGCCGCCATCGAGGTGGGGCGCCCGATCCTCTTCGGCATCGCGATCATCGTGGCGGTGTACCTCCCCATCTTCACGCTGCAGGGGATGGAGGGGCGGATGTTCCGCCCGATGGCGTTCACCGTGGTGTGCGCCGTGCTGGGGTCGCTGCTGCTGGCGCTCACGTACGTCCCCGCGGTGTCGGCGTGGGTGCTGCGCGCCGGGACCTCGGCGCCGGCGCCGTGGCTGGGGCGCCTCACCGCCCGCTACGACGCGCTGCTGGAGCGCATCCTCGCGCACCCGCGCCCGGTGGTGGCGGGGGCGGTGGTGCTGGTGGCGGTGGCGGTGGCGTCGATGGCCCGGATCGGCACGGAGTTCATGCCCAAGCTCAACGAGGGGTCCATCCTGATCACCACGCGGCGCCTCCCCTCGGTGGCGCTGGACGACGCCACGCGCCTGTCGCTGGCCGCGGAGCGCATTCTGCGGCGCTTCCCCGAGGTGGTCACGGTGGTCACCAAGGAGGGGCGCCCCGACCTGGCCACCGAGGCGATGGGGCTGTTCGACGGCGACGTCTACGCCATCCTGAAGCCGCAGGGGGAGTGGACCACGGGCGACACGCCGGAGGCGCTGGTGACGGCCTTTGACAGCGCGCTGCGCGACCTCCCGGGGCTGTCGGTGTCGTTCACGCAGCCGCTGGCGATGCGGCTGGACGAGGCGGAGAGCGGGATCAAGACGGACCTGGGGATCAAGGTGGTGGGCCCCGACCTGCAGCAGAACGAGGCACTGGCCGAGCGGATCCGCCGCGTGGTGGCCACCGTCCCCGGTGCCGCCGACGTGGGGGTGGAGGTGGCGGAGGGGTCGGGGCAGGTGCGCCTGCAGCCGCGGCGCGACGCCCTGGCGCAACACGGGCTGTCGGTGGAGGACGTGCGGCAGGGGGTGGAGCTGGCCATGGGGGGGCAGCGCGCCGCCGAGCTGGTGGACGGCTTCCGGCGCATCGACCTGGTGGTGAAGCTCCCCGTCGCCTCGCGCGCCGACGCCGATGCGCTGGCGCGGCTCACGCTGCGCACCCCGGGCGGCGCCCTGGTGCCGCTGGGGGCGGTGGCCACGCTGGAGACCACCACGGGCCCCGAGATGATCGGCCATGAGGACGCGCAGCGGCGGTCGCTGGTGCTGAGCAACGTGCGCGGGCGCGACCTGGGGAGCTTTGCCGCCGAGGTGCGCGCCCGCGTGGCGCGCGAGGTGCCCCTCCCCGCCGGCGTCTTCCTGGAGTGGGGGGGGCAGTACGAGAACCAGCAGCGGGCCATGGGGCGGCTCACGCTGGTGGTGCCGCTGGCGCTGGCGCTCATCTTCGTGCTCCTGTACGCGTCGTTCGGGTCGGTGCCGCAGGCGGTGCTGGTGCTCTCCAACGTCCCCTTCGCGCTGGTGGGGGGGATCGCCGCCCTCTGGCTTCGCGACCTCAACCTCAACCTGTCGGCCGCCATCGGGTTCATCGCGCTGTTCGGCATCGCGGTGCTCAACGGCGTGGTCATGGTGGAGCACCTGAACCACCTGCGCCACGATCCCGCGCTGGCGGGCGACCTGCCCCGACGGGTGCGGCAAGGGGCCGCCGACCGGCTGCGCCCGGTGCTCATGACGGCGCTGGTGGCCAGCCTGGGGTTCGTCCCCATGGCGCTCAGCACCAGCCCCGGCAGCGAGGTGCAGCGGCCACTGGCCTCGGTGGTCATCGGCGGGCTGGTCACCAGCACGATCCTGACGCTGTTCGTGCTGCCGGTGCTGTACCGGGTACTGGAGGCGTGGCGCCCGCCGGCACATACTCCGGTGTGACCTCCATCCCCCCTGCCGACCCGCTCCTCCGGTACCGCGACGCGTTCCCCATCCTGGGCGCCTCCACGTACCTGGTCTCCCACTCGCTGGGCGCCATGCCGGCCACGGTCCCCGACCGGTTGGCCGACTATGCGGAGCAGTGGCGCACCCGCGGGGTGCGCGCGTGGGCCGAGGGGTGGTGGGAGCTCCCGGTGGTGCTGGGGAACCGCCTGGCCCCCCTCATCGGCGCCGCCCCGGGGACGGTGGGGATGGTCCCCACGGTCACCCAGGGGATGGCCAGCATCCTCACCGCCCTCGACTATCCGCCCGAGCGGAACGAGGTGGTGATGACGGCGCTGGACTTCCCGTCGGTGCGCTACGCCTACGACCAGCTGGCGCCGCGGCTGGGGGCCACGGTGGTCGTCGTCCCCGGCACCGCCGACGGCATTGGCGTGGACCTGGAGCAGCTGCTGGGCGCCATCACCCCGCGCACGCGGCTGGTGGCGGTGTCGCACGTGCTGTTCCGCTCGGCGTTCATCCAGGACGCGGCCGCCATCTGCGCCAAGGCGCGCGCGGTGGGGGCGCGGGTGGCGCTGGACGCGTACCACAGCGTGGGGGTGATCCCCGTGGACGTGCAGGCGCTGGGGGTGGACTTCCTGTGCGGCGGGGTGCTCAAGTGGCTGTGCGGCGGTCCCGGGGGATGCTTCCTGTACGCGTCCCCCGAGGCCAGCGCCACGCTGGCGCCTGCGCTGACGGGGTGGCAGGCGCACCGCGCCCCCTTCGCCTTCAGCGACACGATGGACTACGCCGACGGGGCCTGGCGGTGGCTGGGGGGGACGCCGGTGGTGCCGGCGCTGTTTGCGGGGATGGAGGGGCCGCGAATCATCGCCGAGGCGGGGATGGACGCCATCCGCGCCAAGAGCCTGCGGCAGGTGGCGCGGCTGGTCGCGCTGGCCGACGCGCGCGGCTGGCCGGTGAAGGCGCCGCGCGACCCGGCGCAGCGCGGCGGCACGGTGGCGTTCGACCTGCCGCACGCCGCCGAGGTGGCGCGGGCGCTGCTGGCCCGGGACATCGTGATCGACTTTCGCCCCGGGGCCGGCATTCGCGTGGCCCCCCACTTCTACACCACCGACGCCGAGCTGGAGGCGTGCGTGGCCGCCATGGACGACATCCTCGCCACCGGCGCGTGGGAGCCGTTCCGCGGTGTCACCTCCACGGTGACCTGACGATGCGCCTGACCGACCTCCCCCCGTTGGTGCAGGCCACCCCCGAGGTGGCGGCGGCGCTGGCCGGTGGCGCACCGGTGGTGGCGCTGGAGAGCTCCGTGCTGGCGCAGGGGCTGCGCCCCCCCTTCAACGCCGAGGCGGCTCGGCGCATGG
>JBILKP010000238.1:0-4303 GCA_044376625.1 Gemmatimonas sp. | reverse complement strand
GAGGACGTGCTGGCCGTGCGGGTGCGGCAGCTGGCCCCCGAGGCGGTGTGGCGCGCGCGCTACCGGCAGATCAACGCCTTCGAGCAGGGGCTGGCCGAGAACGGCGTGGTGCTGCGCAAGGTGCTGCTGCACGTGTCGCGCGGCGAGCAGCTGAAGCGGCTGCGCGAGCGCATGGACGACCCGCGCAAGAACTGGAAGTTCCGCATGGAGGACATCGCCGACCGCGAGCGGTGGGACGCGTACACCGAGGCGTACGAGGACGCGCTGCGGCAGTGCAGCACCGCCTGGGCGCCCTGGCACGTGGTGCCGGCCGACGACAAGGCGGTGCGCAACTACCTGGTCACGCGGCTGCTGGTGGAGGCGGTCGAAGGGCTCCACCCGCAATACCCCCCGCTGGATCCGACGATCCGCGACGCGGCGGCCACCTGGTTCCGCAACGGCGGGTGACCCCCATGGCCCCCGCTATGGCGACGTCCCCCGACAGCCAGCTGCGTCGCGTGCTGGGCCCCGGCACGCTGGCGCTGACCGCCATGAACCTGAGCATCGGCTCGGGGATCTTCGCGCTCCCGGCGGCGGTGGCCGCGGTGATCGGGGCGCAGGCGGTGTACGCGTACCTCGCCTGCGGGGCCGTGCTCATCCTGGTGCTGCTGTGCTACGCTGAACTGGGGAGCACTACCACCCGCTCGGGGGGCGGCTATGCGTACCTGTCGCGCGCGTACGGTCCGTATTGGGGGTTCGTGGCCGGGGTGCTGCTGTGGTTCGGCTTTGGCGTCATGGCCAACGCCGCCATCGCCGCGGCGCTGGCCGATTCGGTGGCGTCGGTGGTGCCGCTGTTCCGGGCGCCGTGGGCGCGCGCGACGCTGCTGGTGGGGTTCTTCACCGTGGCGGTGGGGGTGAACGTGCGCGGCGCGCAGGCGGGGGCGCGCCTGGCGGTGGCGCTCACCGTGCTCAAGCTGCTGCCGCTGGCGGCGCTGGTGGCGGCGTCGCTGCCGCACTGGACGGTGGAGGCGGTCACCGGGGGCGGGGTGCCCCCCCTGGCCACGCTGGGGGAGGCGTCGCTGCTGCTGTTCTTCGCCTTCACCGGGGTGGAGGCGTCGCTGGCCACCGGGGCGGAGTTCCGCGACGTGCGGCGCGACGTGCCGCGGGGGATCCTGCTGGGGGGCGCGGGGATCGTGTGCACCTACCTGCTGGTGCATGTGGCCGCGCAGAGCGTGCTGGGGGCGGGGTTGGCCACGCAGGCGGGGGCGCCGCTGGCGGCCGCGGCGGCGGTGGTGCTGGGCGCGGGCGGGCGGTCGCTGCTGTTGGCGGGCGGGGGGATCAGCATGGGCGCCGCGGTGGCGGGGGACATGCTGGCCACGCCGCGCGCGCTCTTTGCCAACGCGGTGGACGGGCACCTGCCCGCGGCGCTGGCGCGGGTGCACCCGCGCTTTGCCACGCCGTGGGTGGCCATCGTGACGTACGGCGTGCTGTCGTGCGGGGCCGCGCTGGTGGGGGGCTTTGCGCTGCTGGCCACGCTGGCCAGCGCCGGCCTGCTGGTGGTGTACTTCGCCACGTGCGCGGCGGTGCTGGTGGAGCGGCGGCGCGGGCACGGGGCGGGCGGGTTCCGCACGCCGGGGGGGGCGGCAGTGCCGCTGCTGGGGATGGCGGCGGTGGGGGCGCTGCTGGTGAACGTCTCCCCGCGCGAGTGGCTGTCGTTGGGGGCGCTGGTGGCGGTGGCGTCGGCGTTCTACGCGGTGCGGCAGCGCGCGGGGCGGCCGGCGTGAGCCGCCTGAGGCGGTGGGGCGTGCGGCGCCCGCGGTGGCGCGGGTGGTCGGCCGTGGTGCTGGCCGCGTTGGTGACGGTGCGGTGTGGCGCGCCGGCGGCGGCCACGGGTGGCGAGGCGGGGCCGTCGCCGGCACCCGTCACGCCGGAGGCCGACGGCTTCCTGTTCACCTTTGCCCCGCCGTCCGGCGCCCCCGCGGTCCAGTCGGTGGCGGTGGCCGGCAGCTTCAACGGGTGGAGCACCTCGGCGCTGCCGATGGCGCGGCAGCCCGACGGCCGCTGGACGGCACGCCTGCGCCTCCCCCCCGGCCAGCACGAGTACAAGTACCACATCAACGGCACGTGGCCCGCCGACATGTGCGACGACCGCACGTGGGGCGACGGCGCGCGCCAGCAGTGGGTGGACCCGCAGGCGCTGGGGTGCGCGCCCGACGGGTTCGGCGGGCAGAACGCCGTGGCGGGGGTGGGGATTGCGGCCACCGACCTGGGGGCGGTGCATGCGCCCACCAACCCCGCGCAGCTGTCGGTGGCGGGGGGGCGGCTGTCGGTGCGGGTGGCCACCTACGCCTCCCGCGTGCAGGGGGCTACCCTGGTGGCGGGGGGGCAGCGCCTCGCGATGCACCGGCAGCTGGGGTACCGGGTGCACGACGTGTGGCGTGCCGCGCTCCCGCCGGGAACCGCGTCGTATGCCATCAGCCTGCAGCATGCCGGCGGCACGCAGGAGCTGGGGCCGTTCACCGTTCCTGCGGCGCCCTTTGCGGCGGTGCCCTGGGTGGGCGCCGCGGTGGGGTACCAGATCTTCCCCGAGCGCTTCCGCAATGGCGACCGCAGCAACGACCGCTACGCGGTGGAGACGTCGGAGTACCAGCTCCTGCACCCCGCGTTGCGTGGCGCGCCGCCGGTGTACGTGGCCGAGTGGAACGGCCCCGTGTACCAGCAGCACTGCTGCCAGCAGTACTTCGGGGGCGACCTCCAGGGGATCATCGACCAGCTGGGGCACCTGCAGGCGCTTGGGGTGACGCTGCTGTACCTCAATCCCATCTGGCTGGCGGGGTCGGCGCACGGCTACGACACGTGGGACTACCAGCAGGTGGACCCCGCGTTCGGCACCGAGGCGGTGTTGCGGCAGCTGCTGGACCAGGCGCACGCGCGCGGGATGAAGGTGATCTGGGACTTCGTCCCCAACCATGTGGGGATCGGCTTTGCCCCCTTCCAGGACGCCGTCACCAAGGGGACCGCCAGCAGCAGCTGGGGGTGGTTCACCTTCAAGGTGCCGGCGGCGCAGGTGCAGCCGGGGAACGGCAGCCACTACGACGGGTGGTGGGGGCTGGGGAGCCTGCCGGTGCTGAACACGTCACGCCCTGACGTGATGACGCACCTGATGGATGCGGTGCGGAAGTGGACGCGCTTCGGCTTTGACGGCATCCGCGTGGACGTTCCCAATGAGATCAAGAACCGGCAGGAATTCTTCCGCCTGTTCCGGCAGACGGCCAAGGGGATCGATCCGGACCAGTACCTGGTGGGGGAGATCTGGCAGCGCGAGCCCGAGTGGCTGCAGGGGGACATGTTTGACGCGCTGATGAACTACGCGATCGGGCAGGAGGTGGTGGAGCCGTTCGTGCTGGGGAAGCTGTCGGCGCGCGGGGCCGCGTCGGCGATGGGGCAGCTGGTGGCCGAGTACCCCGAGGCCTCGGTGGGGATGCAGTTCAACGTGATCAGCACGCACGACACCAAGCGGCTGCTGACCAAGCTGGGGGGCGGGGGGCTGGGCGGGGTGGCAGGCGGCGACGCGCTGGCTCGGCAGCGGCTGGCCAGCGCGCTGCTGTACGCGCTGCCCGGGGTGCCGGTGACCTTCCAGGGGGATGAGTGCGCCTTCCTGGGGGACGCGGGTGGCACCACGCGCGACGAGCACCGCTATCCGATGCAGTGGGAGCGATGCGACCAGGCCATGGTGGCGCACTACGCCACGCTGGCGCGGCTCAGGGCGCAGCTGCCAGCGCTGGCCTCGCCCGTGTGGCGGGCCCACGCGGCGGAGGGGAGCGTGCTGGCGTTCCTGCGCGGCGAGCCCGGGAACGGCGAGGTGCTGGCGGCGTTCAATGCCGGGACGGTGGCGGGCGCGGTGGCGCTGCCGCCCGGGAGCTGGCGCGACGTGGCGTCGGGGGCGGTGGTCACCGGGAGCGCGCCGCTGGAGGCGCGCGGGTGGCGGTGGCTGGTGCGGCCGTGAGACGGGACGGCGGACTTACCTGAATCGGGAGGCGCGATGTACGGAACGCTGGCGATGGTGCACAACGCGGTGGCGTGGGTGGTGCTGGGGGTGGGGGCATATGTTGTGGTGCGCGGGGCCTCGGCGCGCGGCGGGTGGAGCGCCGGGGACAGCGCCTGGGTGAAGCGGCTGGTGCTGGCGGTGCACCTGCAGCTGGTGGCCGGGGTGGCGCTGTGGTTCGTGAGCCCGGCGGTCCAGGCGGCCCGCGCGTCGATGGGCGCGACCATGAAGGACGCGGGGCTGCGGCGGCTGGTGGTGGAGCACCCCACGCTGATGATC
>JBILKP010000237.1:0-4333 GCA_044376625.1 Gemmatimonas sp. | reverse complement strand
CGCGGACCGACGCGCGCGACCGGGTCAAGAAGCTGGACGGCACCTCCGAGGACGAGAAGAAGTCGGCGGAGAAGGAGCTGCAGAAGATCCACGACGACTTCATCGCGCGCCTCGACGCGCTGCTCAAGGCCAAGGAAGCCGAAATCATGGAGGTCTGAGCGGCCGCCCCCGCGGCCGCCGCCCGCCATGGCCACCTCCTCCGCTCCTCCCGGGCCGCCTTCCGTCGACGCGGCCGACCTGTTGGCCCGCGTGCATGCGCACGGGGGCGTGCCGCGGCACGTGGCCATCATCATGGACGGCAACGGCCGCTGGGCGCGCGAGCGGTTCATGCCGCGCCCCTTCGGCCACCGGGCCGGCATGAAGGCCGTCCGGGACGTGGTGGAGGGGTGCCTGGCGTCGGGCGTCCAGTGGCTGTCGCTCTTTGCCTTCTCGCAGGAGAACTGGCAGCGCCCCGCCCCCGAAGTGTCCGCGCTGATGGGGCTGCTGGAGGAGTACATCGCCCGCGAGGCCAGCGAGCTCGAGCAGCAGGGCGTGTGCGTGCGCGTCCTGGGCGACCTGGGTCGCCTCAGCCCGCCGGCGGCGTCCGCCGTCGAGCGGCTGGTGCGGCAGACCGCCGGCGGGACACGCCTGGGCCTCAACCTGTTCATCTCGTACGGGGGGCGCGCCGAGCTGGTCCAGGCCGCGCGGCAGATCGGCGAGGAGGTCGCGGCCGGGCGGCTCGCCCCCGAGGCGATCTCCGAGGACACCATTCGTCACCGCCTGTTCACCGCCCATTGTCCCGATCCCGACCTGCTCATTCGCACGTCCGGGGAGCAACGGCTCTCCAATTTCCTGCTCTGGCAGGTGGCCTATGCGGAGCTCTACATCGCGAGTGCCCTCTGGCCCGACTTCGGCCGAGCGGCGCTCTACGAGGCCCTGCTGGACTACCAGCGTCGCGACCGGCGCTTCGGGCGCGTGACGCCATGAGCGCCGCCTCCTGATGGGCGAGCTCGGCACCCGCGTCCTGGTGGCCCTGCTGGGCGCCCCGGTGGTGGTGGGGGTGCTGTGGTGGGGCGGGGCCCCGCTCGCCGCCCTCCTCGGGCTGTTCGCCGCTCTGGGCGCCCGCGAGTACAGCCGCTTGGCCGCGGTCGGCGGTGCGCGTCCGTTCGCGCGCCTGGCCACGGTGGCGGCGGCGGCGGTGCCGCTGGCCGTGCATGGCGAGGCCGTGGGGGCCCTCCGGATTGCGCCCACCGTCTGGCCGCTCTTCCCGCTGGCGGTGTTGGCGCTGGCCATCTGGCGTCGCCCCGCCGCGTCGCGTCCGCTGGAGGCCAGTGCGGTCACGGTCATGGCCGTCCTGTACACGGCGGTCCCGCTTGGGGGGCTGTACCTGTTGCGGCTGCACCCGTATGCGGTGGGGCCCACGGCGGGCTTTGCCGCGGCGCTGTTCCCGCTGCTGCTCACCTGGGCCAGTGACATCGGTGGCTACGTGGCGGGACGCACCATCGGCGGGCGCAAGCTCATCCCGTCCGTCAGCCCCGGGAAGACGGTGGCGGGGGCGCTTGGGGGGGTGACGCTCACGGTGGTGGCCGCCGTGCTGCTGGAGCGCTGGCTGCTGGTGCCGTACGCCCAGCTGGGGCTCTCCCCGCTGGGGCGGGTCGCCGTGGGGGTGACGGTGAGCGTGGCCGCCCAGGTCGGCGACCTGGCGGAGTCGTTGCTCAAGCGCGAGGCGGGGGTCAAGGACAGCGGGACGTTCTTCCCGGGGCATGGCGGCGTGCTGGACCGGCTGGATTCGCTCTTTTTCGTGGTGCCCGTGACCATGGTGCTGTACGACCTGTTCCTGCTGCCCGCCATCGGTGACTGAGCCGCAAGGGGTGGCCCTGCTGGGCTCGACCGGCTCCATCGGCACCAGCGCGTTGCGCGTGCTGGCGCGCCAGCGCCACCGGTTTCGCCCCGTGGCGCTCACGGCGCATGGGCGCCAGGCGGCGCTGGCCGCGCAGGTGGCCGAATGGACGCCGGCGTACGTCGGGCTGGTGCAGGGGGATGCCGAGGCGCCTGCCACCTGGGGCCGTGGCCCCGACTGCCTGGTTGCGGCCGCTGAGCATCCGGACGTGTCCATCGTGCTCAATGCGGTGGTGGGCGCGGCAGGACTGCCGGCCACCCTGGCGGCTTTGCGGGCGGGGCGGCGGGTGGCGCTGGCCAACAAGGAGACGCTGGTGGTGGGCGGGGCCCTGGTGACGGCCACCGCGCGGGCCCACGGCGGCACGCTGGTGCCCGTGGACTCGGAGCATTCGGCGATCTTGCAGTGCCTGGCCGGTCGGCAACCCCATGAGGTGCGCCGCCTCCTGCTCACGGCGTCGGGGGGGCCGTTCCGGCAATGGTCCGCCGACCGGATCGCCGCCGCCACGGTGTCCGACGCGCTGCGGCATCCGACGTGGCAGATGGGCAGCAAGATCACCATCGACAGCGCCACGCTGGCCAACAAGGCGTTGGAGGTGATCGAGGCGCACCACCTGTTCGGCATCCCGTACGACCGGATCGAGGTGGTGGTGCATCCCCAGAGCATCATCCACTCGTACGTGGAGTTCGTGGACGGCAGCGTGCTGGCCCAGCTGGGGGCCCCGTCCATGGAGCTCCCCATCCTGTTTGCCCTCACGTGGCCGGAACGGATTCCGGACAGCGGGGTTCCAGCCTTCGACCCGGTGGCCCTGGGCACGCTGACCTTTGAGGCGGTGCGGCACGAGGCGTTCCCGATGCTGGGAATGGGCATTGCGGCGGGGCGCGCTGGGGGGGCAGCCCCCGCGGTGTACAACGCCGCCAACGAGGCGGCCGTGGCGCTGTTCCTGGCCGGGGCGCTCCCCTTCGGGGGCATTCCCCGGGTGGTGGAGGGGGCCCTGGCGGCCTTGGCGACGCAGCCCGGGGACACGCTGGAGGCGTTGTGGGCCGCTGATGCGGCGGCGCGGGCGCACGTTCACGGACAGGTGGGGAGGGGGACGGCATGACGGCGGTGACGCCTTACATCGCGCCGCTGGTGGTGTTCGGGCTGGTGGTGTTCATCCATGAGCTGGGGCATTTCGTGGCCGCCAAGCTCACGGGGGTGTACGCCCCGGTCTTCTCGCTGGGATGGGGGCGGCGGCTGTTCGGGGTCCGGCGCGGGGAGACCGACTATCGGGTGTCGCTGCTGCCCCTGGGCGGCTACGTGCGCATGGCGTCGCGCGAGGACGAGGCGATGGCCGGGCTCGAGGGGGCCGGAGGGACGTTGCAGGAGGCGCCGGAGCGGCCGGCGGATGTGCCGGCCTCCCTGTGGGACCCGCAGGGGCTGGCCCCCTTCGGACCGCGTGCGGTGCCCCCAGACCGGTGGATGGAGAGCAAGCGGGTGCCGGCTCGCCTGTTCATCCTGTCGGCCGGGGTGCTCATGAACCTGCTGATGGCGCTGGCCATCATGGTCGGGCTGGCGTGGGCCTTCGGGGTGGCCTCGGTGCCCCCCGTGGTGCAGGCGGTGGTGGCGGAGGCGCCGGCGGCGAAGGCGGGGGTCCTCCCCGGGGACCGCATCGTGGCCATCGACGGCGCCCCGGTGACGGCGTGGAGTGAGGTGCTGGCCCGGGTGTCGGCGGTGACCAGCGGCTCGGTGCGGCTGGAGGTGGAGCGGCGTGGGCCGTCGGGGCCGGTGCGGGTGCCGATGGTCATCACGCCGCAGGTCACGGAGGCGGCCGACCCGACGACGGGGGCGCCGCGCCGCGTGGGGCGCATCGGCATCCAGGTGCGGGACTCGGTGGTGCGTCGTCCGGTGGGGGCCGGCGAGGCGGTGCGCACCGGGGCGCAGGCGACCTGGGAGATGGCTGCCAACGTGGTCGGCGTGCTGGGCGGGCTGGTGCAGGGGACGGTGTCGCCGAGCAACCTTGGGGGGCCGATCCAGATTGCCCGCACGTCGGTGGCGGCGGCGCGGAGCGGGGCGGAGTCGCTGTGGTTCCTGATTGCCTTTCTGAGCCTCAACAT
Source organism: Gemmatimonas sp. (assembly GCA_044376625.1). GTDB lineage: Bacteria > Gemmatimonadota > Gemmatimonadetes > Gemmatimonadales > Gemmatimonadaceae > Gemmatimonas. The sequence goes on along the minus strand of JBILKP010000237.1, from coordinate 361 downwards.
CGGGATCCTGAACCTGGTGCCGATTCCGGTCCTGGACGGTGGGCAGCTGCTGATCGTGCTGGCGGAGGCGGTGAAGGGGCGGGCGTTGAGCGCCCGGACCCGTGGCGCGCTGATGTGGGTGGGGCTGGTGCTGGTGGGAGGGCTGATCGTGCTGGCGACGGCCAACGATGTGGGGGGGCTGCTGCGGGGGCGGTAGCCGTGTGGGCGGGGCTGTGGCGGGGTCGTGGCCTTTACCGGGGGGGCGGCTGGGGTTATGGTTCCCTGCTTCCCGTATTTACGCGACAGTTACGCGACTCCATCCGGCGCCATGCGGCGCCGATCACTCCCGACGATGGCGTTCGAAAAGGCACCCACGATCGAC
>JBILKP010000303.1:0-3477 GCA_044376625.1 Gemmatimonas sp. | reverse complement strand
CGCGCATCCGCTCCGCGAGGGCCACGGCGGTGGGAGGCTGCCCGTCGGCCGTGAGCGCGTCGCGCCACCCGGCCAGCGACCAGGGGTCCCCCACCGCCACCACCACGTCGCTCCCCCAGCTGCGCGGTGCCTCGTACTGCACGCCGAAGGGGACGATGGTGAGGTCGCCAATGGCCCCCGCCTCGACGGCGTCCAGCACCATGCGCGCCACCCCGGTGCGCAGCACGCCAATCTCGGGGGTGTCGGCCACGCCGCCCTCGGGGAACACCCCCACCGCGTCGCCGTTGGCCAGCGCCTGCTGCAGCGCCGATGCCGCCTCGCGGTTCATGGTGGTGATGTCCAGCCCCAGTGCGCGCATCTTGCGCACGTCGCGCGCGCGCGCCACGGGGACCACCCCCAGCCCGCGGTACACCCACCGCGCCACGGGGTTGGTGGCCGCGGAGATGGTGGCCACGTAGCGCAGCGGCCGCGTGGTGGTGGCGTACCCCAGGAGGACGTCGGGGAGGTCGTTGGGGTGGTTGCCGATGAGGAGCACCGGCCCATGGGCCGGGATCCGCTCGCGCCCGATGACGGCCTGCTCGCGGTAGAACCAGCGGAGGCAGCGGCGGGAGATCCACGCCACGAGACGATGGAAGAGCGGGGGGCGGCTCACGGGGCGTCCCTACCCGGCCGCCTTCAGCAGCGCCTCCTTCCAGGCCGCCTCGTCCACGCCGATCCCCACCCAGGGGCCGATGCGCACCAGCGGCTGGCGGAGCAGCAGCGGCTCGTCCACCAGCAGCGTCAGCCATCGCTCGTCGCCGTACAGCGCCGCGCGCAGGCCGAGCTCCGCGAAGCGCCTGCTGTCGCGGTCGATGAGCGCCTGCACCCCGTGCTTCTGCGCGAAGCGGCGCAGCTCGCCGAGGGAGGCGCCCTTTTCCGCGAGGTCCACGAAGTGCACCGGCACGCGGCGTTCCGCGAAGAAGCGCTGCGCCTTGCGCGTGTCGGCGCTCTTCTTCGTGCCGAACAGCTGCGGGCGGATCCCGGTCGTGCTCATCGCCGTCCCGCCCTACGCCGTCGCCGGCAGCGGGGCCATGCCCGCCTCGGCCTCCGCCTCGGCACGCTTGGCGTCGTCAAAGGCCCCCTCGCTGCGCGCCACCACCAGCGTGGCCACGCCGTTGCCGATCACGTTGGTGATGGCGCGCGCCTCCGACATGAACCGGTCGATGCCGAGGAGGAGCGCCACGCCTTCCAGCGGCACCGTGCGCGTGGCGGCCAGCGTGCTGGCCAGGACGATGAACCCCGACCCCGTCACCCCCGCGGCGCCCTTGCTGGTGAGCATGAGCACCCCCAGCAGCGCCAGCTGGTCGCCCAGGGTGAGCGGCACGTTGTACACCTGCGCGATGAAGATTGCCGCCATGCTGAGGTAGATGCTGGTGCCGTCCAGGTTGAACGAGTAGCCGGTGGGGATCACCAGCCCCACCACCGGGCGGGCGCAGCCGTAGCGCTCGAGCTTCTCGATCATCCGCGGCAGCGCCGCCTCGCTGCTGCTGGTCCCCAGCACCAGCAGCAGCTCCTCCTTGATGTAGCGCAGGAAGCGCAGCAGCCGGAAGCCGTAGAGGCGGCAGATGGCGCCCAGCACCACGAAGATGAACACCGCCATGGTGGCGTACACGTCCAGCATGAGCCGCCCCAGCGGGAGGAGCGTCTTGAGGCCGAAGTTCCCCACCGTGTAGGCCATGGCGCCGAAGGCGCCGATGGGGGCCACCACCATCACCATCTTCACCACGCGGAAGAACACCAGCTGCAGCTTGAGGAGGAAGTCCACCACGTCGCGCCCGGCGTCGCCCACGGCGGTGAGCGCCACGCCGAAGAGCACGGAGAAGAACACCACCGGGAGCAGCTCGCCCCCCGCGAACGCGGCCACGATGTTGCTGGGGACGATGTGCATCAGGAACTCCAGCGTCCCCTGCGACTGGCCGGCGGCAGTGTACTTGCTCACGTCCCCCGTGGGGAGCGAGGCGAGGTCGAGCCCCCGGCCGGGCTGCGTGAGGTTGACGATGATGAGCCCGATGGCCAGCGCGAAGGTGGAGACGAGCTCGAAGTAGAGCAGCGCCTTCCCGCCCACGCGCCCCAGCTTGCGCAGGTCCGCCATGCTGGCGATGCCGTGCACGATGGTGAGGAAGATCACCGGGGTGATGACCATCTTCACCAGGTTGATGAAGGTGTCCCCCAGCGGCTTGAGCGCCTTGCCGAGCGGCGGGTTGACGACCCCCAGCAGGACGCCGAGGCTGACCGCCAGGAGGACCTGGACGGTGAGGTTGCGGGCGAGGCGGGCAAGCATGGGGGCGGGGGGGCGCGGGGGAGCCGTCAGGTGAACTTGCGGAGGGCCAGCAACCCCAGCCACGTGGCCAGCACGCCGGCGGCGGCGAGGAGCAGCGCCAAGAGTACCCCAACGGACGGCACCGCGCACCTGAGCCCCGGGCAGGTGAGCCACCAGGCGGCCAGCACGCCGCCGGTGGTGCCCAGCAGCAGGGCGCCCAGCAGCAGCACCGGGGAGGCACCCAGGGAGTCGAGCAGCGTCCAGGGGCGCACCCCCCGGGCTTCCAGGAAGGTGCGGAGGAGGGCGTGGGTGACGGCAGCCACCAGCAGCAGGGCGCCAACCCCTCCGATCAATGCGGGCACAAATTGCATGGCCATCTCCTTGGCATGGGACATGATCCAACGATAGCACGATGCCCACGACCCCTCCTCCCGCCCCCTCCGGCTTCCGCCCCGCCTACCGTCCGGCGTGGTGGCTCCCCGACCCGCACACCGCCACCCTGTGGGGGCGCGTGGGGCGTCGGGAGCCGTCGCTGTTGACCGACCTGCCTGTGACCCTGGAGCAGTGGGACACCCCCGACGGCGACTTCGTGGAGGTGGCGCGCCTGGCGCCTCCCGCTGGCGCCCCGGAGGCGCCGCGGCTGCTGCTGCTGCACGGCCTGGAGGGGGGGACGCACTCGCATTACGCCCGGGCGCTGTTCCGCGAGGCGCAGCGGCGGGGGTGGGCTGCCGACCTGATGCTGTTCCGGAGCTGTGGTTCGGCCCCGAACCGTTTGCCCCGGAGCTACCACTCCGGGGAGACTGGGGACCCCTTGTTCGCCCTCGAACGGATCACCGCGGCGCACCCCAACGCCCCGGTGGGGATGGTCGGGGTGTCGCTGGGGGGGAATGTGCTGTGCAAGCTGTTTGGCGAGCAGGGAGACCGGCTGCCGGCCACCGTGGTGGGGGGGGTGGCCGTGTCGGTGCCGTACGACCTGGCGCGGGCGTCGCGGCACATCGGGCGGGGGTTTGGCGCGGTGTATGAGCGGGCGTTCCTCAAGTCGCTCATCCCCAAGGCGATGGCCAAGGTGGCGCGGCACCCCGAGCTGTCCCCCATGGCCCGGGTGCGGTACGCGCGGACGCTGTGGGAGTTTGACGACCTGTTCACCGCCCCGGTGCACGGCTTCCGCGATGCGGCCG
>JBILKP010000236.1:0-4367 GCA_044376625.1 Gemmatimonas sp. | reverse complement strand
GTGGACGGGCGGGGCGTGGCCTTCGTCTGCCTCGAGCACTTCACCGGCGTGGTCAACCCCGACGTGCAGTCGCTGGGGCTGGACGCCGAGCTGCTCCCCCTGTGGATCGCGCACGAGCTGGCGCACGTGGTGCGCTACACGTCGCCCTCCAGCCGCAGCGCCATGCGGCCGCTCGTGCAGCAGGCGGGCGGCTACTACTCCTACTGGGAGACGGGGCGCCACGCCACGCTGCGCGAGCTGCTGGTGAACGAGGGGCTGGCGGTGCACCTCTCCCGCGCGGTCAGCCCCGGGCATGCGGCGTGGGAGTACTTCGGCTACGGGCGCCGCCACTATGCGCGCACCCGCGAGCTGGAGCCGGTGCTGCGGCGCGCGGTGGCCCCCGACATGGACCGCGCCGCCCTGGGGCTGCGCCTGCGCTACCTCTCGGGGGGGATGAGCGACGAGGCGCGCACCGTCGAGCGGCAGCTCCTCCCCGAGCGCTCGGGGTACTACCTGGGCGCGCGCCTCGTGGAGCCGGCCATCGCCGCCCACGGGTTGGCCTGGGCGATCCGCGCCAGCGCCGAGGAGATCGCGCGCGTGGAGCAGCCGCTGGTGGCCGAGCACCTCAAGATCATCGCGTAGGGCATCGGCGGGGCGCCCGAAGGCGCCCCGCGCGCGGCGCTACCGGCTGGCCTTGGCCAGCGCCTCCACCGCCTCGGCCAGCATCCCAACCCGGGCCGGGTCCGCCTGCCGGGCCCCCTCCGCCCGCAGCCGCGCGCCCAGCGCTGTCAGCGCCTCACCACGCGCGGCCCCCTTGGCCCGCTCCGCCCGGTCCACCGCTCCGGTCACCTCGCGCAGCCAGCCGGCGTCCACCGCGGGATTGCGGGCCAGCTGGTCGGTGTAGCTGCGCACCACCGGGAACGCCGCCGGCCACACCAGCTGCGGCTGCTCCTGCGGGTTGAACCGGTCGAAGCGCACCAGCCGCGCCGCCGCCAGCTCGTTGGCCGACAGGTGCGCGCTGGGCTCCAACTCCAGGATGTCCAGCCCGCGGGAGATCTCCGACCCGTAGATGTGCCCGTTGTACCAGTACGCCGACCAGTGCCCCGCGCTCACCAGCCGCGTGCTGTCCATCGGTCCGCGGTCGAAGTACGCGATCTCCACCGGGCGCATGGGGTCGGTCCAGTCGAACACGTTGATCCCCCCCTGGTACCACGACTGCACCATCACCGTGCGCCCGGGAATGGGGATCAGCGACCCGTTGTGCGCCACGCAGTTCTCCTGCCGCGTCTGGGCCGCCGGCAGCTTGAAGTACGACTGGAACTCCAGCGCGTCGCCGCGCCGGCGGTAGATGGCGTCGGCCCCCCACTCGTACTGGTCGGTGGCGCGGCACCGCGGCGACGACCCGCCCCCCCACTCGTCGGAGAAGAGCACCAGGCTGCCGTCGTTGCTGAAGGTCACCGAGTGCCAGGCCGACATGTTGGTGTCGGCCACCGCGGTGATCCGCCGCGGGTTCTTCACGTCGGAGATGTCCAGCAGGATCCCGTAGCCGCTGCACGCCCCGCCGGCCAGCCCCACCGCCGGGTAGGTGGTGATGTCATGGCACTGCGTGGGGCCGCGCCCCGCCACCGATGGGCGCGTGGGCGCCCCCTCGCGGCGCGGCCGCTGGTCCTCCGGCGCGTCGCCGTGCCGCTTGGCCTCCGCCAACCCCTCGAAGATCCGCGGCGAGCTCACGATGGCCGCATCCTGCGGCCGCTTGAGCGGCACCCGGATCACCTCGATGCGGAACAGCGCCGAGTTGGGGTCCACGTCGGGGGACGCGGCCGAGCACCCCGGCAGCTCGTCGGGGGAGCGCACCCCGGCGGAGCCCGACACGTAGATATACACGTGCTCGGGGTCCTGGGGGTCGGTGGCCAGCGTGTTGGTGTGCGAGCCACGGCAGGTCTGCACCGTCTTGATAGCCCGCGGCTTGGCCACGTCGCTGATGTCGATGATGCGGATGCCACGCGCGCGCTCGGGGCTCACCTCGGGCTCCACCCCCTGCATCCCGCAGTCCACGCGCCCGCTCACCGCCTCCGCCGAGACGAACAGCAGCGTGCCGTACACCGTCACGTCGCTCTGCGACCCCGGGCACACGAATTCGGTGCGCAGCCGGGGCTTCCGCACGTTGGCCACGTCCCACACCTGCCAGCCGCTGTAGTTCCCCTGGAACACCAGCGTCCCCTGGAACGCCAGGTCGGAGTTGGTGAGCCGCGGGTCGGCCGGGTTGGTGGGGGTGGCAAAGGCCGGCGACGGCTTGGTGGTGGACACGAGCCGCATGTTCCACGCCGCCTGCTCGGCGTCGTACCACCCGCCCTTGAGCCCCACGCGGCGATCGGGGACCGGGGCGTCGGGCGCGGCCCCACGCGGCGGCCCTCCCTGGGCGGCAAGGGCGGGCGCGGTGGCCAGCAGCGCGGTGGGGAGCAGCGCCATGGACAGCAGCGCGCCACCGGCGGGACGTGGCGAAGGACGCATGGGGGGACGGGGCAAGGGGGGAGAAGGGCGGGGCGCCGGCCCGCTCAGGGCGCGCGTGGCGCGGGGATGGCGCGGAGCAGCAACTCCATGCGGCCGATCTCGGTGGTCTGGTCGGCCACCACGTCGGACACGAACTTGAACACCTGGTCGTCGTGGGCCGCCGACCGCTCGGCCATGAGGGCGTCCACCATGGTGATCGCCCCGCGGTGGTGCTGGATCATGTACGTGAGGAAATACCAGTCGAACGCGGCGCCCCGCGCGCGCGCCAGCGTGTCCATCTGCGCGGGGGAGAGCATCCCCGGCATTGCGCCGGCATCCCCCCCGTGGCCGTGGTGCTGGTGGTCCATCCCGTCGCGCGCCGGCACCGCCTGCGCGCGACGCGCCAGCCAGTCGGCCATGAAGTCGATCTCGTCGGACTGGGCCACCGCAATCCGACCGGCCAGCACCCGCACCGGCGAGCTGGCCCCGTTGGGCACGGCGTACGCCGCCATCGCCACCGCCTGCGCGTGGTGGCCGATCATCCCCTGCATGAACGCCACGTCGGCGGCAGTGTAGGGGGCAATCCCGCCATCACGCGCCACCAGCTGCGCGGGGGTGAGCGGGCGGGGAGGGGCGGGCCGGCACGCCGACAGCAGCAGCACCGCCGCCGTGCCGCACCCGGCCGCCACGCGCAGCACGGGGATCACGCGCAGGGGGCGCGCGCCGTGCGCGCGCCCCCGGGAAGCACGGCCCCTCATCACCGCCCCGTCACGACCCCAGCACGTTGACGCACCCCTTCGGCGGGCTCGCCAGCCGCTGGTTGCACTCGTCCACCGGGATGGGCGCCAGCGGGAACACCCGGTGCGTGGGCAGCTGCTTGCGCAGCTCCCCAAGCCGGTTGTAGCGGCGCGCGTCCACCCACCGGTGGCCGTACTCGAAGAACAGCGAGTAGCGGCGGTCGTACAGGAGCTCCGTCACCAGGTCCCCGCTGAAGTCGGCGGGGAGCGGCGCCAGCCCGCCGGCGTTGGTGCGGACGAAGTTGAGGTCGGCGATGGCCGCCGCCCGGTTTCCCAGCCCCAGCTGCGCCTCGGCGCGCAGCAGGATCAGCTCCTCGTTCCGGATGATCGGGATGGGCGTGACGTTGGTGGGGTACACCGTGGGGCGCACGTTGGAGCTGATCCCCTGCGTGGCCAGGGTGACGGTCCCCACCACCGCCTTGCTGCTGGCGCGCAGGTCGCGGCTCCCGTCGGGGCGCAGCCGCGCGTCGGTGAGGAACTCCGGCACCGCCACGAGGGCGCGCGGCGCCGGGTCGAAGAGGCCGTTCACCGCGTCCCCCGACGCCGTGCTGAACACGTGGAACACCCCGGCCTGCAGCGCCGCCGGCGTCCCCGCCGCCGTGCTGAGGAACGACTCCCCCAGCGCCGTGAGCGCGTCCTGCCACCGCCCGCGGTACACCTGCATCCGCGCCGCCAGCGCCCGGTTCACCCGCAGGAACGTGGCCGGCGTGTTGAACCCGGTGAACCCGGTGGTGAGGGTGAACGGGAACGCCGTCCCGGCCGCCGCCAGGTCGGTGCGCGCCTCGTCGAACAGCGCGGCGACCTTCGTGTACGCCTCGTCGCGCGTGACGAACGCCCCCAGCACCGTGGGGTCCTTGGACACCTCCCACACCAGCCCGAAGGTGTCGCGCACCCGCAGCTGGTTCAGGTATTCCTGCGCCATGAGCGTCTTCACGAACCCCTTCACCCCGCTCCGCTGCGCCGCAGAGTAGTCGGGGACCTTGTCCACCACCTCCAGGATCGTGGTGGCGGTGCGCAGGTTGCGGTAACTGTTGGTCCAGCCCACGTCGGTGCCAAAGCCGCCGGGCTCCAGCGGCCCGATGAGCAGCGCCAGCACGTTGC
>JBILKP010000235.1:0-4380 GCA_044376625.1 Gemmatimonas sp. | reverse complement strand
GAGGCGCACCGTACGGCGGCGCTGCTGCGCGAGGCGCAGGTGGTGCCCATCCCCGAGGCGGGGCACAACCCGTTCTGGGAGCAGCCGGCGCGGTTCTTCGGCGCGATCGAGGCGTTCCTGGGCGCGTCGTGACGGCGGGCGCGGCGTGACGGCGGGCGCGCCGCGCTAGCGGCGGGGGTCCTCCGGGGCGTCCCCCCGGGGCGCCACCACCACGGCGCGCACCCGCACGTCGCCGGCGCGGCGCAGGTGGAGGCGCAGCGTGGTGCCGGGGAGCAGGAGCGCGGGATAGGAGACCGCGCGGGCCCTGAGGTCGATGCTGTTGAAGGCCACCAGCGTGTCCCCCGCCTGCACGCCGGCGCGGGCGGCGGGGGACCCGGGGTCCACCGCTTCCACCACCGGGTATTCGCAGTGGCTCACCCAGACCCCGTCGGGTTCCAGGAGCCGGAGCTGGGCGCCGGAGAGGGTGAGCCCCAGGTAGCCGGTGGCGGCCGCGGCGGGTTCGTCGCGGGGCGCGTCGGCCACCGACGAGGCGGACGGGGCGGCCGCGCGCAGGGCCACCAGCACCCGCTCCAGGACGTCAATGCGGTCGTCCACCTGCGGACGCCAGCTGCGCAGGGGGAGGGGCCCGGCGGTGCCGCGCGCCAGGGCGGCCAACGCCGAATCGAGTTCCCGCTGCAGGCGGAAGAGCCGTTGCCGCTCCTCCTGGAGGGCGGGGTGGCGCCCTGGGGGGAGCTGGATCACGAGGCGCTGCGCGGCCCCCAGTTCGTCGCGGAGGCGCAGGAGGATGATGCCGTCGGGGTTGTCGGCCACGGGGGAGGGTCCGGCGTGGCGTTCGGCGCACCGATTGGGGGGCTCCCGCCGCACCAACACCGCCGACTGGGCAGCGACAGCATCGGCGCAAAACACCAGCATCAACGCGCCAACAAGACGCCGGTAACCCGTTGGCATCACGACCGTCGCCCCTAGTAGCGCACCAACTGATGCGACGCCGGGAGCGTCCCCCCAAGCGCCCGCAGCGCCGCCTCGCGCGCCGCATGCGCCGACTCCACCGACCGCTGCAGCACCGGGTCCCCAGGCGCCGACGCCAGCGCCGCCTGCGACGCCGCCAACAGCTGGTCCAGCGCCGCCACCCGCGCCCGCGTGCGCGACAGGCTACGCGCCTGCGGGTCCGCCAGCTCGGCGTCCCCCCCAAACACCGCCGGATCCCCCGCCCACGGCACCACCGCCCCATCCCCCAGGTCGGCCGCCACCATCCGCCGCGCCTCTGGCACCACCGGGATCGCCGCAGCGACACCCGCGACCCCGCCCGCGCCATCGCGACCGCCCACCCCTGCGCCCCCCACGCGCAGCAGCAGCACCGCCGCCGCGGCCACCCCCGCCAGCAGGGCCATCCCGCGGGCCAGCCACCGCGGCGTCCGAGGCGCCGTCCCGGGCGCCCCACGGCGCCCCGCCCCCCGCACCGGCGCCACCACCGGCTCCCGCACCGGCTCCCGCACCGACGCCCGCACCGGCTCCCGCAGCAGCCCCTCGGCGCGCAGCCGCGGCGCCAGCGCCTCCCACGGCACCAACGGCGGCGCCCCCAGCTGCGCCGCGGGGGTCGCACGCCACGCCTCCGTCAGCCCCATCACCCGGCCGACGGCCTCCACCTCCCCCTGACACCCCGCGCAGCGCCGCAGGTGCGCCAGCTCCGGCAGCGTCCCCTGCCCCGCCTGGCACGCCGCCACCCGATCGGGCGCCAGGTGCTCCCCCACCAGTCGGTCAGGACGCCGCATCGGCACGCCCCTCCCCCGTCGAGGGCAACGCCAGGTCCATCAGCGGCGCCAACAGGCGCCGCAGCCGAGCCCGGGCCTTGAACAGCTGCGACTTGGAGCCGCCCGCGGTGATCCCCAGCGAGGTGGCGATCTCCTCGTGGGTATACCCCTCCACGTCATGCAGCACGAACACCGTCCGTGCCCCCGCGGGGAGGCGCCGCACCGCCCCCTCGATCGTCTCCGCCAGCAGTCGCCGGTCGGCGTCGTCCCCCGCCACCGCCGCCGTCTCCTCCAGCAGCGGCTGCACCCCCGCCTCTCGGCGGCGCACGCTGCGCAGCGCGTTCAGCGTGCGGTTGACCGCCAGCCGGTGGATCCAGGTGCGCAGCGAGGCCTCCCCGCGCCAGCTGGGCAGGGCGCGGAACAGCTGAATCCACACCTCCTGCGCGATGTCCTGCGCCAGGTCGGGATCTCCGGCCAGGCGGCGCACCACGGCGTCCACCGACGCGGCGTGGCGGTGCCACAGCAGGCGCATCGCCGGTTCGTCTCCGGCGATGGCACGGCGCACCAGGGCCGCGTCGGTGACCGGGTCGTCCACCGGTTCGGCCGCCGGGGCGGGAAAGGGATCGTGGGGCGAGGCGCTCACGTGCGGTTGGACACCAACTTGCGGTGGGAGGTTTCCCGGAGCGCCGACCTGCCGCGCCGGCGCGGGAGGCGGTGGCTCCCCTGTGGCGCGGTTGCGCCTTCCGTTGCATAGTGGGGGGAGAGGCGGGGGCGGGGAATCCCCGACCGCCACAGCGCCCCCCGGGAGCGGGGACGTGACCTCCCACCCCCCGCTGCGTCCCCCCGCAGGCCCCCTCTCATGCTCCCGATCCCCGCCCTCCTCCTCCCCTGGCACCTGGCCGTGGCGCCGGTGCCCCCCCGTCCCGACCCGGACCCCGATCGCCCGCGCGTGCCGGCCGCGGCGCCGGCCGCCGTGGGGATGTCGGCGGCGCGCCTGGCGGTCATCGACCGGGTGCTCACGCGCGGCGTGACGGCGGGCGGGTTTCCGGGGGCGGCCGTCATCGTGGGCCGGCGCGGGCGGGCCGCTGTGGCCAAGGGGGTGGGCACGCTGGACTGGCGCGCCGAGGCGCGCGTGGACGTGGATGAGACCGTGTACGACCTGGCGTCGCTCACCAAGGTGGTGGCCACCACCACGGCGCTGATGGTGCTGTTCGACGAGGGGAAGGTGGCGCTGGACGCCCCGGTGTCGCGCTACCTGCCGGAGTACACGGGGGGGCTGCGTGACCAGGTGACGGTGCAGCACCTGCTCACGCACCGCGCCGGGCTCCCCGCCGGGCTGGAGCTGTGGAAGCGGGTGACCACGCCGGCCGAGGCGCGCGCGGCGGTGCTGGCGGCGCCCATCCGCTGCGCGCCGGGGCGGTGCTACGAGTACTCCGACCTGGGCGCCGACCTGCTGGGGTTCATCATCGAGGCGGCCAGCGGCGAGCCGCTGGACCAGTTCGTGACGCGTCGCGTGTTCACGCCGCTGGGCATGGCGCACACCCGCTTTGGCGTCCCCGACGGCTGGCGGGCGCGCACCGCCCCCACCGAGGTGGCCCCGCCGCGCGGCTACCCGCTGCGGGGGGAGGTGCACGACGAGAACGCCTTCATGCTGGGCGGGGTGTCGGGGCACGCCGGGCTGTTCGGCACCGCGGCCGACCTGGCGGTGTTTGCGCAGATGCTGCTGGAGGGGGGACGGCTGGGGGGGGTGCGCATCGTGGCCGATTCCACCGTGGCGCTGTTCACGCGGCGCACGGCGGGGCGCCGCGCCCTGGGGTGGGACACCTGTGACGGGCTGGCCGGGTGCGGCACGGAGATGTCGCCGCGCGCCTTCGGGCACACCGGCTTCACCGGCACCTCGCTGTGGATCGACCCCGAGCGCGACCTGTTCGTGGTGCTCCTCACCAACCGCGTGCACGCCGCGCGCGTGCGGCGCCCCTCGCGGGTGATTGCCGACGTGCGCAACGACGTGGCCGACGCGGCGGTGCTGGCGGTGATCGATGCCCCCGACGGCGTGCCGGCGATGCCGGCGGCGTTCCGGTTCGAGTCGGCGCGCGACTGGAACCGTCCGTTGCGCAGCGCGCGCGGCCGCCGCAGCGCGCGGCGCTCGTCGTCGGCATCCAAGGCGGCATCCAAGGCGGCATCGGCCAAGGGCGCGGCCTCCAGGAAGGCGACGGCCACGAGCAAGGCCTCCACGAAGACCGCCACCGCAAAGGCGTCGACCGCGAAGGGGTCGGCCACGAAGGCCACGAAGGCCACGAAGGCTACGGCCACGGGGGCCGCCGTAAAGAAGGCGACGGTCAAGAAGACCACCGCCAGGAAGACGGCCGCGAAATCCGCGTCCAAGACGCCAAGGAAGACCGCGTCGGCCGCCACCGGCGCCCGCAAGCGCGGCGCGGGGACCGGCTAAGGACCGCTGAACCCTGCTGCGCCCTGCTGCGCCCTGCTGCGGGGGCGGATTAGCTTTCCCGGATGGACGAGACCCAGCCCCGTGATCCCGAGCCGTCGCCCGACGCCTCCACAGAGCCTTCCCCGCTGGCCGACCAGGCGCGGTTGGTGCTGCGCCGCGTGAAGGACCCCGAGCTCAACC
>JBILKP010000234.1:0-4419 GCA_044376625.1 Gemmatimonas sp. | reverse complement strand
GGTTGCCCCGTTACACCCGGGTTCCTTGCCAATTGGACCGGATAGTCCTATACTTTCCCGCACGATGTCTGACCGCCGCGCCCAAATCCTCGATGCCGCCGCCACGCTGATCTCCGAGCGCGGCTTTACGTCCACGTCCGTGGACGACGTGATCAAGCAGGCCCGCCTGAGCGGGAAGAGCCACTTCTACCACTACTTCAAGTCGAAGGAAGAGCTCGGCTACGAGGTGCTGAACCGGCAGTTCGAGCGCTTCGCCGAGCGCGGGCTGGCGATCCTGCGCGAGCCGATGATCGACCCGCTGGAGCGGCTGGGGCTGTTCATCGACGCCGTGGTGGCGCTGCAGGTGGAGCATGGCGCGCGCCGCGGCTCGCCCTTCGGCAACCTGGCCGCCGAGATGGCGGATGCGCACGAGGGGTTCCGGGTGCGCATCGAGGCGGTGTTCGAGCGGTGGGCCAGCCAGATCCGCTCGCTGCTGTGGGAGGCGCGGCCGCAGCTCAACGACGACGTGGACGCGGTGCGGCTGTCGCGCTTCATCATCGCCGCGCTGGAGGGGGCCGTGCTGATGACCCGGGTGAAGCGGGACATCTCGGTGCTGGAGGGGATTGCCGCCGACCTCAAGCGGTTCGTGGCGATGCACACGCGGGATGCCGCGGGGATCCAGGCGGGGATGCCCAACGGGATGGCGGGTGGGCTCTCCGGGCGGCGGGAGCCGCTGCGGGAGGCGTAGGGGCGCCACCCGCGCGGTGCGCGGGCGGCGGCAGGGTGGGGTGGGACTGGTGTGCGGGCGGAGTCGCCCAGGCCAGCAGGACACGGGGAGGGCGGCGCCCGGTGCCGCCATGACGGGGGACGCATGGTCACGCTGAACGACAGGACCTGGTGTACGGAGACGCCCGTGGTGGACGACCGGGCGGCGCGGCGCGCGCAGTTCGAGCGCGAAGCGCTGGTGCACCTGGATGCGCTCTACTCGTTTGCCCTGAAGCTGGCGCGCGCGCGGGACGACGCGCAGGACCTGGTCTCCGACACGCTGCTGCGCGCCTTCGAGCGCTGGGAGCAGTACCACCTCGGCACCAACATCCGCGCGTGGCTGTTCACCATCCTCTACCACGTCTTCGTGAGCCGCAAGCGCCGCATCGATGCGCGCGAGGTGCAGCAGCCCGACGACACCGAGGGGTGGGCGCTGTTCGAGGCGGTGGGGGAGGCCGACCCGGAAGGGCGCTTTTACGACTCGTTCCTGGACGAGGAGGTCCAGCGGGCCATCCATGGGCTTCCCACCGAGTACCGCGCGGCCGTCATCCTGAGCGACCTGCAAGGGTTGCGCTACGCCGAGATCGCGGGGCTGCTGGGGGTGCCCGAGGGGACGGTCAAGTCGCGGCTGTTCCGCGGGCGGCGCATCCTGCAGCGCAAGCTGGCGGGGTACGCCGTGGACATGGGGTACCTCAAGTCCTCGGTGGTCACCGCCGCGCTGGCCGGCGCGCGGTAGCGACGCCAGCACGGCGGCCCTCGCGCGCGGGGGGCCGCCGCTAGCCGGGGCCGGCCCCGGCTGCCCGGGTTGAGGCCCGCCCCACCGCCCCCGCCGCGTCGGCCAGGGTGTGCAGGGCCCGTTCCACCGACCCGCTCCAATGCTTGAGCCGGTCGCGCAGGGCGGCCAGCTCCTCGCGCCCGGCCGAGACCTCCATGGTCGCGTCGGCATGCTGGGCCTCCAGGGCCAGCAGGCGCAGCTGCAACCCCTCGGCCATCCGCACGGCGGCCTCGCGCCCCTGCTCGCTTTCGTCCAGCAGCTCATGCACGCGCGCGCGCGTCTGCGTGAGCAGCGTGCACATGGCCCGCCACGCGTCACGCTCCAGCGCCAGCTGCTGGCGGTGCACCTGGTCCTCCGCCAGCTGCTCGCGCAGGCGGGCGAGGCGCTGCAGCAGGGAATCCGGGCCGGCGCCCGTCCCCGATCCGTTGCCGGCACCGTTCCCCGCGGGCCCCAGCACCGCCATGGCAGCCTGTAGCGCCCTGTCCAGCTCCGCCGCGCGGGCCGCCTGCGCATCGCGCGCCGCACGCGCCTCGTCCAGCGTGGCCAGCGCGTCGCGCAGCGCCCGCAGCTCCACGGCAATGTGCCCCAACCCGCGCGCATCCCCCTCGGCCACCAGCCAGCGCAGCGTGGCGATGAAGCCGCGCTCCAGTGAGGCCTCCACCGACTGGTCGTCCGGCGCGAAGGGGTCCATGCCTCCCGGCGGGGTGGGGTGGAGCATCGGGGGGGGCGTCGGGCGCGTTATGCGCGCCGCAGCGGCGCGGGGGGGGGCGCCACGCGGGCACGGTGCCTGGCCGCCTTGGCGCGGTTGCCGCAGGTGCCCATGTCGCACCAGCGGCGCAGGCCGTTCTTGGTGGCGTCCAGGTAGACGCGGTGGCAGCGCGGATCGGCGCAGCGGCGCACCCGCGGCAGCTCCTCTTCCAGCAAGGAGTCGGCGGCCGACTCCACGATGGGGATCATGAGGCCGGCAAAGGCGTCGCCCGTGGGGACGAACGTGCGTGTGAACCCCCCGGCCGGGGCGGGTTCCAGCCGACGGGTCCCGGCGCTGCGTCCCAGCACCCGGTTGATCTCCGCCACGGCGTCGTCGCGCACCTTGTCGGAGGTGCGTCCGCGTTCGGCCAGGGCGCGCAGCGCGGCGCGCACCCGCCGCGCCTCCACCAACGTGGCCGCCGCCGCGGCCGGCTGCAGCAGCGCCCGGCGCAGCACGCCCCCCGCCCGCTCGTCGTCCACGCCCCCCCGTTCGTGCAACCACGCCACCAGCGCGTCGAAATCGCGTAGCAGGTCGCCGCCGGCGCCCTGCGCCGCGGCGTCGGTGTTCACGAAGTGGATCCAGAGCCGGTCACGCGGGGGGCGGACATCGGCCTCCGGGGAACGGGCGCTGCCCCGCCGGGCGGCGGTGGAGGAGTGGGGCATCCTGAGAGGTGGAGGACACATCCTGCCGAGGGCACCCGGTACCGGCCTGGGTGGCGTCCCTGCCGGTGACCGGACCTCGCGCACGGGCATGGGGCGGACGGTGCACCGCGTCACGAGGCTGGCGTGTTGCCTAGCTTACTGGCGTACGTGACGGCAAGCAAGGCGCCGCACGCCCACACGGTGCGGAACTCTCTCTCCGAAAACCACATGGAGCCCCTCGCCTCATCCAACCTCTTCGCCCGTGCGCCCCTGACGGTGGCCGTGGGGTCCACCAATCCCGTCAAGGTGGCGGCGGTTCGTGCGGTCATCCTGCGGGTGGCGCCCTTGGCCCAGGTGACCGGGGTGGCCGTGTCCAGCGGCGTTCCCGACCAGCCCCTGGGGGACGACGAGACGCAGCAGGGCGCGCGCACCCGCGCCCTGGCGGCGCTGGCGATGTCCGACGCCGCGTTGGCCGTTGGGGTGGAGGGGGGGGTGGTGGCGCTCCCCGACGGGAGCCTGCGCACCTGCGCCTGGGCGGTGGCGGTAGACCGCACCGGACGCGAAGGGGTGGGGGGCTCGCTGGCGATGCCCCTGCCAGCGGCGGTGGCGGCCCGGGTGCGTGCGGGCGAGGAGCTGGGGGTGGCCATGGATGCCGTGGCCCACACCACCGGTACCAAGGTGGGGCGTGGGGCCGTGGGGATCCTGACCGCCGGGTTGCTGGACCGGCAGGGCGCGTACGAACCGCTGGTGACCTACGCGCTGGCGCCCTGGCTGGCCCCGGCGCTGTACCCGGAGTGGCATCCGGGGG
Organism: Gemmatimonas sp.; assembly: GCA_044376625.1. Taxonomy (GTDB): domain Bacteria; phylum Gemmatimonadota; class Gemmatimonadetes; order Gemmatimonadales; family Gemmatimonadaceae; genus Gemmatimonas. The sequence goes on along the minus strand of JBILKP010000234.1, from coordinate 703 downwards.
GCGCGCCGCTGCCGTAGCCGCGCACCCGCCGGCCGATCACGCCGAGGGGCGCACCACCAGCATGGGGAGGGTGGCGTGGGTGAGCACCTCGTCGGCCACGCTCCCCAGCACCAGCCGCTTGAGACCGCTGCGCCCGTGCGTGGCGATGGCCAGCGCCCCCGCCTGCTGCCGCGCCGCCTCGTCGATGATGGCACGCGCCACCGCCATGTCGGTGACGGCGTGCACCGTGGTGCCCGCCGGGCAGTGCGCCGCCACGCGGCGCAGGTAGCCACCCAACCCCTCCTCCTCGGCTTCCAGCAGCGACGGGTCGGCCAGCAGCGCCTCGGCGCCAAAGGGCGCCATGGGAATGGCGTGGGGCACCACCACCCCCATCAGCGCCATGCGCATGCCGGTGGCCTCCGCCAAGGCGCGGGCGTGCGGCAGCACCGCCTCCGCAAAGGGAGACCCGTCCAGCGTCACCAGCAGCGGCCCCGTGGGCAGCGCCCCGGACTCCGCGGCGTCGGTGCTGCGCACCAGCAACACCGGAGCCGGCGTATGGTGCAGGAAGGCGGCGGCCACGCTCCCCAGCCGCAGCCGAGAGAAGCCCCCCCGGCCGTGCGTGGCCATCACCACCAGGTCGGCGCCGATGCCCCGCGCATGCTCCACGAGCGCCTCCACCACCGTCCCCTCCAGCAGCGTCCCCACGGCGTGCACACCCGTGCCG
>JBILKP010000062.1:0-13346 GCA_044376625.1 Gemmatimonas sp. | reverse complement strand
CAAACGGCGGGCCGCCCCCGTGGGGGGCGGCCCGCCGTTGACGTTCCGCACGGGACGCCGCCCCGGACCGGCCGGGGCGGCGTCCGGCGGGGCTCAGTTGAAGTTGTAGCGGAGCCCCAGCTGCATGCGCCACACGTCGCCGGCGCCCGCGTTGGCGATGAACTCGCCGCGCTGCGCGCCCTCGCCCAGCAGCACGTTGCCGAAGTTGGCCATGCGGTACAGCGCCCGGCCGTTGGCGTCGGCGCCGCGCGCGATGAGCGGCTGCGTGTTGCGGAAGCGGTACGACACGCCCCAGCGGCGGTTCACCAGGTTGGTGAAGTTGAGCACGTCCAGGCGCAGCTGCACGCGGTTGCGCAGCGAGCCCACGTTGCGGAACAGGTCCTGGGTGACGCTCAGGTCGGCGCGCGTGACCATGCGGCCGAAGGCCCCGCCGCGCTCGGCGTACTGCCCGCGCCGCGACGCGAGGTACCCGCTCTGGCCGATGAACGTCTCGAAGGCCGCCTGCTGCTCCGCCACCGAGAAGGTGCGCCCCGAGGCGGTGAACGCCTCGAAGTTCATCTCCGACGCGTTGCGCGGCACGTAGATCAGGTCGTTGCTGGTGCCGCCGTCGCCGTTGAGGTCGCCGGAGAACCGGTAGCTGGCCTGCCCGTTCACGAAGCTCTCGAGGAACACCGAGATCCCCGTGGCGCCCGCCTTGAGGTAGTCCTTCTTGTAGCTCGCCACGGCGAACCAGCGGTTCCCCTGCGAGTTGAGCGAGTAGCCCACGCCCGGGTTGTTCGGGTCGCCGGGGTGCTCGTTGTTGTTCCAGGAGCCGAAGGCGATGGAGCCGGCGTCCACGGTGTTCCGCGAGATGCCGTAGCTGTAGGCGCCCTTGAGGAACAGGCCGTTCACGAAGGCGCGCTCGAGGGAGAAGGACGCGTTGTAGTTGTACCCCACGTCCTGGTTCTTGAGCACCACCGCGCTGGACACGTTGCTGTGGATGCGGTTGCCGGCGGTCCACCGCGGGCGCGCGTCCGGCCCCGTGAACGCCGAGCTCGGCGCGGGGAGGTTGGCGTTGATGTAGTACACGCCGTTTACGTCGCGCCCGTACAGGAACTCGGCCGTGCCGGTGAGCCCCCAGGGGAGCTTGCGGTCCACCGCCAGGTTGCTGCGCCACACCTGCGGGAACATGAAGTCCTGGTTCGTCAGCGCCAGCTCATAGCTGCTGGCCGGGGCCCCCGTCACCGTGGCCGGCTTGTAGGCGTCCGGGTTGGGGTTGAAGGGGCGCGCCGTGGTGTTGTCCAGCTGCGAGAAACCGGTGAGCACGCCGGTGTTGCCGACCTGGTTGGAGATCCAGACGTAGGCCGGGCGCCCGGTGAACACGCCGGTGCCGCCGCGCACCTTGGTGGTCCCCTCGCCGCGCACGTCCCAGTTGAACCCCAGGCGCGGGGAGAAGAGCAGCGTGGGATCGGGGAGCTTGCCGGTGCTGTAGCGCACCGACTTGCCCGTCTCGTCGCGGAAGGTCAGCTGGTCGGCCGCGCTGTTGGCGAACGCGGTGTTCCCGAAGCGGGCCTGCTCCACGCGGAGCCCCGCCGTGACGCGCAGGTTGTCCGTGACGCGCCAGTCGTCCTGCGCGTAGCCGCCGGCGTAGAGCACCTCCAGCGGCTGCACCGGCTTCTCCATCCCCGGGATGTTGGCGTAGCGCACCTGGAAGCGGCGCAGGTTCACCGGCGACGTGGTGCGGTTGGGGTTGGCCAGGAAGTCGTTGGCGTCGGTGTAGAAGTCGTTGAGCGAGTTGTACACGTACACGCTCTGCGACCCCGGGAAGAACACGTTCTCCGACTCGTACCACTCGAGGCTCGTCCCGAAGGTCAGGTCGTGCCGGTCGCCGTAGATGTGGAAGTTGTTCTGGACCTGGAAGCTGTTGTAGCGCAGCTCGTTGTTCGGCGTGAACGGCTCGAACCCGAAGCTGGTGTAGGTCTGCCCGTTGTTCAGGATGTCCACCGTGGGGAACATGGCCCCCTTGGACTGGCGCGACTCGTCGTGCTTGGTGTAGCCCACGATGAGCTGGTTGGCCATGTTGCCGCCGAACTGCGCGTTGTACTCGCCCACCACGGAGCGGATGTTCTCCAGGATGCCGTAGTTCGAGTTGCCGAAGCTGATGGCGTTGGAGTTGCCGTTGCGCCCGCCGAAGCCCAGCGAGCTGGAGCCCGACATGATGACGTCGGTCACCGACTCCAGCTGCGAGTAGCGCAGGCTGAGCTTGTTGCGGCTGTTCAGGTTGAAGTCCAGCTTGCCCAGGAAGCGCGTGGAGGGCGTGCCGCGGTCGTACCCCTCGTAGGGGCCGGTGGCGTAGTTGAACTTCTGCTGCAGGAAGCTGCTCAGCTGGTCCAGGTCGCTCTTGAGCACGCGGGTGACGTTGCCGGTGACCGTCTGCCCGCCGGTGTTGGCCAGGAAGGTGGTCATCGGCTGCGTCAGCTCGTCATCCTCGTAGCTGGCGAAGAAGAAGAGCCGGTCCTTGATGATCGGGCCGCCCAGCGTGGCGCCCACCTGCCCGAAGCTGAAGGTGCCCGGGTTGAAGCGGTTGGCCCCCGCGTCGCGCCCCGACATCCCCTGGTCACGGCTGAGGCGGTACAGCGAGCCGGAGAAGGTGTTGGTGCCGCTCTTGGTCACCGTGTTCACCGCCGCGCCCACGAAGTTCCCCTGCCGCACGTCGAAGGGGGCGATGCTCACCTGCACCTGCTCCACGGCGTCCAGCGAGATCGGCGACACGCCGGTGCGGTCGCCGGGCTGCCCGCCCAGGCCGAACGAGTTGTTGAAGTACGACCCGTCCACCATGATGTTGTTCAGGCGGTTGTCCACGCCGGCGAAGGAGCCGCCGCCGGTGAACTGCGGGGTGAGCCGCACGAAGTCGGAGATGCGCCGGCTGATGGTGGGGAGCTGCTCCAGCGCCTCGCGGCTCACCTGCGTGGCCGCGCCGGTGCGCGTGGAGGCCATCACCCCCGCCTCCGCCTGCACGGTCACCGCGGTCAGCTGCACCGCCGCGGCCACCATGCGGAAGTTCACGTCGGCCGGCACGCCCAGCGCCAGGGAGATGTTCCCCTGCGTCTGCTTCTGGTACCCGAGGCGGGCGGCGGACACGGTGTACGGGCCGCCCACGCGCAGCCCGGGGAGGGTGAAGCGGCCGTCAGCCCGCGTGGTGGCGGCGTACCGCGAGCCCGAGGGCTGGTGGACCGCCTCGATCTGGGCCCCTTCCAGCGGCCGGCCGGTGGAATCCGTCACCGAGCCCCGCATGGCGGAAGTGGTGACCTGCGCCGCAGCCTGCGAGGGGGCCGCCAGCAGGGCCCCTCCCAGCAGCGCCACGGCCAGCGTCCGTATCGCGCGCAACATGATGTCTCCTGTGGGTGGTGGCAGGGAGCCTCAACCGTCCCTGGGCGGCCGCGCGCCAACCCCTACCGCGGGGGGCGCGACTGCGCTGTCCGGTCAACGCCCGAGCCCGGCAAGCGGATCCCCGCCCCCGACAGCCCCAACCATTCCCGGACAGCCCCCAAATCTAGCGCCCCCCGAAGCGCCCGGGGACCTCCCGGACGCCCCGGAGGGCGCTGCGACCCACTCGTGACCCAGGCGAAACCGCCCCGGCACCACCTATAGATTCTAGAAAATGGAAAGATTGATGTACCGACGCGGATTCTTCTTGAAATCCAGCAGCAGCGAGTCCACCCGCAGCAGCATCGTGTCCACCCGCGCGTACACCGCCGGGTCGTTCATCAGCCGCCCCACCGTCCCGGGACCCGACGTCGCCTTCGTCAGCGCCCCCTGTACCTGCTGGTTCGTCGCCTGCAGCTCCTTCGACAGCGTCGCCAGCTCCCGGGTGGCCGCCTCCAGGTTCCCCACCACCGCGTCCACCTTGGCCGAGTCCGCTCCGGCCAGCGTCTTCCGCAGCTGCCCCTGCGTGGCCGTCAGCTGCCGCGACTGCTCCGCCGAGATGCTCGCCAGCTGCGCCACCAGCCGGGACAGCTGCGCCACCGTGGCCCGCACCTCCTTCAGCCCGCCCCCCTCCACCAGCTGCGCCCGCGTCTCCCCCGTGAGTGCCTTCACGTCGGTGGCGATGGCGTCCCCCTTGGCCAGCAGCTCCGCCGTCCCCGGGCTCCCCACCCCCACCGGGATCGTGTCCCCCGCCGGCAGGTACGTGGACGAGCCCCGCACCGGCGTGATGGCGATGAGCATGTCGCCGAAGATCCCGTTGGCCTGCACCGTGGCCGTGGACCCCGACGGCACCTGGTGCGTCTGCTGCATCTCCAGCGCCACCGCAATGGTGCCGTCGGGGATCAGCTCCACATGGTCCACGTACCCCACCTGCACCCCGGCCAGCAGCACCGGCTGCCCCGGCTTGAGCCCGGCCCCCCAGGGGAACCGCGCGTACAGCGGGTACGTCCGCGCCAGCCCGCCGCGGGCGATCCAGATGGTCCCCCCCAGCCCCAGCACCACCGCCGCCAGCAGCAGCAGCCCCACCAGCAGTTCGTCGCGTCGCTTGGTCGTCATGACAGTCGAAGGGAAGGAAATCAGGCCTGGATGAAGGGGGCGAAGATCGCCGCCACGATGGCATCGAGCACGAGGATGGACACCGACGCGATCACCACCGCCTTCGCGGTGGAGCGCCCCACCCCCTCGGCGCCCGCCCCGGTGACATACCCCTCATACGAACAGACGAAGGCGATGGCCGCGCCGAATGCCGTGGCCTTGATGAGCGAGTACACCACCTGGAACGCCGTGAACGCCAGCCGGAGCCCCAGCACGAAGTCGTCGGTGCGCACGTCGGTGGCCAGGATCAGGGTGATCCACGCGCTCACGATGGCCGCCACGTTGGCCAGCACCACCAGCGCCGGCAGCATGACGATTCCCGCCAGCAGCCGCGGCAGCGCCAGGAACCCCACCGGGTCGAAGGCCAGCGTCTCCAGCGCGTCGATCTGCTCGGTCACGCGCATGGTGCCGATCTCGGCGGTCATCCGCGCCCCCACCCGCCCGGTGAGCACCAGCGCGGTGAGCAGCGGCCCCAGCTCCAGCACGATGCTCTGCCGCGCGATGAGCCCCACCACCGACAGCTGCACGCCGGGGAACAGCTGGTAGCGCGTCTGGAACGCGGTGACCCCCCCCAGGAAGGCGGCCACGATGAGGGTGAGCGGCACCGACTCGACCCCGATGGTGCGCATCTGCCGCACCGTCTCCGGGAACCAGCTCCCGGGCTCGCGCAGCCCGCGCGCGATGTCCCGCCCGAAGTACGCCCGCGCCCCGAACGCCTGCAGCAGCCCCCCCACGAACCGCTGGGCGGGGGCCAGCACCCCGGCGCGCGCCACGGGTCGCCCGGGCGCCGTCATGTGCGCACCCGGCGCAGCAGCACCAGCGCCAGGAGCAGCACCACGGCGTTGGGGATCCATGCCGCCGGCTCCGCCGGGACGATCCCCTTGCCGCCGATGGCCTTCGTGAGCTGGATGAGCAGGAGCATGAGGATGGTGGTGGCAAGGCTCAGCGCGACGCCGTAGGCCGCCCCGCCCCGCGGGGAGCTGGTGGCCAGCGGCGCGCCGAGGAGCGCGATGATGAGGCAGGTGGCCGGGATGGCCAGCTTGAGCATCCGCTCGACCCGCAGGAGGTTGACGTCCGCCCCCGAGCGGTCGAGCACCCGAATGAAACGCGTCAGCTCGCCAAAGGTCATCTCCGACGGCAGCCGCTCGGTGGCCTGGAACTCCCGGGGGGTCTCGGCCATGCGCCGGTCGGCGATGGAGTCGAAGCCGAAGGCGGTGGCGGTGGAGTCGGTGGGGAGCAGGTGCAGCTGCCCCTCCTGCAGCACCCACCCCCGCGCCGGGCTCCAGGCGCCCCGCCGCGCCGCCAGCAGCACCCCGGGGCGCCGCGCCGACCCGCGCTCCTCGATCTCCACGCTCTCGGCGGTGTTCCGCTTGGCGTCGAGCGCGAAGATCCGGTACACCCGCCCGCGCTCGCTCGCGAAGGCGAAGTTGTACCGGCTCTCATCCCCGAAGTCGGGGGTGCCCGCCAGCAGCTCCAGCCGCCGCGCATTGGCCGGCGGCGCCACCTCGGCGAACACCAGGTCCAGCCCCATGGCCAGCGCCGCCATCACGAACACCGGCGCCACGAACCGGTAGAAGCTGATCCCCGACGCCTTGGCGGCGGTGATCTCGGCGTGCCGCGAGAAGGTCCCGATGGAGAACACCGTGGCGAACAGCACCGCCGCGGGGAACACCATGAACAGCGTGTCGGGGACCCAGTACAGGTAGCTGAGCGCCACCGCCTGCGCGGAGAGCTTCCGCTCGGTGTACTTGCGGAGGTTGTCCACCAGGTCGAAGACGAACACCAGGATGGGGAACCCCAGCACCGTGACGCCGAAGATGCGGGCGAACTCGGCGGCCACGTACCGGTCCAGCGGGGTGACCAGGCGCCGGCGCCCTCGGCGGCCCCCGCTCATGCCCGCGCCGCCGCGCGCCGGGCCCGCCGGGCGGCGCGCCACGAGGCCCACCACTCGCCCAGGCCGCCGCCGCGCGAGGTGTCCACGGTGCGTTCGGCGCGCAGCATGAGCACCACCCCCGCGCCGCCGAACAGCACGTTGGCCATCCACATCGCCACGAACGCCGGGAGCCGCCCGTCGTCGGCGAGCACCTCGCCCGCCATGAGGCAGATGTAGTACAGCCCGAACACGACGATGCTGACGCCGATGGTGACGCCGGCGCCGCCCCGCGGGAACCGGAGCGCGATGGGGGGGCCGAACAGCACGAACACCAGGCAGGCAAAGGAGAGCGCGAACTTCTTGTGCACCTCGACGGCCAGGGTGTCGAGCCCGCGCCGCGCGGTGAGGAGCTGCTGCTGCGCCGTCATCGCCAGCCCCTGCACATAGGTGGCGGAGTCCAGCATGCCGGTGGCCATCCCGGTGCTGGGGGCCGGCGGGAGGGGGGCGGCCGGCGCCGCCGTGGGCGCGGTGTCCGGGGCCACCGGCGGCGGCGGAGCACCGGCGCTGTCGGCCGGGACGGGGGGCACCGCCGGCTGGGCCACGGGCGGCTGGGGCACGGGCGGCTGGATCACCGGCGGCTGGATCACCGGCGGCTGGGCCTTGAGCGGGCGGGGCGCCATCCACCGCGACACCAGCCCCGGCAGCGCATTGCAGTAGAAGGCGGCCAGCGGCTCGCGAGTAGGGCGGTCGCGGGGGACCACGATGGTCTTGGCCCCCGGGCGCGCCACCTGGCTGGCGGCCGCGATGTAGTCCTTGCGGTAGCGCTGGTGCTCCGCCGAGTTGTACTGGTACCGGCGGTGCATCTCGCACACCGTCATCTCGCGGTCGCCCTTGTAGTCGTCCGAGGCGGTGGCCTCGAACCCCTTGGCGATCCCCCGCACCAGCACCACCTGCTCGCGGAAGGCCGAGCGCTGCAGCCGCCGGGGGTCCCCCTGCGCGAACTGCTGCGAGCGCCCGGTGAACAGCGTGAGCTGCAGGTCGCCGTTGGCGGCCACCGAGAAGCGCCCGCTGTCGGCGTAGGTGGTCACCCGCTCGGGGCTCTTGGTGAGGTCGTACAGCACCACGTCCCACATGCGGCTCGTGGCCGCGTCGGAGCGGGCGAGGCGCAGGTACACCTGGGGGGTGAGGGCGTTCAGCGCCTGGTCACGCAGCGCCAGCGTGGGGCGCGTCTTGCCGATGTCCGCCTGCAGGATGCGCAGGCGGTGGTTGGCCCGCGGGAGCACCTGGTCGTTGAACACCACCATCGCCAGCGACAGCAGGAAGGCGGCCCACACCACCGGCGCCATGAGGGTGCGCACCCGCACGCCGCTGGCCTTGAAGGCGGTGATCTCGTGCTCCGCGGCCATCCGCCCGAAGACGAACAGCGTGGCCACCAGCACCGCCATGGGGATGGTCATGGCGATGGTGAAGGGGAGGGAGAGCACGAAGAACTCCCCCACGGCCCCCCAGGGCAGCCCCTTGCCCGCGAGGTTCCCCAGCTGGCGGGCCACGTACTGCAGCATGAGCAGCGACGTGAGCGCGGACAGGGCGAACAGCAGGGGGCCGACGTGCTCGCGCACGACGTAGCGGGTGACGAGTTTCACGACGTAAATTCCCCGATCTGTCCCCGCGTATCAAGGGCGCGCGGCCGGTTGGCCGGCCCTCTGCCGCCCCCGCACCTCCTTTTCGTGCCCCTGCGCCCGGCCGCGCCCACCCCCCTCCTCCCCCCCCTGCGCGCCTGGCTGTGGCTGGGGATGCTGTGGGCGGGGACGGCGGCCGGCGCCCAGACGCTGGCTCCCGCGGGGACGCTGCGCCAGGCGCAGGACTCCCTCCGCCTCCGCCTCCCCACCCTCCTGGGCCCGCTGGGGGCGGCCACGGCGCTGCGCCCCGACCCGGCGGCGGTCGCCCGGCGGCTGGAGGCCACGGCGCGCCAGGCTCGGCGTGCGCGCGACGCGGCCCGGTGGCGCGCCACCCTGGCCCAGGGATTCCGCCCCGAGGGCCCGGCCCCGGACGCTCCCGCCCCCTCCGCCCCCGACGCGCCCCCCGCCGCCCCCTTGGCGGCCGACACCGCCGGTCCCCCCCCGGGCGCCCTGGTCCCCCTCGCCCCCGCCCCCCCCCGCGACCCCGGCGCCCCGGGGCTCGCCGACCTGGGCGCCCTGGGCGACCTGGGGATCACCCTCAACGCGCGCCTCGAGTCCAAGCTCCAGCGCAGCCGCAACGACCGCTGCACCGCCAACCAGCTCTCCGTCCTGGGGAACAACTGCTTCGGCGTCTTCCAGCCCGCCTTCGACTTCCAGTTCAACGTCCGCACCGGCGGCGTCGTCGCCGACCGCGTCTTCGTCAACGTCGACTACGACTCCCAGCGCGAGTTCGACGCCTCCAACAACATCGCCGTCCGCTACCAGGGGAAGACCGACGAGGTCCTCCAGTCCCTCGAGGTGGGCAACGTCACCTTCCAGCCCCCCGCCTCCCGCTTCCTCACCTCCGGCATCCCCTCCGGCAACTACGGCGTCCAGGCCTCCGGCCAGCTGGGGCCCATGCGCTTCACCAGCATCGTGGCCCAGCAGAAGGGGAACGTCTCCAAGGACAACGTCTTCACCGTGGGCGAGCGCACCCGCCAGCAGGTGGAGCGCGTCATCGAGGACATCCAGGTCGAGTCGCGCCGCTTCTTCTTCACGGTCGACCCGCGTCAGCTCCCGGGGTACCCCAACATCGACCTCCTCAACCGCCCGCAGCTGCAGCGGCTGGCGGCGGGGCTCCCCGACTCGCTGCGCCCGGTGCGCCTGTACGTCTACCGGCAGCTGGTGGGGGCCACCACGCAGAACCCGCGCGGCCCCCAGCTCAGCGTGCGCGGCGCCCGCAACCCGGCCCGCCAGGTGTACGAGGTGCTCCGCGAGGGGGTGGACTACTACGTCGATCCCTCCCTCCTCTGGATCGCCCTCGTCCGGCCGCTCAACCTCAACACCGAGCGCCTGGCCGTGGCCTACGAGGTCAACGTCAACGGGCAGCCCGGGCGCAACATCGCCACCGGCGGCACCCCGGACATCGAGGTCACCGAGGCCCCGCAGGTGGCCAACCTCCTCTGGGAGCCCGAGCTCCAGCCCGCCAACGCCGCGTACTTCCTGCGGGAGATCAAGTCGGTGTACCGCCTGGGGGGCGAGGACCTGCAGCGCGAGTCCATCGCGCTCAAGCTGGTCACCGGCACCTCGGGGGACCAGGAGAAGCCGGTGGACCCCTCCCGCGGCGAGACCTACCTGCAGCTGTTCGGGCTGGCCCAGCCCACCAACCCGGCGGCCTTCGACGTGGAGAACCGCGTGTGGCCGCGCCCCAACGACCCCAACGTGTCGCTGGCCTTCGGGGCCGGCGGGGCGCAGCAGAAGCTCATCCGCGACCTCTTCGTCTTCTTCCCGTCGCTGCAGCCCTTCGCGCGCGGGGGGCTGGCGCAGCCCGCCGCCAACCCGGCCAACGACACCCTCTACAGCTATCCCAACGAGTACCTCTACTCGGCCCAGCGCCCGCAGGCCATCTACCGCCTGCTCGCCTCGTACCAGTCGGAAGGGGGGGGGAGCGCGCAGTCCATCCGGCTGAGCACCATCCAGCTCCGTCCCAACTCCGAGCGCGTGGCGCTCGACGGGCGCCCGCTGGTGCGCGACCGCGACTACACCATCGACTACGACCTGGGCACGATCACCTTCACCCGCCCCGACACCCTCTTCCCGCAGCCGCGGCAGGTGTCGGTGCGCTACGAGGAGAACCCGCTCTTCGCGGTGGCCCCCACCACCATCCTGGGCTTCTCCTCGCAGTTCCCGCTGGACAACGGCCAGGTCGCGTTCACGGCCATTGCGCAGCAGCAGCGCTCGGGGCTCAACCGTCCCCCGCTGGGGTTCGAACCACAGGGCTCGTTCGTGGCCGGCGTCACCGGCACCATGGGGTGGGAGGCCACGGCGCTGGACCGGGCGCTGGGGGCGCTCCCCGGGCGCGCCGCCGGGGCGGGGGGCGCGCGCTCCCGGCTGGCGCTGCAGGGGGAGCTGGCGCTCAGCAAGCCGCAGCCCAACAGCGCCGGGCAGGCCTACCTGGACTCCTTCGAGGGGGAGGCGGGGGTGGGGATCTCCCTGGCCGAGGCCAGCTGGGGGTTCGGCTCCCGCCCGGCCGCGGGGGGGACCCTGGCAGGACGGCTGGGGGCGGGGACGCTGGCGCTCAATCGCGCCGCCACCCTGGCCTTCCAGAGCAACGGCGTCGACGCCGCCGGCAACTTCGTCCAGTTCACCATCCAGCAGATCGACCCCGCGGTGCGCATCGTGGGCGGCGGCGTGCAGCCCGCCGAGCCGCTCCTCTGGCTCACCCTCTACCCGCTGCGCACGGGAGGGATCTTCGACTTCGAGCCCGGGACCGGGCGCCGCCGCTTCGCGTGGACGGTGGGGGACCAGTCGATGGTGGGCACCACCCCGGCGGGACGCCGCTGGCGCTCGCTCCGCACCATCCTCAACCCCAGCGGCGCCGACCTGTCGCGCATCGAGACGCTGGAGTTCTTCGTGCTGGTCCAGTCGGAGGCCGCCAAGCGCGCCCGCAATCCGGTGCTCGTCTTCGATTTCGGCGAGGTGAGCGAGAACAGCGTGGCCTTCGCCCCCGAGACCCTCACCGTGCGCGCGCCCCCCCGCGCCGGGCTGGCCCCCGACTCCACCTATCGAGGCAAGCGGCTGGTGGGGTACGACCGGCTGGACACCGAGCGCAACCGGCTCTCGCGCGCCTTCAACGCGGTGGAGGACGACACCGGGCTCCCGGGCGACGTGGCCGACACCCTGGTGGTGGTGGACCAGGTGGCCGGCGCAGGCGCCCCTGCCACGCGGTTCCGCGTCCCCCTCTGTACCCAGGCCGTGCAGGTGGTGCAGGTCCTGGGCGACAGCCGCGCCAACTGCGGCGCCCGCAACAACCGCCTGGATGAGGAGGACATCGACCTCGACGGCCAGCTCAACCTCCCCGCCTCGGCCGCCGACCAGGAGGCGTTCCGCCGCTTCGTGGTGGACCTCGCCGACGCGCGCAGCTGGACGCGCACCGGGCGCTGCTACCAGCAGCGCGACTCCACCGCCGCCGGCGTCACCGCCGACTCCCTCTGCTGGGTGCAGGTGCGCCTCAACTGGCGCGCCCCCGCCGAGGACCTCAACGCCCCCAACGACCGCCGCATGCGCGCGCTGCGCCTCACGATGGTCTCGGGGGCGCAGGCGGCCGACGATGCGTTCACGCGCGTGGCGCTGGCGCGCATGCGGCTGGTGGGGGCCCCATGGCTCAAGCGTGCCGGCACGCCGCTCAGCGGCATCGCCGGCGACTCCAGCGCCGCCCCCGGGGGGTACGTGGTGGCCAGCGTGGTGGGCACCCTCGACTCCTCCGCCACGCTCCCCTACACCCCGCCCCCGGGGGTGGTGGAGGCGCCGGAGAACCGCCAGTCGGGCTACGAGAACACCCGCATCCAGGTGAACGAGCGCGCGCTCCGCCTGCAGGCGGGGATCCCCGGGCGCGCCTTCCGCCCCTTCGACCGCGCCGAGGCGTTCTTCCGCTTCCCCGAGGGGACCAAGACGTTCATGGGGTACCGCACGCTGCGGCTGTGGATGCGAGGGCGCGGCAACGGCTGGGGGCGCACGGGCGAGCTCAACGGCTTCGTCAAGATCGGGCGCGACGAGCACAACTTCTACCTGTACCGCACCCCGGTGCAGGCGGGGCCCGGCGCGGCGGCGTGGGAGCCCGAGGTGCGCGTGGACCTCACCCGCTTCCAGCAGCTGCGCGCCCAGCTCGAGAACGCCTTCCTGCGGGGCGGGGCCGACTCGCTGCAGTGCACCGGCACCGACCTGGAGCTGGTGCGCCGCTCGGGCGCCCCCCGCGGCGTGACCGCGCGCCGCCACGCGGTGTGCCAGGACGGCTACATCGTCTACAGCGCCGATCCCGCGGTGACGCCGCCCAACCTCGCCGGCGTGCAGGAGCTGGCCGTGGGGTTCGTCCGCGTGGACAGCCTGCCGCGCGGCGGCACGGGGATCCTGGACAACGACACCCTCGAGCTGTGGGTCAACGACCTGCGCCTCACCGACGTGGTGGACGACCTCGGGGTGGCCGGCGAGGTGGGGGTGACGCTCAACGCCGGCGACCTGGCCGACGTGCGCGTCAACCTCAGCCGCCGCGATCCCAACTTCCGCCAGCTGGGGGAGGTGCCCTCGTTCCTCTCCACCGGCGGGGTGGCGGTGGGCACGGTGCTGCACGCCGAGAAGTTCCTGCCGGCCCGGCTGGGGATCGTGCTGCCGGTGTCGGTGGACTACGCCAGCAGCGCCGTGGATCCGCTGTTCATCACGCGCACCGACATCCGCGCCGGGGGGATTGCGGGGCTGCGGACGCCGCGCGACCGGCGGCTCACCACCACCATGGCGCTGCGGCGCGCGGTGCCGCTCGACCGCGGCTGGTACGCGCCGCTGGTGAACGGGCTGGCGCTCAATGGCAGCTGGACCAGCGGCGGGACGCAGAGCGCCTTCCAGGAGGCGCAGAACGGCAGCTATCTGGTGGGGGCCTCGCTGGCCATGGGGTCGGACCGGCGCGAGGGGACGCTGCCGCGGGTGCTGGCGCGCGCGCTGGACGCGCTCCCGGCGCCGCTGCGCGGGCTGGGGGCCGTGCGCGCGGTGCGCGAGGCGCGCTACCAGTGGACGCCCACGCAGTTCCGCCTGGCCAGCGCGCTCAGCCGCGCCGACGCGGCGGTGACCTCCTTCACCAAGGCCGCCGCCGTCCCCGACGACACGGGGCAGCGGGTCACGTCGCTCACGCACGTGTGGCAGAACAGCGGCACGCTGGAGTTCCGGCCCACGCTGGCGCTGTCGGCCTCGGTGAGTGCCCGGCAGCT
>JBILKP010000061.1:0-13358 GCA_044376625.1 Gemmatimonas sp. | reverse complement strand
ACCTGGCGTCGGGGAGCACGGCCAACCGCGACCGGGCGCTGTTCGTGGTGAACGCGGCGACGGTGGGGAACGACATCAACGACGCGCTCACCTCGACCAACGCGGCGGCGGCCACGATCGTCCCGAATGCGGTGAACAACGCCGTGGCCATGGTGGCCAAGCTGTACCAGGGGGGCGCTCGGCACATCCTGCTGGTGAACAGCACCGACATCGGGAAGACGCCGCTGGTGCGCGCCGGCGGCCCGCAGGCGATGGGGGCGGCGACCAACTGGTCGACGTTCTTCAACACCGGGCTGGGGGCGCAGCTGACGGCGATCCGGTCGTCCAGCCCGGGGCTGACGCTGTACTACATGGACCTGGGGGCGCTGACCACCGAGGTGCTGGCCGCGCCGGGGGGGTTCGGCTTCAGCAACGTGACCGCGCCGTGCGTGGCGGGGACGTCGGTGTGCACCACCCCGGACGCGTTCTTCTACTGGGACGGCTTCCACCCGACCGCGGCCACCGGGCGGCTGGTGTCGCAGCGGGTGCTGGCGCTGCTGGGGCGGTAAGGGGGGGCATCCGGCGCCGGGGCTCCCGGGGCTGTACCGGGGAAATTGCGTGGTGAACAGTGACTGAGGCGGGACGGTGCTGCGCTTGACGCGCGGTTCGTCCCGCCTCAGCGTATGGGGGCGTGTATGCCGCGTGGTGCATGTTGGCGGCGGTGTCCCTTCCCTGGCGAGGTGCTCCCATGCGATCGGTTCCCGGCGGGCTGGTGCGGATGGCGGTGGTGGGTGCGGGGGTGGCCTGGATGGCCGTTGCCCCCTCCGTGGCGTTGGGGCAGGGTGGCGCCCGGGTGCTGGGAGTGCAGGTGGCGGCGGGGACGGCGCCAGACCCGCTGGGGGCGCAGGTGACGTCGGTGGTGGCGGGGTCGCTGGCGCAGCGGCTGGGGGTGCGCGCTGGTGACCGGCTGCTCAAGATCGGGCGCGTGGAGTTGGCGTCGCGCCCTACGGATCCATCGAATGCCGCGCCGCCATCGGAGCGGCTGCGCGCGGCGGTGGCCGAGGCGCCGGAGATCGTGCCAGTGGTGGTGTGGCGCGAGGGGCAGCTGCTGACCGGGCTGGGATCGTGGCGGGAGGACTTCGTGCCGGTGCCGCTGCATGACGCCGAGTCGCTGCTGCGGGCGTTTTCGGAGCTGGCGGAGCAGGGGATGGTGCCGGTGCAGGGATTTGGCGGGGGGCGTGTCCCCGGTCAGGGGATGGTGCCGGCGCAGGGGTCGGGGCTGGTGCCGTCCACCGGTGGCGGTGGGAGTGTCCCCGGGTTTGGTGGCGGCGGGGTGCCCGGGAGTGGGGCCGGGGGGACCGTGCCGGGGAGTGGCGGCTCGGGGCGCGTCCCCGGTTTTGGCGGGGGGATCGTGCCCGGGAGCGGTGGGAACGGGACGGTGCCGGGCAGTGGCGGGAGCGGCAGCGTGCCGGGGACCGGCGGAGGGGGCAGCGTGCCGTCCACCGGCGGGATGAGCCCGGTGCCTGGGGGGGGCGGCTGCACCTGCCCTGGGGCCGGTGTCCCGGCGTCCGGGGGGGACGGATCGGTGCCGAGGTCGGGAGGCGCGGGGAACACGCCCACCTTTGGTTCTGCGCCGGTGCCGAGGAACGGCGGGGCCGGGAACACGCTCACGTTTGGCACCACGCCGGTGCCGTCGTCGGGCGGGGCGGGGAGTGTGCCGTCGTTCGGGAACGCGCCGGTGCCCAAGACCGGGGGCGCGGGGAGCGTGCCGTCGTTTGGCGACGCCACGGTGCCGTCGTTTGGCAGCGTGCCGGTGCCCAGCACGGGGGGTGAGGGGCGCGTGCCGGCCACGGGTGGACAGGGGCGCGTGCCGTCATCCGGGGGGGTGGGGAGCGTGCCGGTGGGGGGGGAGCGCCCGGTGCTGCGTCCCGGGGAGGAGGCGCCGCGTGGGGGTGACCGCGGCGGTGACCGTGGGGGTGACCGTGGGAGCCAGCCGGCGGGCCCCGACCGTGCGTGGCGGGCGGCGTGCACGTCCCTCCAGGGCACGCGGCTGAACGCCACCTACCAGTGGCTGTCGCGGTCGGGGGCGGCGCAGGAGCAGCTGCGCTTCCAGCCGGACGGGTCCTATGCGCTGCTCCGTTCCAGCGCGGTGTCCAGCTATGCGGAGGACGGCTGCTACGCGATCAGCGGCGGGTCGATCACCTTCTACAAGGCGCTGTCGTCGGCGCTGGCCTCGGCGCCCGGAGCCACGAGCGACCGGCGCGTGTCGCTGGGGAGCGCCAGCCAGGGGGCGTTCGAGCCGCGGACCGTGTCGTTCGCCCGCGAGGGGAACGGGCAGGGGGGCGTGGTGATCGACGGCGAGCGCTATTGGGTGCAGCGCTAGCGCGGGGCCGGGGCGATTATCTTTGCGGGATGTCCCGGCGCCGAGCGCGCCGGGGTCCGCATTTCCCCTGAGAGGATCCATGGCACCGCAGTTCATCTACGTGATGAAGGGGCTCCGCAAGGTGGTCCCCCCCTCGCGCATCATCCTGGACGACATCTGGCTGTCGTTCTACCCGGGCGCGAAGATCGGCGTGCTGGGCCCCAACGGCGCCGGGAAGTCGTCGCTGCTGCGCATCATGGCGGGGGTGGACACGGAGTTCCAGGGGGAGGCGTGGGCGCACAAGGGGACGCGCATCGGCTACCTGCCGCAGGAGCCGGAGCTGGACCCGTCGCTGGACGTGCGCGGGAACGTGGAGCGGGCGGTGCAGGCGCAGCGCGACGCGCTGAACGAGTTCAATGACATTTCGCTCAAGTTCGCCGAGCCCGACGCGGACTTTGACGCGCTGATGGCGCGCCAGGGGAAGCTGCAGGAGTACATCGACCAGCACGACCTCTGGAACCTGGACAACAAGATCGACGTGGCGATGGACGCGCTGCGGCTGCCGCCGGGGGACTGGCCGGTGACCAACCTGAGCGGCGGCGAGAAGCGGCGCGTGGCGCTGTGCAAGATCCTGCTGGAAGAGCCGGACATGCTGCTGCTGGACGAGCCCACCAACCACCTGGACGCGGAGAGCGTGGCGTGGCTGGAGCACCACCTGGAGCGGTTCCCGGGGACGGTGGTGGCGATCACGCACGACCGGTACTTCCTGGACAACGTGGCCCAGTGGATTTTGGAGCTGGACCGCGGGAAGGGGGTGCCGTACGAGGGGAACTACAGCGGCTGGCTGGAGCAGAAGCAGCAGCGGCTGGCGCTGGAGGAGAAGCACGCCTCGTCCCGGCAGAAGACGCTGCAGAAGGAGCTGGAGTGGGTGCGCATGTCGCCGCGGGCGCGGCAGGCGAAGAACAAGGCGCGCTTGCAGGCGTACGAGGAGCTGGCGAGCGAGGCGCAGCAGGACCGGGTGATGCAGAACGAGATCATCATCCCGCCGGCGCCGCGGCTGGGGAACGACGTGGTGATCGCCAAGGGGCTGCGCAAGGCGTACGGCGACAAGCTGCTGTTCGACGACCTGAACTTCGACCTGCCGCGCGCCGGCATCGTGGGGATCATCGGCCCCAACGGCGCCGGCAAGACGACGCTGTTCCGGATGATCAACGGGCTGGAGCAGCCGGACGCGGGGACGCTGACGATTGGCGAGACGGTGTCGATCTCGTACCAGGACCAGCAGCGCACGCTGGAGGGGAAGCGGACGCTGTGGGAGGAGATCTCCGGCGGGCGCGAGACGATCCCGGTGGGGAAGCGGGAGCTCAACAGCCGCGCCTACGCGGCGAGCTTCAACTTCAAGGGGGCGGACCAGCAGAAGCTGGTGGCCAACCTGTCCGGCGGCGAGCGGAACCGCCTGCACCTGGCGAAGACGGTGATGCAGGGGGGGAACCTGCTGCTGCTGGACGAGCCGACGAACGACCTGGACGTGGACACGCTGCGGGCGCTGGAGGAGGCGGTGCTGGACTTCTCGGGGTGCGCGGTGATCATCTCGCACGACCGGTGGTTCCTGGACCGCGTGGCCACGCACATCCTGGCGTTCGAGGGTGACAGCGAGGTGGTGTGGTTCGAGGGGAACTACGGCGCGTACATCGAGGACCTGAAGCGGCGGAAGGGGCCGGACGCGGACCAGCCGAAGCGGATCGCGTACAAGAAGCTGGTGCGGTAGTATTGCTCCTGTGGGACCCCCCATCGCCGTGAGGTGATGGGGGGCGTGACGATTGCCGATCACCCGTTGCCGGAGCGCCAATGACGTTCATGCCCTACGCGTTTCCCGTCATCATTCTCCTCGGGCTCGTTTTTGAGGTATGGCCACGGTATCGGGAGGACCGTGCGGCGTGGCGCCTGTGGTTCGGGTCGGGATTGCTTGTCTGGGCGGTTGCGAGTCAGGTGTCCGGTCCCATTGGTGAGCTGCTCATGGCCACGTCGTTGCTGCTGCTGCTGCTGTCAAGCAGGAAGAAGCTCCGCCGGTAGGCAGCCGCGGCACCTCATTCCAACGGAGAGACCATGCGCGCTGGCGGATTCCCGGTTGTGCTGATGGCCGTCCTGGCCTGGGGTGCGGCGCCCCTGGCGGCGCAGGCGGTGTTCGAATCGACGCAGGGGCGCGCCGAGGTGATCGGCTTGCGCCGCTGGACCGTGCAGATGCTGGCGGATTCCGTGAGCGCCAAGGCGCCGGGGGAATCGCTGTATTCGCACGCCTGTGCGGCGATCTTGCAGCAGAAGCTGGGTTTCCCCGCGGCGGCGGTCAGCATCCAGGTCGAGAACGGTGCCGATGGCATGCGACCGGTGGACGTGCTCATCACCGTGGTGGAGCCCGCCGATTCCGCCCGCGTGCGCCAACGGCGGCTTTCCGGGGGGTGGCGGCTGCCGGACTCGGCATGGCGGACGCTGCGCGCCACGCTGGTCCCCGACGAGGAGCCGCAGGTCAACGCCTTCCTGTTTGCCTTGCAGTTCGTCGGGTTCCACCGGATCGGCATGGCGGAGCAGCTGCAGCTTCCCCCGGAGATGCTGGCTGATGCGCGGCCGTTCTGGACTTCGATCGCGGCGCTGCACCGTCCCGCCGACCTGGCGCTGGCGCGGCGCGCGCTTGCGGCCGACACGAACTGGGTGCACCGCCTGATGGCGGTGGCCGCGCTGGCGAACTTCCGGGACCGGGATGCTGCCTGGCACCTGCTGGCGGCTGGCGCCCGCGATCCCGAGCACCAGGTGCGCACCGCGGCCGTTGCCGCCCTCAAGACGTTCCTGCAGGGCGACGTGCGGCGCGTGGACTGGACGCCGGCGGTTGCCGACCTGCGCACCCTGCTGGGGGGCAGCCATGTCTGGGGCTATCAGGACGTCATGGCGGTGTTGGCGGGATCGCGGATCTCCCCGTCACTGGCGCGCACGCTCCTGGCAGGGAACTCGGCGCTGCTGGCCGCGCACCTTCGCGCGCAGAATGACCGGGCCTCAGCCCCGGCGCTGGCGCTGGCCCGCCAGCTGAGTGGCCGGCCCACCGCGACCCGGGAGGCCATGCTGGCCTGGTTGCGCACCCTGGGGTGACGGCGCCGCGCCCACTGTGCCACGCCGCAGGGCAAGGTCCACCCCTGGCGACCGGTGCTGGCGTTCGAGGGGGACGGCGAGGGGGTGTGGTTCCGGGGGAACTACGGCGCGTACCTTGAAGACCTGAAGCGGCGGAAGGGGCCGGACGCGGACCAGCCGAAGCGGATCGCGTACAAGAAGCTGGTGCGGTAGCGGGGGGCGAGGGGGGCGGTCCACCCCCCTCGTGCGGGTCACGCCACCGGGTACCGATCGATCGCGTTGTGCTCGGTGGTGAGCATCCGCATCAGCTTCGGGTGGATGAACAGCTTCTCGTTACCGATGGCCTGCTCCGCGAGGACGCCGATCCCCACCAGCTGCTTGAGGTACACCGAGGCCGTTTGTCGCTTGGCGATGCCACGGTCGGTCACGTCGCTGATGCGGCAGTAGGGGCGCTCGAAGACCAGATCCACGAGTTCATGGCTGTAGATCTTCGGCAGCGCCTGCCGGACAAAATCGACCGTGTGGGCCTGCAGCGCGCGGATGGCGGCGATCTTGTCGGTGGTCCAGCGCGCGGTCTCCTCGACGGCACGCAGCATGTAGAGGATCCACGCTTCCCAGTCGGCGTGGGTCGTGACGCGCAGCAGCAGGCGATAGTAGTCCGGCCGGTGCGTGTTGATGTAGCGGCTCAGGTACAGGATGGGGAGCGTGAGCAGCTCCTGCTCGATCAGGAACAGGCTGTTGAGCACGCGCCCCGTGCGGCCATTGCCGTCGGTGAACGGATGGATGGCCTCGAATTGGTAGTGCCCGACGGCCATGCGGACGAGCGGGTCCAGTTCGGTTGCCTCGTGCATGAAGCGCTCCCAGTTCGCCAGCTTTTGCCGCAACAGCGACTCGCCCTCCGGGGGCGTGTAGACGACGGCATTGGTCACCTGGTTGCGCAGTGCCGTGCCGGGCAGGCGCCGCACGGACATCTCCACCCCCTTGATGCGACTGCACACCACCTCCGCGGTGCGCGTGGTGAGCGGGTGGGTGGCGAGGGCGCGGTATCCCTCGAACAACGCGCGGCGGTACCGCAGCGCCTCGCGGGTGTCCGCGTCGGCGCGCTCCTCGTCGTGCACATGCTGGAAGAGGCGGTCGGCGGTGGTGACGACGTTCTCGATCTCCGAGCTGGCACCGGCCTCCAGGAGTGGCAGGGTGCTGATCAGCACGGACTGATTGGGGATCAGTTCCGCGGCTTGGCGCAGCTCGGCCAGGGCGGCCCGGGCGGTGATGCACTGCTTGAGGACCGCCTTGGTTTCGACGTCTGGCTGGGGCGGAAGGTCCGGAAGCCCGTTGTGGGGCTGATCGGGGCGCCAGGGAACGGCATCTGTATCGAAAATGTCTGATTTTGTCGACATGATCACGAGTATGTGTCGACGCTATCGACATGGCAAGCCATTCATGTCGACAAAAAACTGAAACTTCGACACTTCCGAGGGGCGCTCTTTGCGAACAAACCCCGAACATGCCCCCGTCACGCGCTTTCCGTGCGTCACCCGTCGTTGTGGGGGATGCCGGCGTGCCGACGGGATTGGCGTGGTCCCGCCGCCGGGCGCCTCACCCCGCGGCGGGCCCTGCCCCCTTCCGCGGGTGCGCCACGGAATGCAGGTACAGCGACTGCACCTTCTCCCGGGCCCACGGGGTGCGGCGCAGGAAGGTGAGCGAGGAGCGCACGGAGGGATCGTGCGTGAAGCAGCGGATGGCGATGCGCGCCCCAAGGCCGTCCCAGCCGTAGCGCTCCACGAGATGCTCGACCATGGCCTGCAGGGTCACGCCATGCAGGGGATTGGCGGGGCGCGGAGTGGTCACGGGCGGCAACGCGGGGTGGCGGGACGGGGGGACATGACCCGGCGGAATGTACCGGGTCACGGCACCGGGGGCGCCCACCCTTGGCAGGGGCGCCCCACGGAGCGAGCATGCAGCCATGCCCTCGATGCAAACCACCGTGGACGGCTACCTGGCCGACGGCTGCGGCCGCTGCGCCCACTTTGCCACGCCGGCGTGCAAGGTCCACCCGTGGCGCCCCGTGCTGGCGCGCCTGCGCGCGCTGGTGCTGGCGTGCGGCCTGGAGGAGACGGTGAAGTGGGGGATGCCCTGCTACACGGTGGGGGGGAAGAACGTGGTGCTGCTGGGGGCGCTGCGGGACCGGTGCACGGTCAGCTTCCTCAAGGGGGCGCTGCTGGCCGATCCGCAGGGGGTGCTGGAGCGGGCGGGGCCCAACTCGCACGCGGCGCGGCAGGTGAGCCTGACCAGCCTGGAGGCGCTGGAGGCCATGGCGCCGGCGCTGGAGGCGCTGGTGCGGGGGGCGGTGGCGGCGGAGCAGGCGGGGGCGCAGGTGGCACCGCGCACGGCCGCTGAGCCGGTGCCCGCCGAATTTGACGCGGCGTGCGCTACGCACCCCGGGCTGGCGGCGGCGTTTGCCGCGCTCACCCCCGGTCGGCGACGCGGGTACCTGCTGCACTTTGGCGGGGCCAAGCAGTCGGCCACGCGGGCCCGGCGCATTGCGGCGTGCGTGCCGGCGATTTTAGCAGGGAAGGGGCTGCAGGACTGAGCGGGGGGCGTTGACCGCGGGATGAGCCGGGATGGGGTGCCAGGAGTAGGCGGAGGGCGGGGCGCGAGGGCATTGTTCCGGGGCGTGCGTGCCTTTCCCCCAGCCCTGACCCCCATGTTCCTGCCGCAACGCCTCCTCCCCCTGGCCGCCCTCCTGCTGCTGCTCCCCGCCGCCGCCCGTGCCCAGGGGCGCCCTGGCCCTGTCCCTGGGCCGGCGGCGGCCTCCATGACCCCCGCGCCGCCGTCGGACACGGCGGCCGTGCATGCCCAGCTGCGGGCCATGGCGCAGCGGCTGTTCGACGCCATGAAGGCGCGCGACACCGTGGCCCTGCGCGCCCTGCTGCCGCCCACGATGCCCCTGCACGCCATCCAGGAGCGGAACGGGGAGACGGTGGTGCGCGCCAGCACGGTGGAGGGGTGGATGCGGGGGTTGGTGACGGCCCCCCCGGAGCGGGTGGTCGAGGAACGGCTGTTCCGGTCGGCGTTCCGGCAGGAGGGGGGGCTGGCGGTGCTGTGGGCGGAGTACGACCTGTGGTACGGCCCGCAGTTCAGCCACTGCGGGATTGATCAATTCACCTTTGCGCGCACGGCGGGCGGGTGGCAGCTGCTGTCGCTGGCGTACACGATCCAGCAGGGCGCGCGGTGCCTGACGGCAGGGGGGCGCTGACGCGCTACCCTCGACGGGGGGCGGGGTGCCGGGCGGGGTTTGACAGCGCCCGGTGCGCCCGGTGAGGTTGCGGGCGGACCCGGGCGGTCGCTGGCGGAGCTGCGTGGCCGCCAGGACCGGTCCGGCCCGGTTCCGAACCGAGGGGGCGCGTCGTCATCCCAGAGACCGGTCCCCCCGGATTTCCCAGCCCGACCTTCACGGCCCCCGCCCGGCGGGGGCCTCACTTGTCCTGACATGAACGTTCCCATCACGGTCGCCCACGGCGACGGCATCGGCCCCGAGATCATGGAGGCCACCCTGCGGGTGCTGGCCGCTGCCGGCGCGCGCATCGCCCCCGAGGTCATCGAGATCGGCGAGCGGGTGTACACCCGCGGCCACAGCTCGGGGATCGAGCCGTCGGCGTGGGAGTCGCTCCGCCGCACGCGCGTGTTCCTCAAGGCCCCCATCACGACCCCGCAGGGGGGCGGCTTCAAGTCGCTCAACGTGACGGTGCGCAAGACGCTGGGGCTGTACGCCAACGTGCGCCCCTGCACGTCGTACCACCCGGTGGTGGCCACGCCGCAGCCGGACGTGGACCTGGTGATCGTGCGCGAGAACGAGGAGGACCTCTACGCCGGGATCGAGCACCGCCAGACGGACGAGGTGATCCAGTGCCTCAAGCTGGTGTCGCGCCCGGGGTGCGAGAAGATCATCCGCTACGCCTTCGAGTATGCGCGCGCGAACGGCCGGAAGAAGGTCACGTGCATGTCGAAGGACAACATCATGAAGCTCACCGACGGGCTCTTCCACCGCGTCTTCGACGAGGTGAAGGCGGAGTACCCGGAGATCGCGACGAACCACCTGATCATCGACATCGGCGCGGCGCGGCTGGCCACGCGTCCGAAGGACTTCGACGTGGTGGTGACGCTCAACCTGTACGGCGACATCCTGTCGGACATCGCCGCCGAGGTGACGGGGTCGGTGGGGCTGGGGGGCTCGGCGAACATCGGCGACCACGTGGCGATGTTCGAGGCGGTGCACGGCTCGGCGCCGGACATCGCGGGGCAGGGGATCGCCAACCCCAGCGGGCTGCTGCTGGCGGCGGTGATGATGCTGGTGCACATCGGGCAGGGGGACGTGGCGGAGCGGATCCACAACGCGTGGCTGGCCACGCTGGAGGCGGGGATCCACACGGCGGACATCCA
Source organism: Gemmatimonas sp. (assembly GCA_044376625.1). Lineage (GTDB taxonomy): Bacteria > Gemmatimonadota > Gemmatimonadetes > Gemmatimonadales > Gemmatimonadaceae > Gemmatimonas. The sequence continues at coordinate 3,460 of JBILKP010000061.1, read as the reverse complement.
CAACGCGCAGCTGTCGGTGGTGCGCGCGGGGACGGCGGCGTTTGCCGACGCGGTGATCGAGCGCCTGGGGGTGCGTCCCACGCGCTTTGCGCCGGTGCGCTACGCGGCGGGGACGCCGATCCAGGTGGCGGGGCGGATCACGCCGACGGTGCCGGCCGCGAAGGCGCTGGTGGGGGTGGACGTGTTCCTCCACTGGCGCGGGGAGGCCGAGGCGCTGGGGGCGCAGCTCACGGGGATCGGGGGCGACGGGCTGGCGCTGTCGATGATCTCCAATCGCGGCGTGAAGGTGTGGCCGCAGGGGATGCCGGAGACCTTCTGCACCGACCACTGGCGGTGCCGGTACATGGCGGACGGGGCGGACACCGCCACTCCCGGGCAGGTGCTCGCGCTGCTGGCGCGTCTCGGCGAGGCGGGGCTGGAGTTCGTGAAGACGGAGCACCTGTACACCTTTGACGGGGTGCCCGGGTTCTCGCTGGGGCAGGGGCAGTAGGCGTCAGGCGTCAGGTGTGAGGGGCGGGGGGGCGGGGGTCCCCCTTCGCCGCTGGCTGCGCGGCGCGCCGGGCTGGCGCCGGCGTGCGCCGCGCAGAGGCGGCTGCGGGGGGCCCCCGCCCGCCCCGCCGCTGAGGGGGCTGCGGGGGGCCCCGCCCGCCCCGCCGTCGAAGGGGGGGCGTGGCGACGGGGCGGGGTTAGCGGCGCGGGATGGGTTCGCCCAGCTTGGCGGTGGTGCGCACGTACTCGGCGGCGGCGCCGTGGGTGCCAAACCACACGGTGCCGGGGTGGCGCGCCTGCACGCGGCGGATGTGCGCCAGGAGCAGCTCCAGCGCCACGATGCGCGAGCGGTGGCCGCTGACGTGGGGGTGCAGGGTGAGCACGAACATGGTGCGCTCCTCCCACGCCTTGTCGAACTCGTCGATCCACACCTGGGCCACCTCGCGCGGGGAGGCGTAGCGCTCGCCGCGCGGATCAAAGAGCGGGGCGTCGTCGAGGATCCACTCCACGGGGAGCTCGACCAGGCCGGTGCGCTCGCCGCGCTGCAGCAGCTCGTACGGGCGCTCGTCGGCCATGAGGGAGCTTTCGTAGCGGAAGCCCAGGTCGCGCAGGATGGCCAGGGTGTTGGGGCTGAAGTTCCAGCTGGGGGCGCGGTAGCCGGTGGGCTTGCTGCCGGTGAGCGCGGTGAGCTCAGCCAGGGCGCGCACGAGGAGGGCGCGCTCGACGGAGTCGGGGAGGGTGGCGTTGAGCTCGTGGATCCACCCGTGCACGCCGAACTCGTGGCGGCCGCTGGCCTTGATGGCGTCGGCCATGGACGGGGTGAGCGACAGGCTCACCGACGGGATGAAGAAGGTGGCGGGGAGCCGGTGCTGGTCGAGCAGGCGGAGGACGCGTCCCAGCCCGACGCGCGCGCCGTATTCGCCCATGGAGAGGGCGCCCACGGTGGGCTCGCCGTAGCGGAGGGCGATGGTCTCGTTGTCCACGTCGAAGCTGAGGAGCACGGCCACGCGCGCGCCGCCGGGCCACGCCTTGGGGGTGAGGTCGCGCCCGGCGCGCACCTCGTGCACCACGGTGCGGGCGCTGTCGTAGCTCCACTGCCAGCCGGGCTTGGCAGTGGTTTGCGGCACGGGCTGCGCCTGCGCGTGCAGGAGGGCAGGGAGGGCGAGGGCGCCCAGGAGCGCGGCGACGGGGCGGGGTAGGCGGGGCACGGGTCTCCTCCGGGGATGCGGGTCAACGGGCTGCGGGCAAGCTACCGCGGCGCCCCGATGCTTGCGGCGCTGCCGCCCCGGGGGGCAGGTTTTCGCCCCATGTCCCCCGTCGCCCCCCAGGAGCCCGTGTCACCAGACGCCGAGGCGGCGTACCACGCCGTGATGGCGTACACGCTGTCGCTGGGCGATGCGGCGTTCATCCACCAGCATGTGGTGGACGCGTGGGGGGCGCAGCAGGCGCAGCCGGGCGGGTCCCCCATTCGCGTCTTCTTCTCGGTGGTGGGGCTGTACCTGCTGGCCGAGCATGGGTTTTCCGGGCGCGCGGTGCAGCTGGCGCACATGCGGTTGGCCAACGCGCCGGGTGGGGCGGGGCGCCGGGAGTGGCCGTTGGCGCCGCTCCCCGCGGCGCGGGGGGCGTTGGGCGCGATGGAGGTGCTGGCGGCGCCGGCTGGGGATGCGAGGGACGCGTTGATCCGCCGATGGGCGCTGTCGGTGTGGGAGGCGTACGCCCCGACGTGGCGCCCGGTGGTGGCGCCATACCTGCGGGAGCGCGGGGTGGTGCGGTAGGGGGGCGGCAGGGGGTATCCGCGCGCGACCACCCCCGCGGTGCCTACGCCATGCCCACCAGCTCCCGGCTCACCCGATCCAGCCGTTCGGCCACGGCGTCGTCGTGGGCGTGCGGGTTGGGGGAGACCATGGGCCATCCGCCGGCGTTGGCGCGGCGTGTCCGATAGAAGCCGCGCTGGCTGAAATAGCCACCGGCGTGCGCCGGGACGTCGGGGGCCAGCAGGGCGTACAGCGTGGACTGCGCCCCTTCCCACGGCTCGATCATGCCGGCCAGGCGCAGGAGGGGGCGCAGCAGCACGTCCTGCGCCCACACGGGCATGGAGAACTTGATGAGGTTGGACCGGACCCAGCCGGGGTGCACGCTGACGGGGGTGATGCCCGTGCCGGCGAGGCGCGTGGCGAGGTGCCGGGCGTGGAGGAGGTTGGCCAGCTTGGACTGGGCGTAGGCGGCCCAGCCGTCGTAGCGCCGCCGCTGGAAGTGCAGGTCGTCGAAGTCGATGCGCCCTTCGCGCCCCACGGCCTTGTCGTGGAAGCAGCTGGAGACGTTCACGATGCGCGCGGGGGCCCCGGCCGTGAGCGCCGGCAGCAGCAGCTCGGTGAGCAGGACATGCCCCAGGTGATTGGTGCCCAGCTGCTGCTCGAAGCCGTCGACGGTGGTGCCGGCCGGGGTGTTCATGACGCCGGCGTTGTTCACCAGCCCCTGCAGTGCGGGGTGGCGTGCCAGGAGCGCGGTGGCGAACGCCCGCACGGAGGCCAGGGAGGCCAGGTCCAGCGGGAGGACCTCCACGGTGCCCCGGATGCCGGCGGCGCGCAGGTGGGCGCGTACCGCCTCTCCTTCGGCCGGGCGGCGGCAGGCGAGCACCACGGTGGCGCCCTGCTGCGCCAGCTGCTGGACGGTGGCGCGCCCGATCCCCGAGTTGCCGCCGGTGACGACGTAGGTACGCCCGGCGAGGTCGTGGGTGAGGAGCTCGGGGGGGCAGCGGAGGGGTGCGGGCATGGGGGCTTTCCGGCGGTGTTATAAGTGACCAGCGGTCACTAAATGAATAGAAGACCGGTGGTCTCTTGTCAATTGCGGCGGTATATTTTGAGGGTGATCACCGGATTGCAGCGGGCGCGTTCCCCGCAGGCCAAGGCGGAGCGGCGGGAGCAGCTCCTGGTGGTGGCGCGGGAGATGCTGGCGGCGGGGATGGACCTCT
>JBILKP010000233.1:0-4455 GCA_044376625.1 Gemmatimonas sp. | reverse complement strand
CCGCTCACGCGGAGCGGCGGGGTGACGGCGCAGCTGAACCCCGCGGGGCGGGTGTGGCTGCTGGCCGACGTGCAGCACGCGCGGCGGCTGGGGGAGCGCGCCTACACCACCGGGTCGGTGCGGGTGGGGACCACCTGGCGTGGGGCCACCTGGTCGATGGAGGGGACCAACCTGGGGCGCGCGCAGGCGCTGGACGCGAGCGGGGTGCCGATGGCGGGCGCGGCCTGGGCGGTGGGGGTTCAGTGGCGTGGCTGGGGGGGCGCGGCGGGCCCGAGCAGGTCCCATCGGTTGCCTTCGCAGTCGCGGAAGACGGCGACGGTGCCGTAGGGTTCCATCCGGGGGAGTTCGACGAACACCACCTGGTGCGCCTGCATCCTGGCGTAGGCCGCGGCGAAGTCGTCAACACGGAGAAAGAAGCCAACCCGCCCCGCGAACTGCGCCCCGACCAGCGCCTGCTGCGCGTCGCCCTCGGCGCGGGCCAGCACCAGCCCCGTTGCCCCCCCTTTCGGGCGCACCACCACCCATCGCTTGGGCCGGCCGTCGGTGGTGAGTGCGGGTTCGTCGGTCACGAGATCAAAGTCGAGCGCTCCGACAAAGAAGTCGATCGCGGGCTGATAGTCCCGGACCAGCAGGGCGGCGAGCTCGAGGTGCGCCATGGATACAGGGGAGGACGCGCGTGCGCTGTGCTCGCCCAGGCTCACCGCTTCCGGATGCGCGCGCTGCACTTGACCTCCACCACCGCCGCCGGACGCGGCATCGCCGACACCGCCAGCGTGGCCCGCGCCGGCGGGTCGGTGGGGAAGAACTTCACGTACTCCGCGTTCATGGCCGCATAATCGGCCATGTCCTTGAGGAACACGGTGCACTCGGCCACGTCGGCCATGGTGGCACCCGCCGCCTCCACCGCGGCCTTGATGTTCTCCATGGTCTGCCGCGTCTGCGGGCCGGCGCCCCCGTCGATGATGTCCTGCGTGCCGGGCTTGAGCCCGGTCATCCCGGAGACGAACACCCACTCGCCGTCACGCACGGCCACGGAGTAGGCGGGGACCAGCGGCGCAATGCCGGGGGGATTGATGACCTGACGCTCGGAACGGGACATGGCAGGGGCGGGGCGGGGAGGGACGATGATGGGGGCGAACCACGTGGGATAGAGATAGCGGCTATTGGGAGAGGCGGCGCGCACCTCCGCCTCGAACTTCTTGCGGTCGGCCAGCGCGGCGGCAGTGGGACGCGGGTTGCCGTAGGCGTCGGCATGCGACGGGATCACCAGCGCCGGATGCCCCAGCGCGCGCAGCAGGCGACCGGTGTAGTCGGTGATCTCCAGCCGCTGGCTGTTGGCACCAATGAGCGCCACGTCGGGGCGCAGCCCCTCCATCTCGCGCTCGATGTAGTTCATGGAGCCCATGGCCAGCACCTCGTGCCCGGCGATGCGCACCACGTAGGCCAGGTTGCCCCCCTCCACGTAGTCGATGCGCCGCAGCGGCGCCTTGAGCCCCCGCGGTGCGGTGCCGGCGATGCCGCGCCCGTTGTTGAAATACCGCTTGTCGTCGAGCGCGCTGTGGATGTTGGGGACCACGCGCACCGAGAACCCCGCGAAGTCGTAGTCCTCGCCCCCCAGCACGGTGATGAGGTTGTTCTCGGCCACGCCATAGGCGCGGGCCAGGTTGGCCGCGGTCTCGTGTCCCACCACCACGGCACCGGTGCGCTTGGCGATGTAGCCCGCATCCAGGGCGTGGTCGGAGTGCCCGTGGGTGATGAGGATGTAGTCGGCGCGCGACACGTGCTGGTTGATGAGCGCCGTGTCGGGGGCGTAGGTCTCCTTCGGATCGGGCCCCTCGGCGACCGCCCCGGGCTTCCACCGCGCGAACTGCGTGAGGAAGGGGTCCACCAGGATGACCACCTTCCCGTCGGTGATCTCCCACCCCGCGTTGCCGAGGTAGGTGAGGCGCAGCTCCCCCGGCTTGAGTGCGGGGGCCGCCGGGGCGGCGGGGGCCGGCTGGGCGGGGAGGGGGCCGGCTGCCAGGAGCGCAGCCAGCAGGGGAAGGGCACGCAGGAGTGGGCGCATGGAGTGCCAATGTGCGCCCCGCCGGGGAGGACCGCCAGCAACCGCCCCACCCCAGCCACCGGCGGGTTGTGGCCACCCGCGACGCCCCGCAGGTTGGGGGCATGGCCGACCCCACGCTGCGCCGCCGCCAGCTGCTGATTGCGCTGGTGTTCCTGGGCACCGCGCTCAACTACGTGGACCGGCAGGTGCTGGCGCTGCTCAAGCCCACGCTGGTGGCCACCTTTGGCTGGGACGACGTGGCGTTCGCGCACCTGGGGTCGGCGTTTCAGGTCACCACCGCGGTGGTGCTGCTGGGGGCCGGGTGGCTGGTGGACCGCGTGGGGGTGCGGCGCGCGTACGGCACGGCGGTGGCCGCGTGGAGCCTGGCGGGGATGGCGCACGCGGTGGCAGCCACCATCGGGCAGTTCGTGGCCGCGCGCATCGCGCTGGCGGCGGCGGAGTCGGTCAACACGCCCGCGGCGGTGAAGGCGGCGGCGCGCCACCTGCCGCTGGCCGAGCGGTCGCTGGGGCTGGGGCTCATCAACACGGCGCCCAACATCGGGGCCATGGTCACGCCGCTGCTGATCCCGCCGCTGGCGCTGGCCTACGGGTGGCGCGCGGCATTCGTGGTCACCGGGGCGCTGGGGTTGGTGTGGCTGCTGGCCTGGTGGCCGGCCACCCGGTGGATGGACGCGCCTCCCGCGCCGGCGGCGGAGGCCGCGGCCCCCGCGGTGGCGCCTGCCGTGGCGTGGCGTGACGTGCTGGCCGACCGCCGCACCTGGGCCATTGCCGGCGCCAAGGGGATCACCGACATGGTGTGGTGGTTCCTGCTGTTCTGGACCCCCGACCTGTTCAACCGGGGCTTCGGGCTGGCGCAGGGGCAGCTGGGGGCGCCCATCGCGCTCATCTATACGATGGCGGCGCTGGGGGCGCTCAGCAGCGGCCTGCTGTTCCCCCGGCTGCTGCGGCGCGGCGTGTCGGTGAATGCCGCCCGCAAGGGAGCGATGCTGGCCTACGGCTGCTGCATCCTGCCGGTGCCGCTGGCGCTGCAGGCCAGTAGCCCGTGGGTGGCTGCGCTGCTGATTGGCGTGGCGCTGTTCGCGCACCAGGGGTTTTCCACCAACCTGTTCGGGCTGGCCGCCGACGTGGTGCCGGTGGCGCGCGTGGCCACCGTGGTGGCGGTGGGGGCGGTGTGCGGCAACCTGGCGGGGATGGGGATGATCGAGCTGACCGGGTGGGCGCTCACCAGTGGCGCGGGGTACGGGCCGCTATTCGTGCTGTCCGCGGTGGCCTACCTCGTGGCTACGGCGTGGATCCACGTGTTGGTACCGGTGGTGCAGGTGGACGCCTCGGCGTCCTGAACCGGGGCCGTCAATGCGACGGAGGCAGGCGTACCCGCTGCCACTCGTCGGCGGGGAACGCGCGCCCCACCGGCGCCGCCAGGAAGTACCCCGTAAAGCCCCCGGCGGCCCCCATGGCCAGCACCCCACCAGCCAGCGTACGGCCATTGCGCTCAGGAGTCATGAGGCCCAGCGCCGCCCCCACCACCCCGCCAAGCACCCCGCCCACCACGGCGCCTACCTTCCCCGCCCGCCGCTCGCCACCGTGAACGGTCTTCCCCAGGTACACCTGCAGGTCGCGCACCTCCGTGGTGGCAAAGTGCAGGGCGATCCCCCCGCGATCCACCACCAGCGCCTCGGAGGTCGCCGAGATGACGGCGCCTGAGACGCGCCCCAGGGTGTCGGTGGCAAAGCGCACCAGGTCGCGCGGGGCGACGCCCGGCAGCGGCTGCGGGGGCACGGTGGTGCCCGGGGTGCGCTCGGTGCGGGCCGGTGGCGCCACCGGTTCCGCGGCCGCTGGCATCCCCGCCGGCGCCACCGGGGAAGGGCGCGGGAGCGCCGCCACGCGCCACTGTTCGGGGCGGCGCAGCGCGCCGGTGACGGCGCCCATCGCACTCCATAGCAGGGTGCCCGCGGCCATCTCGCCGGCGCTCATCCCGTGGGCACCCCCCAGCGCCAACACACCACCCCCCGCCAGCGCGCCCCACAGCGCGCCCCGGCGCGCGCCCCACCCGGCACGGCGCCCCAGCGAGCGCTCCCCCCGCTCGATGGCCGGGAGGCGCAGGCGCTGCGTGCGCCCCTGCGCGTCGCGCAGCACCAGCGTGTCCCCCTGCCGCCGCAGCAGCGTGCCCGTGAGGCGCTGGGGATCACCAAACACTGTCAACCGCACGCGCTCCTCCACGCGCAGCGTGTCGCTCCCCTGGGCGTGCAGTGGTGCCGCGGCCATGGCCATCGCCGCCGCGAGGGTGCCAACCAGCAGGAGGCGGCCGGTCATGCGCGGCCTCCTGCGCCGCCCATCCGGGGCGCGTCGCCCAGGGGCGCCAGCTCCACCACCCGGTGCTCGCGCGCACT
>JBILKP010000060.1:0-13422 GCA_044376625.1 Gemmatimonas sp. | reverse complement strand
TGTTGCTGCAGACCTCGCATTCGCGCACCGGCTACGGGGTGGCCGGCAGCCACCTGCTGGCCGCGCTGCAACGGCGCGACGTGCCGGTCACGCTCTTCCCGCTGGGTGCCGTGGACCCCTCGCTCACCGAGAACCCGCGGTTGGGGGAGGCGATGGCGCGGCAGGACCGCTACCGCGGCGACCTCCCGTCGGTGCGCATCTCGCAGGCGTTCGACCTGGCGCAGCACGTGGGGCGCGGCCCGCGCGTGGCCTTCCCCATCTTCGAGCTGGACACCTTCACGGCCCGCGAGCTGCACCACCTGCGGCAGCAGGACGGCGTGCTGGTGTGCACGGAGTGGGCGCGCCAGGTGTGCCACCAGAACGGGCTCACCGACGTGCCCATCGACGTGGTGCCGCTGGGGGTGGACCGCACGGTGTTCAACCCGCAGGTGACGCCGGCGCGCCGCTGGCCGGACACGGTGTTCCTTCAGGTGGGCAAGCTGGAGGCGCGCAAGGGACAGCTGGAGCTGCTGCGCGCCTTCGAGGCGGCGTTTACCCCCAAGGACCAGGTGCGGCTGGTGCTGGCCTGCGGCAACCCCTTCATCCCGCGCGAGACGCTGGACGCGCAGCTGCGCCCCTTCCGGCAATCGCCGATGGCGGCGCGCATCACGCTGATCACCTCGGAGCTGGCGACGCTGCGCGACGTGGCGGCGTTGATGGCCGGCGCGGACTGCGGGGTGTTCCCGGTGCGGGCGGAGGGGTGGAACCTGGAGGCGCTGGAGATGCTGTCGATGGGGAAGGCGGTGATTGCCACGCACTGCACGGCGCACACGGCGTACCTCTCGCCGGCCAACGCGCGGCTGATCCAGGTGGACCAGCTGGAAGTGGCGCACGGCGGGCGCGCGCCGGGGCGGTGGGCGGCCTGGGGGCCGTCGCAGCACGAACAGCTGGTGACGCAGCTGCGCGCGGTGCACGCGGCGCGGCGCGAGGGCGCGCTGCCGGTGAACCAGGAGGGGATCGCGACCGCCGAGCGGCACCAGTGGGAGGACGCGGCCGACGCGCTGCTGCGCGGCATCCAGACGGTGATCGGGGGGTAGGCGTCAGGAGTGAGCCACTTGTGCTCGTCTCGATCGCCTCGTGCCTCTCCCTCATACCAAGGGCCCCTCGGTTCCTGACCTCCGGGGCGAATCGCACGGACTGGCAAGATGCCGAGGGGCCCCAGGTATGAGAGAGAGGGCCGAGGCGTTCGGTACGAGCAGCCCCCCTCGGCGCAGCCTCACGCCTCAGGCTGTCCCCGCAGCGCCTCCCGCAGCGCCTCCCGCAGCGCCGCCATCTCCGGCGCCCAGCTCCCCGGCGCCGCCTGACGGATCACCGTGACGCTCGCGTACCACCGCGCGGCCTCCGTCTCCGCCAGCCACCGCCAGTCGGCGCCGATGCGTGGCACCAGCAGCCAGCAGGGGCGTCCCATCGCCCCGGCCAGGTGCGCCACCGCGCTGTCCACCGTGATCACCAGGTCCAGGGCGGCCAGCGCCGCCGCCGTGTCGGCAAAGCTGTGCAGCGCGGGGCCGTGGTCGTGCACCACCACCTCCGGTGGCGCCTCGGCCAGCTCCGCCGCGCGCGGGCCATGCTGCAGCGATACCCAGGTGACCCCGGGGTGCGACAGCAACGGCAGCAGCGCCGCCAGCCCCACCGAACGGTGCCGGTCGTTCACGTGGGTGCCGCTCCCCGCCCACACCACCCCCACCCGCGGCGTGGCGGCGTTCACCCACGCGCCCACCGGCGGGGGCGTCCCCTCGGGAACGGTCAGGTACGGTGCCCCGTCGCCCATCACCTCCCGGTCGGTCACCAGCCCCAGGCGATGGGGGAGCGACGGCAGCGACAGCTGCACATCGTGCGGCGGGAGCGGGTCGCCAAAGGCGCACACCTGATCGGCCAGTCCGCTGGCACGCAGCAGCGCCACCAGCGGTGACGGCACCACCAGCACCACGCGGGCGCGACGGGCGCGCACACGCGGCAGCCACCGCACGAACTGCAGCGTGTCGCCCAAGCCCTGCTCCGCGTGCACCAGCAGCGTGCGCCCCGCCAGCGGCTGCGTGGTCCACGGTGGCTGCGTCCAGGGCCGGCGCCCCGCATCCAGCAGCCCCGTCTCGGTGCGCGCCTCGTAGTCGGCCCAGCCGTCGCGCCACTGCCGGCGCGCGAGCCGTGCCACCGCGCGGTTGAAGCGCGCGCCGGCGTGTCCCGGGTGCGCCGCCAGCACCAGGCTCGCCTCCGCCTCGGCGTCCTCCGGGCGTCCCGCCAGGTACCATGCCGACGCCAGGCTGGCGCGCGCTTCCGCATGCGCCGGGTCCAGCGCCAACGTGCGCGCGTACGCGGCGGCCGCCTCCACCGGACGCCCCGCGGTGTGCAGCGCGCGCGCGTACCCGTACCAGGCCAGTGGATCGCGGGCGGCACAGCGCGTCGCCGCCGCCAGCGGCGCCAGCGCCTCGTCCACTCGGCCGGCCGCCACCAGGGCGTTCCCCAGGTTCAGCTGGATGGCCCCCTCGCGCGGGTGCGCCTGCGCCAGCGGACGCAGCACCGCCACGGCCCCGCCGGCGTCCCCGGTCTCCAGTCGGAGCACGCCGAGGGCGTTGCGGATGCCGCCGTGGTGCGCATCGAGGGCGTGCGCCTGCTCCAGCAGGCGCAGGGCGCCGCGCGGATCCCCCCCGCGCGCGCGCCCCAGGGCCTCCTGAAACCCCGCCTCGGCCTCGCGTCGCCGGGACGCGGCCGTGCCCACCGGGCCGTCAGTCCAGCGAGAGACCGCCTTCCTGCAGCGGATAGGCGGCCAGCTCCATCGGGTGCCGCATGTCGTGTGAATCGTTGCGGCTCACCACCTGCAGCACCGTGCGCTCGGCCAGGTTGAAGATGATCGGCGCGCGGAAGTTCGCGGTGATCCCCTCGTCGGCGCTGCTGGGGAACGCCACCAGCACCAGCGCCAGCGCCTCGGTGGGGCTCTCCAGCCCCAGCGTCCGCTCGTCGCTGTCGCTGATGTCCAGCGCATAGCTGGGATCGGTGACGAACGGGTCGGCGAGGAGGAAGGTCAGCCCCGGATCCGTGGCGGAGAGCAGCCACCACAGCCCCTCGCGCGCGGCGGGGAGGAGCGCGAAGGTGTCGTGGTCGGGGAAGCCCCACAGCGGGGCGACGAAGTGCATCATCGCCCCCTCGGGGACCATCAGGGTGCCGAAGGCGCTGGAGACGAGCGTGCGCTCCCCGGCGGGCTCCTCGCCACGCGCGGTGGCCGAGGACGTGGCGGGCACCACCATGGCGGGGAGGGGGGCGGGTGGCACGTCCATGACAAAGGGGCTCATGTGTGGGACTAGAGGTAGTTCACCAGGCTCATGCCCAGAATGCGGGAGGTCGCACTCATCGCGGCCTGGTACAGCGTCTGCTTCCCCACCAGCTCGGCGATCGCCTTGTCCACCTCGGTGTCGCGGAGGTCGGAGCGGTAGACGATGAGCTGCTGCTCGGTGGTGTCGAGGGCGCGCTGCGCCCCCTCGAATTCGTCGATGCGGGCGCCCACCTCGGCCACGTGCGCCTGGAGGGCGTCGTTGGCGGTGGAGAGGCGCGCGGTCGCCTGGGCGATCGCGTCACGGTCGTCATTGCCCAGCGCGGTGGAGAGCGCCCGGAGCGCCTCGAAGGTATCGGTATCGAGGAACAGCTCGGTGCCGTTGCGGTTGGGCGACAGGTGGCGCCCGATGCCGATCTCGACCGTGGGGCTCCCGGAGGGGTCCACCGGCACGCCGCCCAGGGTGAGGTTGGAGAAGCCGTCGGCGAGGGTCGGGGGGATCCGGAACGGCTTCTCCCCCGACCGGGTGCCGCCAAAGACGAATTCGTCACCGAACTGGCTGTTGCCCACGATGACCGCGGTGGCCAGCAGCTGGTCCACTTCGCCCTTCACCATGTTCCGGCTGGCGGTGCCGGCGGTGGCGTTGGACTGGGCGATGCCCAGCTCGATCGCGCGGGTGAGGAGGTCGCCCATGGTGTCCAGCGCCGCCTCCTCGGCCTGCGCCTTGGCCACGCCGCGGTCGATGTTGCGGCGGAACTGCGTGATGGCGCGCAAGGAGCTCCCGGTCCGGGAGACCTCGCTGGCCAGGTTGGGGGCGTCGGACATGCGCCGGATCGTCACCCCCGACGCGATGTCCTCGCGCAGCTTGTCGATCCCCGAGAGGGTCGTCTGCATCCGGGCCTGGCTGTTGCGCAGGATGTCGAGGTTGCTGACTCGCATGGCGGGTGACGGAAACGGAGAGGAAGACGGCAGCGGACCCCGGGACGGCGCCCGGGGGGAAATCGTCAGGACAGCGGTAGCGGATTCGTGCGTACTCGGCGAACTTTGCCGGGTTGATCACGGGCAACTTGTGCCGATGGCGCGTGGGCCCCTGTGGGAGCCAACGGCGCGTCCGGCCGGGCTGCGTTCCGTCAAGCTGTTGTTTTTCAAGCGTTTGGACCTTTTCGCGCCGCCTCCTTCCCGCACCGCCATGGCCACGATCCTGTACGTGGATGACGATCCGAGCGTCGGGCTGGTCCTCGAGGAGACCTTGGCGCGCTCAGGGCACAGCCCGCTAGGCGCAAGGAACGTGCCGGAAGCGCTTCTGGCGCTGGAGCAGTCGGCGGTCGACCTGATCATCTCCGACTACCGGATGCCGGGGATCAGCGGGCTGGAGTTCCTGCAGATGCTGGCCGGCGAGGGGCACGACGTCCCCCTGATCATGCTCACCGGGCACGCGTCCATCGAGCACGCGGTGATGTCGATCAAGGCCGGGGCGATCGACTACATCACCAAGCCGGTGCGGCCGCAGCAGCTGGAGCTGGCGGTGGACCAGGCGCTGGAGTTCGTCCGGCTGCGGCGGGAGAACGAGGCGCTCCGCAAGGAGGTCCAGCAGTTCCGGAACGAGAAGCAGATCATCGGGGACTCGCCGGTGATCCGGCGCATCCTGCAGACGGTGTCCATGGCGGCCCCCACGCGGGCCACGGTGCTGTTGCAGGGGGAGTCGGGGACCGGCAAGGAGCTGTTTGCCCGGGCCATCCACGACCAGAGCGAGCGGCGCGACAAGCCGTTCATCAAGCTCAACTGCGCCGCGCTCCCCGAGGGGCTGGTGGAGTCGGCGCTGTTCGGGCACGAGAAGGGGGCCTTCACGGGCGCCATCAAGCGGGTGGAAGGGGCCTTCGAGCGGGCGCACCGGGGCACGCTGCTGCTGGACGAAATCTCGGAGATGCGCCTGGACCTGCAGGCCAAGCTGCTGCGCGTCCTGCAGGAGCAGGAGTTCGAGCGGGTGGGGGGGACCTCCCCCATCAAGGTGGATGTGCGGATCATTGCCACCACCAACCGCGACCTGGCGGTGGAGGCCGACCAGGGGGGGTTCCGACACGACCTCTACTATAGACTGTCCACCATCCCGGTCCTGATCCCGCCGTTGCGGGAGCGTCCGGACGATGTGCCGTTGCTGGCGCTGCGGTTCGCCATGCGCTGCGCCGCCGAGCTGGGGAAGAAGATCGATGGGTTTGCCCCGGAGGCGCTGGAGACGCTGCAGCGTTTTCCGTGGCCTGGAAACGTCCGCGAGCTCCAGCATGTCATCGAGCGCGCCGTCATCCTCACCCCGGACCCCCTCATCCAGCCCCACTGCCTCGAAGGGACCCGCTTCGGCCTCGCCCACTCCATGGGCAGCAGCGCCATTCGGGCCAAGACCATCGGCAAGGGGGGCGCCACTCCACCCCCGGGCACCGACCAGGTCGGCAGCGCCGCCGACGGCCGCATCCAGTTGGCCTCCCTCAATGTCGCCGACGCCGAACGCGTCCTCATTCAACATGCGCTGACTGCGGCCGATAATAATCGAACGAAGGCAGCAGAGTTGCTCGGGATCAGCGTCAGGACCCTGCGCAACAAGCTGAACGGCCCTGGGAAGGACCCGGACGCCGACGACGATCCGGGGTGACCTGCAGCAGCGGGGATCCTCAGCTCCTCGGCAGGATTCGCCCCACGCTACTCGGCAGGATTTGCCGTCCCTCCCGCTTCTTCCGGGGTCTCCACGCCGGGCGTTCGATTGAACGCCCGGCGTGGCCTTTTTCAGTAACCAATTGACACAAAAGCACTTGCACGCCTGCTAGCACCGCGGGGCGTACGGCTGGGCCCGTGTGGCCCGACGATTGCTTTTCCCCGGGGCGGACCACCGTGCCCTCTTTCCACCCGGGACCCCTGATGCTCTTCGGACTCATCGATCGAGTGACCGCCGCACCGATGCTGAAGACGACGCTCGACCGCAGTGTCGAGCGCTCGCGCGGCATTGCGGACCGGGTGTCCAAGGCCTCGCTTCCCGGCGCCCAGTTTGCCCTCCCCGTGCAAGGGGAAGCGGCCGCGGCCCAGGACGCCCCGGTGGATGTGGAAGGGGAGATGATGGCGCTGGCCGATGAGCAGCTGCGCTTCCTGGCCACCTCGCGCCTCCTCGAAAAGACCTACAGCAGCCTGCGCAACGCCATCAAGGGCGGGAACGGCTGATGCCGGTCGGACCGATCCGTTCCCTGCCGATGCTCCCCGTCCCGGGGCAGTCGTCGGTGCGTCCCATGTTCCGCTCCCTGGGGATCGCCGCCAGCGGCCTCTCCGCCCAGCGGAAGCGGATGGATGTCATCGCCAACAACATCGCCAACGCCGACGTGACCCGCGGCCCCGATGGCGCCCCCTATCGCCGGCAGGAGCTGGTGCTGGAGGCCGCCACCGCCCAGACGGCCGCCTTCCAGGTGGGCGCCGCCGGGTTCCCGGTGGCCCCCGTCGCCGGTGGCGTGGTCCCCGTGCCGCCCCCGCTGGTGAGCTCGGGCGACGCCCCGGGCGCGATCACCGTGCCCGTGCTCCCCGCCACCACCGAAGGGACCTCCACCATGGCGGCCGGCGGCCAGTACGGCGTGCGCGTGGCCGGCATCGCCGAGGACCAGGGGGAGGGGCGGTTGGCCTACGAGCCCGGGCACCCCGATGCGGATGCCAACGGCTACGTGCGCTACCCCGATGTGGACTCCACGCAGGAGCTCGTGAAGCTCCTCGACGCCAAGCGCATCTACGAAGCCAACGCGGCCGTCTTCCAGACCGCCAAGTCGATCCTCCGCGCCTCGCTCGACATCTGAGCCGACCGGCCGCCCCCGCCTTCCTTCTCTGCCACCGTCCATGAGCATCCCCGGCCTCAATCCTTCCCTCCCGTCGCCGCTGGGTTCCCCCCTGCGCCCCGACCCGCGCCGTACGCCGGGCGGGATGGAGCGCCCCGGGACCCCCGCCCCGGGGAGCGAGCGCGCCGGCACGCCGGCCGCCGGGGCCGGGCGCGCCGCACCGGCGCCGGCCAACGCGGCCGCGCTGCGGCCGCAGGCGCCCATCGCGGGGGGGGCGGCTGCGCAGGGCGCCGTCCCGGCCGAGGCGCCCAAGGGGACCGACCCGGCGCTGTGGAGCGTGCTCACCACCGAGGAGCGCCAGTTCTTCGCGAAGACCGCCGCCATGGGGCCGCTCACCTACGGCCGCCTCAAGGAAGCCACCGCCCCCGTGCCCCCCTCGGCGCGCGGCGTGCGCCTCGACGTCCGCGCCTGATCCAGTCCACGGCCATGCAGATCCGTCCCGACCTCCTCTCCCGCGGCTTCCCCGACCTGGCCGGGCGCGACAGCGCCCGCACCCTCGAGGTGGGGGCGGGCGGCAGCTTCGGCGAGACCTTCACCCGCGTGCTCAATGAAGTCTCCGACACGCGCGAGTACGCCGGCGACCTCACCCGCCGCTTCGCGGCCGGCGAGAACGTCGAGCTGCACCAGGTGATGGCCGCCGGGGAAGAGGCCGGGATCGCCCTCGACCTGCTCGTCGAGCTCCGCAACAAGCTCGTCGAGGCCTATCGCAACGTCATCAGCATGCAGTCGTAACGCGCGATGAACGAGTCGTTCCTAGCCCCCCTCTTCGCCCGCGTGGGCGGCCCCCGCCAGGCGGCGATCATCGCCGTGGGCGTGGCCGTCACGGCGCTGGTGTTCGGCGTCTCCCGCTGGGCCACCCGCCCCACCATGGTCCCGCTGTTCGCCGACATCCCGGTGGAGCAGGTCAAGCCCATGACCGACAAGCTCACCGAGTCGGGGATCGCCTACGAGCTGGACGCGTCGGGGAGCACCATCCTCGTCGCCAGCGGCGACCTGGCGCGCGCGCGCGTCGACCTCGCCGCCGAGGTGATGCCCAGCGCCACGCGCCCCGGGCTGGAGCTGTTCGACAAGCCGTCGTGGGGGATGACGGACTTCACGCAGAAGGTCAACTACCGCCGCGCGCTGGAAGGGGAGCTCGAGCGCACCATCGGCAAGATGCAGGACGTCGAGGCGGTGCAGGTGCACCTGGCCCTCGAGGAGACCCCGATGTTCCGCGAGACCGAGCGCCCCTCCAAGGCCTCGGTCACGCTGCGCATGCTGGGCGGACAGCAGCCCACGGCGGAGACGGTGCGCGGCATCGCCAGCCTGGTGGCCGGGAGCGTGGGCGGGCTGCAGCCCGAGCACGTGACCGTGGTGGACGCGCGCGGGCAGGCGCTCACCTCCGCCGACGACGGCTCCCCCAGCGGGCTCACCAGCCGCCAGCTGTCGGTGCAGCGCGAGGTCGAGGGGTACCTGGAGGCCAAGGCCGACAAGCTCATCTCGAGCCTCGTGGGCGCGGGGAACGCGCGCGTGCAGGTGGCCGCCTCGGTCAACTTCAACAAGGTCGAGCGCACCACGCAGGCGGTGGACCCCGAGCGCCAGGCGATGGCCAGCGAGCAGAAGGCGGAGGTCACCCCCAGCACGCCGCAGCAGGGCGCGGGGTACGCTACCTCCACCACCGCCTACGAGAACACGCGCAGCGTCGAGAACTTCACCGGCGCCATCGGCAACGTCACGCGCCTCACGGTGGCGGTGCTGGTGGCCGACAAGGTCACCTGGGTGCCCGACACCACGGCCGCGGGCGACTCCACGACGGCGGGGGCGGCCGGGGCGGCCGCCGACTCCACCGCCGACTCGAGCGCGACGCGCGCCCCGGCCCCGCTGGTGCCGCTGGTGACCGCCCGCACCCCCGAGGAGCTGGCGCGCATCGAGACGCTGGTGCGCACCGCGCTGGGGGTGGACTCCACCCGCGGCGACGTGGTGTCGGTGGTCAGCGCCCCCTTTGACATGCCCGCGCCCATCGTGCGGGACTCGGTGCCGGCGCCGCAGGACTTCGTGAGCCAGCTGCAGGCCAACCCCAAGCCGGTGGTGGCCGTGGCCGCGCTGGTGGTGCTGCTGGTGTTCGGCCTGGTGGTGATGCGGATGCTGCGCGGCCGCCCCGCGCTCCCCGCCGCCACCGCCGCCGCGGCCATCACCGAGGGGTCGGCCGCGCTGGCCCTCCCGCCGGCTCCCACCTTCGACGCCTTCCAGGTGCCCGCCGATCCGGCGGCGCTCCCGGCGGTCGCCGGCCAGATGCCCGCCTTCCCCCAGCCGTCGGCCATGGCGCCGCCGCAGCTGGGTGCCGGCACCGGCGGCTTCCCCGGCTTCCCCGGCATGGAGGGCGCGCCCGCGCCCGAGTGGATGGACGCCGCCCAGCAGGGCGCCGGCGGCGCGATGTCCGCCCCTCCGCCGATGCCGCGCCAGCCGCTGGTGCTCCCGCCGCAGGCCTCCACCCCCGAGCGGGACCAGGCCATCGCCACCATCGAACAGCGCCCGGACGCCGCCATCCGCGTGATCCGCAGCTGGCTCCGGTCCTGACCGCCTCGCCCCGCCCTCGTCCATGATTGCCCTCAGCAAGTCCATGCAGGACCGCTGGTCGCCCGAGCGCCTCACCGGGCGCCAGAAGGCCGCCATCCTCTGCACCGCCGTCGGCGCCGAGTGCGCCGCCAAGATCACCGCCGGCCTCACCCCCGGCGAGGCCGAGATCGTGGCGCTCGAGATGGCCCAGCTGGACCGCGTCCCGCAGCGCACCACCGATGCCGTCCTCACCGAGTGGCTCGAGATGACCATCGGCGTGGACTCGATCAGCATGGGCGGCCTGGAATACGCCAAGGACGTGCTCGAGAAGGCCTTCGGCGGCATCAAGACCCAGCAGGTGCTCAAGCGCATCCAGGGGCAGCTGGCCGACTCCGACCGCTTCGGGCGCCTCCGCCGCGCCGACCCCTCGCTGCTCAGCAGCACGCTCCGCGGCGAGCACCCGCAGACCATCGCCCTCATCCTCGCGCACCTCGAGGCGTCGCAGGTGGCCGCCATCCTCCGCGAGCTGGACCCCTCGCTGGGGGGCGACGTGATGTACCGCATCGCCCGCATGGAGAAGGTCTCCCCCGAGATGGTGTCGCTGGTGGAGCGCGCCATCGGCTCCGAGGCCGACCTCACCTTCGCCGCCGGCATGGCCACGGTGGGCGGCCCGCAGGCGGTCGCGCAGATCCTCAACCTCGTCAGCACCTCCATCGAGAAGGAAATCCTGGAGCAGGTCTCCGACCGCGACCAGCAGCTCAGCGACCAGATCAAGAACCTCATGTTCGTCTTCGAGGACCTGATCATGCTCGACGACAAGTCGCTGCAGCGGCTGCTGCGCGAGGTGGACGTCAAGCAGCTCGCGCTGGCGCTCAAGGCGGCCAGCCCCGAGCTCAAGCAGAAGATCATGGGCGTCATGTCGCAGCGCGCCGTCGAGGGGCTCCGCGAGGAGATCGAGTTCCTCGGCGCGGTCAAGATGCGCGACGTGGAGACGGCGCAGACGGACATCGTGTCCAAGGTGCGGTCGCTGGAGGAGGCGGGGGAGATCTTCCTGAGCTCGGGAGCGGAAGACCTTGTCTACTGAGCCGCGCCGGGTGGACGTGCGCCCCTGGTCGCTCGACGAGCTGCCGCTCCCGTCGGGGCTCTCCGACGGGGGGCTCGGGCTGGACGCCCTGGGCGGGGCGTCGTTTGGCGGCACGTCCCTCGGCGACGACCTGGGCGGCGCGGGGGACTACGGCCTGGGCGGCGCCGGGGGCTACGGCGACGGCGCCGACCTGGCCGCGTACGCCGACCTGCCGCCGCTCCCCGCGGGCGGCTACGCGGGTACCTACACCGGCGGCGGCTTCGCCGGTGGTGCCCTGGGCGGCGCCGCGATGGTCGAGCAGCTGGAGACCGCGCGCGCCGACGGGGCCGCCGAGGGATACGAGCGCGGCTTTGCCGACGGGGAGCGCGTGGCCCGCGCCGAGCGCGAGCCCGCCGTGGCGGCGATGCTCGCGACCCTCGGCGAGGCCGTCGAGGGGATCCGCGCACACGAGGCCCGCTGGCTGGCCAACCTCGAGGAAAACGTGGCCGCGCTGGCCGTGCTCGTCGCCCGGCACATCGTGCAGCGCGAGGTGGGCGCCGATCCGTCGCTGCTGCGCACGCTGGTGGACGGCGCGCTGGCGCAGTTCCCCGTGGACCAGGCCGTGACGGTGCGCGTGCACCCCGAGGAGCTGCAGGCGGTGCGGACGCTGCAGGGGGAGGCCGGCGTGCCGCTCCCCGAGCTCCGCTGGGTGGCCGACCCCGCCGTGGGGCGCGGCGGCTGCCTGGTGGAGGGGCGCGAGCGCATCCTGGACGGGCGGCTGGACGTCGCGCTGGAGCGCGCGTACCGCACGCTGGCGGGGCTGGCCGCCTGATGCTGGCCGCCGAGCTCGCCCCCGTGCTGCAGCCGATGGCCGACCGCCTCGGGCGCCTCGACCGCTTCGCGGTGGCCGGGCGCGTCACGCGCGTGGTGGGGCTCGTCGTCGAGGCCACCGGCATCGAGGCCGGGCTGGGGACGCTGTGCCGCATCACCAGCCACACGCGCGACCGCTCGGTGCTGGCCGAGGTGGTGGGGTTCAACGAGCGGCACATGCTGCTCATGCCGCTGGGCGAGCTGGACGGGCTCCATGCCGGGGCCGCCGTGCAGCCGCTGGGGCGCACCTTCGGCGTGGACGTGGGCCCGGGGCTGCTGGGGCGCGTGCTCAACGGCCTGGGGCAGCCCATCGACGGCATGGGCCCGCTGGACGCGAGCGACCGCGTCCCCCTCGCCGCCGAGCCCCCCAACCCGCTGCACCGCGAGACGATCGACCGCCCGCTGGAGACCGGCGTGCGCACGATCGACGGCTTCCTCACCATCGGCCGCGGCCAGCGCGTGGGGATCTTCGCCGGCTCCGGCGTGGGGAAGAGCACCATGCTGGGGATGGTCGCGCGCCACGCGCAGGCCGACGTGAACGTGATCGCGCTGCTGGGCGAGCGCGGGCGCGAGGTGCGCGAGTTCCTGGAGCACAGCCTGGGCGCCGAGGGGCTCAAGCGCTCGGTGGTGATCGTCGCCACCGGCGACCAGGCCGCGCTGGTGCGCGCCCGCGGCGCGCTGGTGGCCACCGCCATCGCCGAGTACTTCCGCGACCAGGGGAAGCAGGTGCTCCTCATGGTGGACTCGGTCACGCGCGTGGCGATGGCGTGGCGCGAGATCGGGCTGGCCACCGGCGAGCCCCCCACCACCAAGGGCTACCCGCCGTCGGTGTTCGCCAACCTGCCGCGGCTGCTGGAGCGCGCCGGCAACGGCGCCCGCGGCGGGATCACCGGCATCTACACGGTGCTGGTGGACGGCGACGACTTCAACGAGCCGGTGGCCGACGCCACCCGCTCCATCCTGGACGGGCACATCGTGCTCACGCGCCGCCTGGCGGCGCAGAACCACTTCCCCGCCATCGACGTGCTCGAGTCCAAGAGCCGCGTGCGCGACCTGATCGTGAACGACGTGCAGAAGGACGCGGCCGGGTCGTTGCTGCGCCTGGAGGCGGCGTACCGCGAGAAGGAGGACCTCATCATGGTGGGGGCCTACCAGCGCGGCAGCGACCCGCACGTGGACGCGGCGCTGCAGCACCGGGGCGCCCTGCTGGAGTTCCTCCGGCAGCGCCCCGACGAGACTTCCTCCTACGGCGAGACCTACCGCGCCATGGCGCAACTGGGTGAGCAGGTGACCGCCGCCGTGCGGAGGACCCCGTGACCTTCACCTTCCGGCTGCAGCGGCTGCTGTCGCTGCGCGAAGAGGCCGAGCAGGCGCAGGCGCGCGCGCTCGCGGGGCGCGAGGCCGAGGCGGCCGACGCGCGCGACGCGCGCGACACGCTGGCCGCGCGGCATGCGGAGGCCGACGCGCAGGCGCGCCAGGCCGCCGCCGGCGCGCGCGTGGGGCACCTCCAGCAGTTCGGCGTGGTGGTGCACGCGCTGGAGACCCGCGTGGACGTCGCGGACGATGCGGTGGCCGCTGCCGAGCAGGCGGTGGCCGAGGCGCGCGCGACCCTCGAGGAGAAGGCGCGCGACCGGCAGGTGCTGGACCGGCTCAAGGCGCGCCACGCCGAGGCGTGGCGCGCGGAGGAGGCGCGGCGCGACCGCGAGCTGATGGACGACATCGCGCTCGCTCGCCACGCCCGCAAGACCACCCCCGGCGGGAAGGGGGCCGCACCCGCGGCATCCCCCCGCCCC
>JBILKP010000232.1:0-4519 GCA_044376625.1 Gemmatimonas sp. | reverse complement strand
GAGGAACTCCACGTTGGTCACCCCCGCCTCGGCCGCATTGCGGCGCGCCAGCGCCAGCATGTCGTCGGTCATGTCCAGGCCGTACGCCTTGCCGGTGGGGCCCACGCGCCGCGCCGACAGCAGCACATCGATGCCACCCCCCGACCCCAGATCCAGCACCACCTCCCCCGGGCGCAGGTCGGCCAGCGCCGTGGGGTTGCCGCACCCCAGCGAGGCCAGCACCGCGGCACTGGGGAGCACGTCGGTCTCCCCACTGACGTACAGGTTGGTCGTGATGGGATCCACCGCCCCGTTGAAGGCGGCCCCACCGCAGCAGCTGTTGACCGGACCGCAGCACCCCTCGGCCTGCGGGGCGGCCTCCAGGACGCGGCGGGCGGCCGCGCCGTACTTCTCACGGACCACCTCGGTCACGGCGCCCCTGGTATCAGCCATGGCGCCCCCGCTCGTCCACCGAGTACCGCCCGGGGCCGGCCAGCAGGAACAGCAGCGCGATCACCCCGTACAGCAGCGCCAGCTCGCGGTTGCCGAAGGGGTCACCAGCGTGCCGGATGACCACGGCCACCGCCATGTTGGCCACGATGAGCGCCGCCGCCGGCCGCGTGAACAGTCCCAGCGCCAGGAGCACCCCGCCCCCCAGCTCGGCGATCCCCGACCCCCATGCGAACACCGCCGGCAGCGGGAACCCCATGGACGCGACCCCCTCGATGAACTTGGCCGAGGGAGGGACCTTCCCCAGCCCGTGGGCGAGCGCGAGGGAGAGACCGGCGAAGACGCGCAGCAGCAGCATGCCAAGAGCGGGACGATCCATGGAGGAATCCTAGGGCGAAGGAGGGGCGACGGGGAGCGCGGCGGCGCGCATCCACCGTAACAAGATGGCAGCAGCCGGGGTCAGGGCGCGAGCGCCGGCCCCAGCAGCCGCTCCACGATCACCACGTCGCGCCACACGCCGTCCAGCTGCGCATGCCGCACATACGTGCCCACCTCGCGGAAGCCGTGGCGCGCGCACAGCGCCCGCGACGCCGTGTTCTCGGGGAATACCCGCGACAGCACCTTCCAGATCCCCCGCGCCTCGCACGCCGGCAGGAACGCCGCCATCAGCGCGTCCCCCACCCCCTGCCCTTGGGCCGCGGTGGCCACGTACACCGAGAAGTCGGCAATGCCATCGTAGCAGGCCCGCGCGCGGTAGGCGCTGGCGTGGATCCACCCCACCACGTCGCCCCCCTCGGCCTCCGCCACGAGGAAGGGGCGCGCGTTGTCAGTGAGCCACGGCGCCAGCTCCTCCGGCGTGCGCTCCCGCACCTCAAAGGTGGCCCGCCGCCCGCGGATGCCGGCGTTGTAGATGGCGGCCACCGCGCCGAGGTCGGTCAGGGTGGCCGGGCGCACCAGCAGGGGAGGGCGCGGACGACGTGACGAAGCAGTCATGGGGCGACGCTGGGCGGTGGCGGGACGTTGCCGGAATCTACGCCTCCCATGCATGACCGCTTCGGGCGGTCGAGGGCTGCCGGCAGGTGCCCCCGCCGCGGTCCCGCACCGGGCGCTACCAGCGACCCACCTCCACCGAGAGCGAGCGCCCAGGGCCCACGAGGATGGCGCTGCCGTCCACCCGCGGGTTGTTGAGAAGGTTGTCCGCCCGGAGGCGCCACTGCCACTGCCACAGGGGGCGCCCAACGAAGGTGGCCTGCAGCCGCGCCAGCGACGGGATGACACGCAGAGGCTGGTCAGAGCAGCCGCCGGACGCCGGCACGCACCCCCAGGCCGAGGTCTGCCACGCGCCGACGCCGCTGGCGGTCACCGCCGCCTGCCCGCCGGGGACCGCCGTGCGCCAGGTGACCGCGTACGACGCCTGCGGCGCCTCCAGCGGACGTCCGCCCACGCGCAGCACGCCGCGATACAACGGGTCCAGTGCCACGATCCGCGCGGAGGCCACCGCCGCGCTCCCCTCCAGTTCCCCCAAGCGCCACGCGGTGCGCCCGGTGATCTCGATCCCCTGCGACTCCACCGATCCCACGCGACGATACTGGACCTCGCGCCGCGTGCGCCCGTCCACGACATCGGCGCCCCCGGTGGCCACCAACTGCGTGAACCCGTCGGTGCGCTGCCGGTACACGGTGATGTCCAGCAGGGTGGCACCCCCGAACGTGGCCCCCAGCCCCCCCTCCAGGGCCTGCTGCCGCTCCCCCGCCAGCAGCGGGTTGGGCAGCTGCACGAACACCGAGGTCGTGCGCGCCGCGCTCATCCCCGGCAGGGGCGCGCGCGCGCTGCGCCCCACGGCCAGCCGCGCGCGGGGTGCCACGCCCCCGATGTCGGGAAGCCGCAGCTGCGCCCCCACCGATGGCAGCCACTGGACGCGGGAGTCGCGCCCGAACGCCTCGTTCCACTCGCCACGCACCCCCGCCGACCACTCGAGGCGCCCCGTGGCACCGCGCGCCACCAGCGCGCCCCCGGCCATGGACTGCGTGGTGGAACTGTCCCCCAGCGAATTGACCAGGCCGCTGGAATCAGGGGCGCGCCGGGACAGGCGCTGCGCATCTCCCAGGACACGGAGCGTGACGCCGGCAATGGGCCCCGCAAGCGCCGCGCTGTACCGCGCGGAAAGACGCGTCACCGGCCCGCCCCACGCCAGCCGGATGCTGTCCTGCAGCGACCGCTGCAGGGCCCCCGCGCCCGCCTCGCGACTGGCCGACGCCAGCGCCAGCTGCAGAGCCTGCGGCAGTTCCTGCCCGTCCGGCCGCTGCCCCCAGCGGAGCTCCACCCCCAGGTGCGCGTCGCGCACCCGCTCCTCATCAAGCGTCGCCATCGCGCCCGGGCCTCCCCCGGCACGCAGGGCCGGATCCTCCGCTGGGACCACCGCCAGCGTCTGGCGTCCCGCAGCCACGCGCGCCTTCATGGTCGCGGACAACAGGCGCCCCTGGCGCGTTGCCGACCACGCACCGCCCACCACGTAGGAGGGGCGAACCGCCAGCGCCGCGTCCCCGCGCTGCAGCATCCCCGTGAGCGCGGTTGCCCACCGCGGCACGGGAGGCCCGCGCCCCGAGTCCACCCCGCGCGGGGGCGCCGAGCGCCAGCGCAGGCTGGTGGTGGCATCTGCCAACGAGAGCAGCCGCCCGTCACGCGGCGAGCTGGCCGCCCCCAGCCGCAGCGACGCCGAAGTCGTCGGCTCGGCGGCCACCGCACGGGTGCCGGCATCCGCCCGCGTGCGGACCGACAGCACGCCGTCCAGGGCATCGGTCCCGTATAGCGCCGCGCCCGCCCCGCCGGGGATCCACTGCACCTGCGCGATGGCGCGCAGGTCCATCCCCAGCACCGAGGCGGGATCGGCCACCTCGATGCCATCCACGAGGACCTTCACCGACGTGCCCCCGTCCCCGCCGCGTCCCCGTACGCTGGCCACGCGCAGGGCGCCCGTGCCGCGATCCCAGGCGGTCACCCCGGGGATCGCGCCGCGCAGCGCCTCGCCCAGCGAGAGCATGCCCCGCGCCAGCAGTTGGTCGGCCGTGAGCTCGATAGGCGGCCGCCCGGCGTTGGTGCGCAGGTCCCCCAGCGGGTCGGGGCGCGGGTGCACCTGTGCCTCGATGCGCGTGAGGGGGAGCATCTGCCAGCGCGCGCCCGAGTCCTGGATGGCAGCACGCGGCGCTGGCACCAGGATGAGCAGCCCCTCGCGCACGTCGGGGCGGTACCCGGTGCCGTCCAGGACAACCGCCAGCGCGGCGCGCGCATCGAACGGATCGCACGACACGCTGGTGCGGCGATCCAGCGCGGGGGAATGGCTGAACGACAGCCGCCAGCCCTCGCGCTCAGCAATCGCGCGCACCGCGTCCACCACGCGCATGTCCCGGACCTCCCACACCCCGTCCCGCTCGGCCCCCAACCCCGCGCGGCATGGCGAACCGGTGCGGCGTACCCCGGGGGCCGCCTGCGCCGGCGCCTCCATCGCCAACGGCAGCGCCAGCGTCAGCGCCAGCAGCGCACGGTGCCCTATCAGCAGCGCGGTCCGCAGGGTCACGGGGTGCCGGGGCGCAGCCGCCATCCCCCGGCCGTCGAGTCCAGGCGCGCCCCCGTCGTCGTGGCGAGGATCTCGACCATCGCGCGCGGCGCCTCGCCGGCAAAGGTCACCGTCACCCGCTGGCGCGCGATGGCGGCGTCTACCGCAAGCGCGATCCCCGTCCAGCGGCTCACCCGACGGACAACGTCCGCCAGCGGTTCGTCCTCAAACGACAGCGCCCCGCGCGTCCACCCCACGGCACTGCGAAACGCCCCGGGCGGCAGTGGCGCCACCAGCCCCGCGTCGGTGGCAATGCCCCCCGTCCCCTCACGCACCGTGTCCCGGCGCGCACCCACCACCACGGCCCCCTGCACCACGGCCACCACCACGCCGCGCGCGTCGGGGCGGACCACGAACGCGGTGCTGACGTCCTCCACCGTCACGCCGCGCACGCGCACCCGCAGGGGATGCGCCCCGGGGGCCACGGTCACCAGCGCCTCGCCATCGAGCTCCAGGGTACGGTGCGCGGGGCCGAAC
>JBILKP010000231.1:0-4523 GCA_044376625.1 Gemmatimonas sp. | reverse complement strand
GTCCAGCCCGTAGCCGCAGCGCGCCCGCAGCGCCGGCGGGAGCCCGTGCAGGATCGCCGCCACCTCCGCGGGGGTGCGCCCCACCGTCGTCCCCGCCCCCGCCGTGTTCTCCACCAGCAGCCGCGTGCCCCCGCCGGGGACCGCCTCCAGCGCGCGTCGCATCGCCTCGGTCACGCGCGCCAGCGCCGCGTCCCGGTCGCCGTCGGTGGCCGCCCCGGGGTGGAAGCAGACGCCCCCGGCCCCCAGCGCCGTCGCCCGCTCCAGCTCCCTGGCCAGCCCCGCCGCCGCGCGCGCCCACTTGGCCTCGTCGGGGGTGGCGCAGTTGAGCACGTACGCCGCGTGCACCAGCACGTGCGCCGGCGCGATCCCCGCCTCGTCGAGCGCCGCGCGGAAGCGCGCCACCCGCTCGGGCTTCACCCCCACCTTCTCGTTGTAGTACGACGGGATGGCCGTGAAGACCTGCAGCGCCTGCATCCCCGCGCGGCCGGCGCGGCGCGCCGCCATGGGGATGCCGCCGGTGTCCGCGCAGTGCGCGCCCAGGAGCAGCATGAGCAGAGGGGTGGGAGGGAGACGGGGACGGTCAGTCGCGGACCAGGGCGCGGCGGGTGCGGAACACCGGCGGCGCGCCGGGCGCGGGGCGCTCGCTCCACCCCACCGCCACCGCGCGCCCCCGCACCGCCACGTGCGGGTCCTCCGCGGTGCCCGTGCCGTCGCCGGCCAGGCGCCGCTCCTCGAACAGATGCCCGCCGGTGCGCGAGATCGCCAGCGCCACCGCCGGACGGGCCCCGCTGTTGGGGTCGTCGTAGGCCACCGCCACCACGTCCCCGGCGGCCGCCACGCGCACCGTCCCCAGCCGGTCGCCGTACACCACCGCCAGCGGCACCTCGAAGGGGGCGCGCGGGTCCATCTGGTGCGCGTAGAACACGCCGCTCCCCTCGGGGCCGGTGAGCGCGTAGGCCACGTGCACCCAGCCGTGGCGGTCGTCCACCGCCACCCCCGGCGCGGGGCGCGCGCACCCCACCGCCCCCCGCTCCGCGGCGCGCGCATCCTGCGGTCCCTGGTCCAGCGTGTCCACCAGGAACGGCCCGCGCCAGGGCGCCGCCGGGACCTGCGCCGTGTCGTCCTGCCACGCCGCCACCAGCGCCACCCGCCCCGCCGTCCCCTGCCGCCACCACACCGCCACCCGCCCGCGTCCGGGGGCCGCCACCACGCGCAACGACCGCGGGCACCGCGCCGCATCCGCCGGCAGCGCCCCCGCCCCCAGCGGCGAGGTGGCCGGCGGGGTGCCGCGCGCCGGCGGCACCACCGCCATCGCCGCCAGCGGCGCGGCGGCCCCCGGCTGCGCCGCCAGCAGCGCGGCCAGCGGCGCGTCCAGCAGCGACCGGCCCCCGGCCTCGCGCAGCAGGTCCGCCGTGCGCAGCGCCGCCTCCGCCGCCGCATCCAGCGGCACCGTGTCGCGCGGGGTCTCCGGCGGGAACGCCACCGGGGCGGGGGCCGTCCCGGTCACCGGGGCGTCGTCCGCCCAGGTCCACCCCGCGGGCTCGCACCCCGCCAGCAGCCCGCCGGCCAGCACGCCGGCCAGCGCCCCCGCCAGCGCGCGCCCGGCGCGCGCGCCCGTCTCCCCGGCGCGCCCCCGCGCGCCTCGCGTCGTCCCTGTGGTCGGCATCCCCGAAGGGTAGTGCCGCGGCGGGCGGATGCTAGCTTTCCCGCGGTCCCCGTCCCGCCCTCCCAGGAGAACCCGATGTCCTTCGCCTTCGACGGCACGCGTCGCGTGCCCCCCGCCGTCAACGAGCCGGTGCGCAGCTATGCCCCCGGCGCCCCCGAGACGCTGCGCCTCAAGGCGCGCCTCGAGACGATGGCCGCCGAGGTCCCCGAGATCCCCGTGGTCATCGGCGGGCGCCGCCTCCACACCGGCGACGTGCGCCCCGTGACCATGCCCTGCGACCACCGCCACGTCCTGGCCACCGTGCACCAGGCCACCCCGGCGCAGGTCGAGGAGGCCATCGCCGACAGCCTGGCCGCGCAGCGCGAGTGGGCCAGCTGGCGCTGGGAGGACCGCGTGGCGGTGTTCCTCCGCGCCGCCGAGCTGCTCACCACCAGCTGGCGCGACACGCTCACCGCCGCGACGATGCTGGGGCAGGCCAAGACGGTGCACCAGGCCGAGATCGACGCGGCGTGCGAGCTCATCGACTTCTGGCGCTTCAACGCCGCCTTCGCCCAGTCGCTCTACGCCGAGCAGCCGCTCTCCGACCACAGCATGTGGAACCAGCTGGACTACCGGCCGCTGGAAGGGTTCGTCTACGCCGTCACCCCGTTCAACTTCACCGCCATCGGCGGCAACCTCCCCGGCGCCCCCGCCATGATGGGGAACGTGGCGCTCTGGAAGCCGTCGCAGACCGCGATGCTGTCGGCGTGGCACACCTACCGCCTGCTGGAGGAGGCGGGGCTGCCGCCGGGCGTCATCAACTTCGTCCCCGGCGACCCGGCGGCGGTCTCCGCCGTGGCGCTGGGGCACCGCGACCTGGCCGGCGTGCACTTCACCGGCTCCACCGCGGTGTTCAACAGCATGTGGGCCACCATCGGCGCCAACATGGGGCGCTACCGCTCGTACCCGCGCATCGTGGGGGAGACCGGCGGCAAGGACTTCATCGTGGCCCATGCCAGCGCCGACCCGCAGGCGCTGGCGGTGGCCATGGTGCGCGGCGCCTTCGAGTACCAGGGGCAGAAGTGCTCGGCGGCCAGCCGCGCGTACGTGCCGGCGTCGCTGTGGCCCGAGGTGCGCGACCGCTGCGCGGCCATGATGGCCGAGATGAAGCAGGGGGACGTGCGGGACTTCTCCAACTTCACCGCCGCGGTGATCGACCAGCGCGCCTACGGCCGCCTGGTGGCGGCGCAGGCGGAGGCGGCGCGCACGGCCACCGTGGTGGCCGGCGGCGGCGCGAGCGACGCCACGGGGTGGTTCGTGGAGCCCACGCTGGTGCAGGCCGACGACGCGGGCCACCGGCTGCTGTGCGACGAGCTGTTCGGCCCGCTGCTCACGGTGCACGTCTACGCCGACGCCCGCTGGACCGAGACGCTGGCGCTGGCCGACCGCACGTCGCCGTACGCGCTCACCGGCGCGATCTTCGCGCGCGACCGCGGCGCGGTGCGCGTGGCGATGGGGGCGCTGCGGCAGGCCGCCGGCAACCTGTACATCAACGACAAGCCCACCGGCGCCGTGGTGGGGCAGCAGCCCTTCGGCGGCGCGCGCGCCTCGGGGACCAACGACAAGGCGGGCTCCAAGATGAACCTCATGCGCTGGGTCTCCCCGCGGAACATCAAGGAGACCTTCGCGCCCCCCACGGACTGGCGCTACCCGTTCCTGGGCTGAGGCGCCCGGTGCGCACGCTGCGCTACGTCACCTGCGACGTCTTCACGCCGGTCCCCTTCGCCGGCAACCCGCTGGCGGTGGTGTTCGGAGCCGAGGGGCTCCCCACCGCCACGCTGCAGGCGATCACGCGGGAGTTCAACTACGCCGAGACGACCTTCGTCTTCGCGGCGGAGCACCCGGCGCACGCGCGCCGGGTGCGGATCTTCACCCCCGAGCTGGAGGTGCCCTTCGCGGGGCACCCCACCATCGGCACGGCGCACGTGCTGGTGGCCACCGGCGAGGTGCCGGCGGCGAGCGACACCATGACGGTGGTGCTGGAGGAAGGGGTGGGCCCGGTACCGGTGACGGTGCGGCTCGTGGGGGGCGTGCCGGTGCACGGCCAGCTCACCACCGCGCAGGCGCCCGAGGAGCGCACGGAGGTGGACGACCTCGCGGCTCTGGCGTCCACGCTGTCGCTGGACCCCGCGGAGTTCCTGGGGGGGGCGCACGCCCCGACGGGGGTGAGCTGCGGGCTGCCCTTCCTGCTGGTCCCCCTGCGCAGCACGGCGGCGGTGACCCGCGCGCGGCTGGACCCGGGAGCGTGGCAGCGGGTGCTGCGCGATCGCTGGGCCGCGTGGCCGATGGTGTTTGCCATGGCGCACGACGACGACCCGGGGGAGCTCCCCGCGCACGTGCGGGGGACGGACATCCGCGCCCGCGTCTTCGTGCCGGGGAGCACGGTGCCGGAGGACCCCGCCACCGGCTCGGCGAACGCCGCCCTGGCGGCCTACCTCGCGGCGCGCACCCCGCGCACGGGCACGCTGCGCTGGAGCGTGGCGCAGGGGGTGGAGATGGGGCGCCCCAGCCGCCTGGAGCTGGAGGCCGAGCGCACCGACGCCGGCGTGGGCGCGGTGCGCGTGGGGGGGGCCTCGGTGATCATGGCCGAGGGGACGCTGCGGCTCTGACCGGGGGGCAAACGCGTGGGGCCCCGGCCAGGTGACCGGGGCCCCACACACCACCAGATCGCACCACCAGATCGCACCACCAGCGCGCACCCGCGGCGCGCACCCGCCGCCTAGCGCAGCAGCTGCGCGACCTTGGCCCGGATCGTGGGGAACGGGTCGTAGGCGTACTTGGGGAGCACCTGCATCGCCAGCGCGCGATGCCCCTGCGC
>JBILKP010000230.1:0-4534 GCA_044376625.1 Gemmatimonas sp. | reverse complement strand
CTGGTGGTGGAGGGCACCCTGTCGGGGTGGTTCGATCCGTCACGCGACAGCGGCTCGCTGCGGTTGGCCGCCAACAGCTACCTCCCCGACCCGGCCGATCCGTTCATCCCCCCGGCGCTGGTGCGCCTGCATCAGCTGCGGCGGGGCGACAAGCTGGATGTCACCTACGGGCGCGACCATCGCGGCCGGCTGGTGGTCATCGAGGTGCAGCAGCTGAATGACGGGTCCCCCGTGGTGCTGGAAAAGCGCCCCGAGTTCAACACCCTGACGGCCAGCTACCCCGACCGCAAGCTCACGCTGGAGACCGGGCGCCCCGCCAAGTCGGGCCCGGAGCTCACGCGGCGCGCCATCGACCTCATTGCCCCCATCGGCTACGGCCAGCGGGCGCTCATCGTGGCGCCGGCGCGCGCCGGCAAGACCACGCTGCTGCAGGCCATCGTGGAAGGGGTGGCCATCAACCACCCGCAGGCCGCGCTCCTCATCCTCCTGGTGGACGAACGCCCCGAGGAGGTGAGCGAGATGGTCATGTGGGGGTACGGCGAGGTGGTGGCCTCCTCCTTCGACATGCCCCCCAAGCGCCACGTCGAGGTGACGGAGATGACGCTGGAGCGGGCGCGCCGCCTGGTGGAGACCGGGAAGGACGTGGTGATCGTGCTCGACTCGATCACCCGCATGGCGCGGGCGCACAACGCCGTGGACCGCGGCACCGGGCGCACCATGTCGGGCGGGCTCGACGCCACCGCCATGCAGAAGCCCAAGGCGTTCTTCGGCTCGGCGCGCATGATCGCGCCGCAGCACGGCGGCGGCTCGCTCACCATCATCGCCACCGCCCTGGTCGAGACCGGCTCGCGGATGGACGACATCATCTTCGAGGAGTTCAAGGGCACCGGCAACTGCGAGATCAAGCTGGACCGCAGCCTCGCCGACCGCCGCATCTTCCCCGCGTTCGACATCGCCGCCAGCGGCACCCGGCGCGAGGAGAAGCTCTACCGCCCCGACCAGCTGGAGAAGGTGCACCTGCTGCGCCGCGGCTTGCACCAGTTGCCGCCGCAAGCCGGGATGGAGTGGCTCATCAAGCGCATCGCCGGCACCAGCAACAACGACTCGCTGCTGGACGGACTCTGAGCCAACAACACGGGGGGCCGGGACACCGGCCCCCCGTGTTGCATGCCCCCCGCGCCTAGGCGGCGGGGGAGGCCGCCGTGTGCGCCGCCGTGTGCGCCGCCGCGTACTCGTCCAGCAGGGCGGCCGCCGCCCGCATCCCCCGCCGGTAGTTGTCCACGCTGATCCACTCGTCGGGCGCGTGCGCGTTCTCCCCCGGCAGCCCGAACCCCATGAGCAGCACCGGCGCCCCCAGCAGGCGCTCGAAATCCCCCACCACGGGAATGCTCCCCCCCTCGCCGGTGATCACCGGCTCGCGCCCGAACGCCGCCTGCAGCGCCCGACGCCCCGCGTCAATCACCGCCCCGCGCAGCTCGGCGCGCCACGGCTTCCCGCCGTGCAGCGCCGTCACCTCCACCGTCACGCCGGGGGGCGTCACGCGCGCCACCTGCGCCCGCAGCAGCGCCACGATGGCGTCGGGGTCCTGGTCGGGCACCAGCCGACAGCTCACCTTGGCCATCGCCGTGGCCGGCAACACCGTCTTGGCCCCCTCGCCGGTGTACCCCGCCAGCAGCCCGTTCACCTCGCAGGTGGGGCGCGTCCACAGCCGCTCCAGCGTGGTGTGCCCCGGCTCCCCCCCCAGCGCCGTCACCCCCACCTCGGCCATCAGCTGCGCGTCGTCGTGCGGCAGCGTGCGCATCTGCGCGCGCACCGCGTCGGGGAAGGGGCGCACCGCGTCGTAGAACCCCGGGATGGCCACGCGCCCCTCGGCGTCGTGGAACGTGGCCAGGATGCGCGCCAGCGCCATGGCCGGGTTCACCACCGCGCCGCCATACATCCCCGAGTGGAGGTCGCCCGCGGGGCCGCGGGCGTCCAGCTGCACGTAGGCCAGCCCGCGCAGCGAGGACAGCAGGCTGGGGAGGCCGGGCGCGAACATGGTGGAGTCGGAGATCACCACGGCGTCGCACGCCAGGCGCGCGCGCTCCCGCTCGATGAAGGGGGCCAGGTGCTCGCTCCCCACCTCCTCCTCCCCCTCGGCCAGCACGATCACGTTCACCGGCAGCGTGCCGCGCGCCGCCAGGTGCGCCGCCAGCGCGCGCAGGTGCAGATGCAGCTGCCCCTTGTCGTCCACGCTGCCGCGCGCGTACAGGCGACCATCGCGCACGGCGGGCTCGAAGGGGGGCGAGGTCCACAGCGCGAGCGGCTCGGCGGGCTGCACGTCGTAGTGCCCGTACACCAGCAGCGTGGGGGCGCCCGCGGGGGCCTGGCGCCACTCCCCCACCACAATGGGGTGCCCGGGGGTGGGCTCCACCGTAGTGGCAAACCCCAGCCGCTCCAGGCGGTCGGCCACGAAGCGCGCCGCCGCTGCGCAGTCCTCCGCATGTTCCTGCCGCGCCGACACCGACGGGATGCGCAGGAAGGCGTCCAGTTCGGCCAGCGCGGCGTCGTCGTGCGCGTCCAGCCACGCCGCCAGGTCGGCGGCCAGCGCGGGGGGGGCGATGTCAGCAGGCATGACAGGCAACGGGGAAGAAGTCAGGACACCAGCGGGTCACCAGGCGGATCACGACGCAGCGTCGGGCATGGCACGCGGCGCGGCACTCGGCGCGGCACGCGGCGCGGCAGACACCCGCGCCGTCATCGCAGCGCGGTCCAGGCGGCCGCCACGCCCGCCACCACGCTGGCCAGCACATACACCACGGCCCGTCCGGGGCGCCCCGCCTGCAGCAGCGTGACCACCTCCACGCTGAACGCGGAGAAGGTGGTGAAGCCGCCGCACAGCCCCACCGTGAGCGCGGCGCGCAGCGCCGGCCCCGCCGGCTCCAGCGCGAAGCGCCGCAGCAGCCACGCCAACAGCAGCGACCCCGCCACATTGATGCCCAGCGTGGCCACGGGGAAGTCTCCCGGGTGGGGGCGCGGCACCCACACGCCCACCAGGTAGCGCAGCACCGATCCGGCCGCCCCGCCGGCCGCCACGGCCAGCGCCACCGTCACCGACCACCCCGGGGCGGCACTCACGGCGGGGCGCCTGCGGAGGCACCGGCGCCCACGCCGGCGGGCGCCGCCGCGGCGGCCCCTGGCGCCGCGCCCGGTAACGCGCCCCGGCGATCGGTGTACAGCCACACGCGCCGCGTGGTGACCTCCCCCGCCTCGCGCCGCAGCGACACCGTGGCCACCGGCCGCGCGTCGCCAAAGGCCTCCCCCACGGCGCGGGCCAGCGAGTCCTCCCGCGGCGTGGCCTGGAACACGGCCACCAGTCCGTCGCCGACGCGCACCACCTGGTCGGCCCCCGGCCAGAGGTCGTACTGGTTGGGGCGGCTCTGCCGGTTGAGCGCCAGCACCGGCGGGCGGTCGGGAAGCAGGAACGCCAGCACGGCGGCCTCCTGGTAGCGGTTGGCAGCCACCGCCGGCCACGGCGCCCCCGCCGGGGCCGCCGTCCGGCGCGCCTCCTGCACGGCCTCGGCCAGCGCCGACCAGCCGTGCGCCCGGGCGATGGGGTCGCGCGGGGCGGCCAGCGGCAGCAGCGGGCGCCACGCCTGCCCCATGGCCACCACCGTGAGCCCGGCCGCCAGCGCCACCCCGGCACGCCACCATCGCCCCGTGGCCCACGTCGCGGTGGTGGTGGCCAGCAGCGCCATGGCCGCCGGGTACAGCATGGCCGGCCAGTTGGCCTCGGGAGACCGGCGCCAGGCGCTCACGGCAAAGAACGCCAGCGGCACCACCGCCACCATGGCCAGCGCAAAGCGGCGCACCGCGGGCGCCGTGGGGGCGTCGGTATGGCGCGACCGCCATCCCGCGTGCAGGGCGCTCCCCACCGCCACCGCCAGCAGCCCGAACAGGATGGGCGAGGCCAAGCCGGCCTGACCGCCCAGCAGCTCCAGTTCGCGCCCCAGCGCCGTGCCGCGCGGCGTGCCGGAGAAGCCGTGCCCCAGCTGGAAGCGGAAGGACACCCAGTCGTGCGTGGCGTTCCACCACACCACCGGGGCGAACAGCGCCAGCGCCACCGCCGACGCCACCCACGGCCCCGGCTCGGCAAAGCGACGGCGCAGCGCCGGGTGCACCAGGCACGCCAGCACCAGCCCCGCCGGGAGGAGGACCGCCATGTACTTGGCCACAAAGGCGCCACCCAGCGCCACCCCCGTGGCCCCCCACCACCCAAGCGCCCGCGCAGAGCGCGGCGGCGCCGCCAGCGCCCGTTCCACCCCCACCATGGCCAGCGCCGTGGCGGCAAAGAGCGGGGCATCGGGGGTGGCCAGCACCAACCCCAGCGTGGCCAGCGGCAACACGGCCACCAACACCGCCGCGCGGCGGGCCGCGACGGCCCCATCCGCCCCTCGCCCCGCCAGCTGCCACGCCAACGCCACCGCTCCCAGGTGCGTGACCAGTGCGGCCACTGCCGGCGCGCTGCGCACCGCCAGCACGGAGTCCCCCAGCA
>JBILKP010000229.1:0-4569 GCA_044376625.1 Gemmatimonas sp. | reverse complement strand
CGCTGGCGGGGCGGCCGCTGGTGCCGGTGGTGCTGCTGGCGCTGGGGGACACGACCATCCGCGATGTCACGCGCCCCGCGCGGGTGCCGCCGCCCGCGCCGGGCGACGGCCCGCACCTCTCCTACGCGCTGCAGTGGTTCAGCTTTGCCACGGTGTTCGCCCTGGGGTTCGCGCTGTTCGCGCGGCGCGGGCGCGCCCGTGCGCCGCGTCCGCCGGCTGCGCGCGGCGGTCAGCTGCCGACGCCGTAGAACGCGCGGTACCAGGCCACGAAGCGCGCCACCCCGTCCTCGATGGACGTGGCGGGGCGGAATCCCACGGCGTCGGCCAGCGCGTCCACGTCGGCGTACGTGGCGGGGACGTCCCCCGCCTGCATGGGGAGGAAGGTCTTCTCGGCGGTGCGCCCCAGCGCCTGTTCCAGGGTGGCGATGAGGTGCAGCAGCTCGACGGGGTTGTTGTTGCCGATGTTGTACAGGCGGTAGGGGGCGGCGCTGGTCCCCGGGTCGGGGCGCGCCGCGTCCCACGCGGGGTTGGGGGCGGCGGTGTGGTCGCTGGTGCGCACCACCCCCTCCACGATGTCGTCGATGTAGGTGAAGTCGCGCCGCATCCGGCCGTGGTTGAACACGTCGATGGCGCGCCCCTCCAGGATGGCGCGGGTGAACAGGAACAGCGCCATGTCGGGGCGCCCCCACGGGCCGTACACCGTGAAGAAGCGCAGCCCCGTGGTGGGAAGCCCGTACAGGTGGCTGTAGGTGTGCGCCATCAGCTCGTTGGCCTTCTTGGTGGCGGCGTACAGCGACAGCGGGTGGTCCACGTTCTGGTGGACCGAGAAGGGCATGGCGGTGTTGGCGCCGTACACGCTGGACGACGACGCATAGGTGAGGTGCGCCACGCCGTGGTGCCGGCACCCCTCCAGGATGTGCAGGAAGCCGGTGAGGTTGCTGTCGACGTAGGTGTGCGGGTTGGTGAGCGAGTAGCGCACGCCGGCCTGGGCGGCCAGGTGGATCACCCGCGCCGGGCGCGCCTGCGCGAACAGCCGCTCCACCGCGCCCCGGTCGGCCAGGTCGCCGCGCACCAGCCGGAACCCGTCGCGCGCCGCCAGCCGCGCCAGCCGCGCCTCCTTCAGCGTGGGGTCGTAGTAGTCGTTGACATTGTCGAACCCCACCACCTCGTCGCCGCGGTCCAGCAGGCGGTGCGCGGTGTGGGAGCCGATGAAGCCGGCGGCGCCGGTGACGAGGTGGAGGGGCATGACGGGCTCCGGGGGGGGCGGGTCAGAGCAGCGTGCCCTGCAGCAGCAGGTACGCCACGCCGAAGTAGATGCTGATGGCCGAGACGTCCACGAGCGTGGCCACGAAGGGGGCCGAGGCGCTGGCGGGGTCGAAGCGGAAGCGCTTGAGGACGAACGGGAGCATGGAGCCGGTGAGCGAGCCGATGGTCACGATGGCCACCAGCGTGAGCCCCACCGTGAAGGCCAGCGGCACGTGGTGCGCGCCGTAGTCGTACAGCCCCAGCAGCTGCCACGCCTCGATGCGCAGCACCGCCACCGTCCCCAGCAGCAGCCCCAGGATGGCCCCCGCGGGGAGCTCGCGCCGCACCACCAGCCACCAGTCGCGCAGCGTGACCTCGCCCAGCGCCATGGCGCGGATGATGAGCGAGGTGGCCTGCGACCCCGAGTTCCCCCCGGAGCTCATGATGAGCGGGATGAACTGCGCCAGCAGGATCACGCGCCCCAGCTCGTCCTCGTAGTGCGCCATCACCGACGCGGTGAGCATCTCGCTCACCGCCAGGATCAGCAGCCAGCCGCCGCGCTTGCGCACGTTCTGCAGGAGCCCCACCTGCATGTACGGCTCCTCCAGCGCCTCCATGCCGCCGAACTTCTGGGCGTCCTCGGTCTGCTCCTCCTGGATGACATCGATGACGTCGTCCACGGTGACCACCCCCAGCAGCCGCCGGTCGCCGTCCACCACCGGCAGGGCCACGAGCGAGTAGTTGGAGGTGACGCGCGACACCTCCTCCTGCGGCATGTCCGGGGGGACGCTCACCACCTCGGTCCACGCCAGCTCGCTGAGCACGGTGCCCTCGGGGGCGGCCAGCAGCTCGCGCAGCGAGAGCACGCCGCGCAGGCGGCCGGTGCCGTCGACGGTGTAGATGGTGTACATCGCCTCGCGCCGCCCGATGCGCGCCATGGCGCGCACCGCCCGCAGGGCGGCCTCCACGGTGAGCGCCTCGTCCACCGCCAGGAACTCGGTGGTCATGAGCCCGCCGGCGGAGTCGGGCTCGTACTGGAGCAGGCGCTCGGTCTCGGCCTTCTCCTCGGGGTCGAACGCCGAGAGGATCTCGTCGGCGGTCTCCTCGTCCAGCTCCTCCAGGGCGTCGGCGCGGTCGTCCGGCGTCATCTCCGCCATGATCGACGCGGCCTCGCCGGCGGTGAGCGCCTCGAGGACCTGCGTGCGGAGCTCCTCGTCGAGGTACTCCAGCACCTCGGCCGCGCGCTCGCGCGGCAGGGCGGCCAGGAAGGCGCGCACCGACGCCTCCGGCAGCGCCTCCGCCACGTCGGCAAGGTCGGCCGGGTGCATCTCCTCGGTCTGCGGGCCGATGCTCTCCGGGTGCTCCTCGAGCAGCTCGAGGAGGTCCGGCACGATCAGCGCCGCAAGCGGCCGGTCTTGGGGGTGGCGAGGCGGCATCGTCGGGGCGGCGACAAGGGAGCGGCGGTGCGGGGCAAGTTAGCCCCGCCCTCCCGCGCGGCAAAGACGCGCGCGCGCCCCGCCGCGCTACGCGCCAGGCTACGCGCCGTCCCCCTCGAACAGGGGGAGGGTGCGCGGCTGGGCCACCACCTCGCGCACGGTGGCGCCGGCCAGCGCCACGGCGGCCGCCAGCGCCTCCCGGTCCAGCGTCCCCTCCACCTCCAGCTCGGCGCCGGCCAGCGTCACGGCCGCGGTGCGCACCCCCGGGACGCCGGCCAGCGCCGTGTGCACGGCCCGGGCCGCATGCACGGCCACCAGCCCGTCGAGGTGCACGAACAGGTGCCGGCGTGGCAGATTGCAGGGCGCTTTGCCGCCGGACGTGGTCTCCGGGACGGGCGGGGCGCCGTCGGACGGGTTGGGGCGGCCTGGGGACATGGGGGCAATCTGCCCGGTCCCCGCCGCGACGACCACTCCGCCGTCCCCTTTCCCGCCGTCCGCCGCCTTCGCACGCCTTCGCATGCCACGCGTTGCCTTCCTCGGGCTGGGGGCCATCGGCACCCCGATGGCCC
This sequence comes from Gemmatimonas sp., assembly GCA_044376625.1. GTDB lineage: Bacteria > Gemmatimonadota > Gemmatimonadetes > Gemmatimonadales > Gemmatimonadaceae > Gemmatimonas. The sequence continues at coordinate 1,319 of JBILKP010000229.1, read as the reverse complement.
GTCACCTCGCCCGCCCCGACCTGGACCTGGTGGTGTGGAACCGCACCGCGGCCAAGGCGGAGGCCTTTGGCGCCGCCACCGGCGCCCGGGTGGCCGCCACCCCCGCCCTGGCGGCCGCCGGGCGCGACGTGGTCATCACCTGCCTCCCGGTCTCCCGCGACGTGGAGGGGCTGCTGGAGGGGCCCGACGGGCTGCTGGCCACCCTCCCCGCTGGCGCGGTGCTGGTGGACTGCACGTCGGGGGACGCCGCCACGTCGCGGCGCATGGCGGCGCGGCTGGCCGAGCGGGGCATCGGCTTCCTGGATGCGCCGGTATCGGGGGGGGTGGCCGGCGCCGAGCAGGGGGCGCTGACCGTGATGGTGGGAGGCGACGCCGACACGCTGGCGCGCGTGCGCCCGGTGCTGGCGTGCTTCGGCACGCGCATCGTGCACTGCGGCGGCGTGGGCGCCGGGGACGCCCTCAAGGCGGTGAACAACGCGCTGCTGGCGCTGGCGCTGTGGGGCACCGCCGAGGGGCTGGCGACGCTGGAGAAGGCGGGGGTGCGGGCCGACGTGGCGCTGGAGGTCATCAACGCCTCCAGCGGGCGCTCCAACGCCAGCATGAACTTGTTCCCCGAGCGCGTGCTCACCCGCGCCTTCCCGCGCACCTTCCGCCTGGCGCTGCTGGACAAGGACGTGGGGATTGCCGCCGACCTGTGCCGCGAGGTGGGGGTGCCTGCGCCGCTGCTGGAGCTGACTGCCGGGCTGTTCCGCGAGGCGCACGCCGCGCTGGGGGCGGAGGCTGATCACGTGGAGGCGGTGCAGGTGGTGGAGCAGCGGGCGGGGCAGGTGATCGGGGGCCATGCGCCGCGGGGGGCGGCATGAGCCAGGCCGGTGGTGCGGCGATGCCGCCGGCGCGTGTGGCCTCGGTGGAGGCGATCCGCGCGCACTTCCCCGCGCTGGCGCGCACCGAGCAGGGGCACCCGGTGGCGTACTTCGACGGCCCCGGCGGCACGCAGGTGCCGCGCGGCGTGGCCGACGCCATGGTGGACTACCTGCTGCACCACAACGCCAACACGCACTGGGTGTACCCCACCAGCGCGGAGACGGATGCGGCGCTGGCCACCGCGCGCGAGGTGCTGGCCGACTTCCTGGGGGGCGCCCCCGACGAGATCGCCTTTGGCGCCAACATGACCACGCTGCTGTTCCATGTAGCGCGCGCCGTGGGGCGCACGCTCCGCCCCGGCGACGAGATCATCGTGACGGAGCTGGACCACCACGCCAACGTGGCCCCGTGGCAGGCGCTGGCGGCCGAGCGCGGCGCGGTGCTGAAGTGGATCC
>JBILKP010000228.1:0-4603 GCA_044376625.1 Gemmatimonas sp. | reverse complement strand
CCCGGCGTTGAAGGGGAGGCACGGATCGCGCACCACCCCGTACGTGGAGAACGACCGCGTGGCCGCGCGCACGGTGTTGGTGGCGCTGTCCACCGCCACCGCCTCGGTGAGCGGCACCCACTTGCCGGCGGTGAGCCGGGCCACGCGCAGCGCGGCGCGGTCGGTGTGCGGCGGCAGCTTGGTGGTGTCGTACTTGAGCGCCAGGATCACCGGCTGGGCAAAGGTGGTGCCCGCGGGGCCGAAGGTGTAGGCGGGCCCCACGTTGTGCTCGGTGCGCGCGGTGTCGGGCTTGGCCGTCACCGTGATGGGGGTGGTGCCCGTCACCGCACCGGGCGGGAGCTGCAGGGTGACCTCGCCGCTGGCTGCGGTCACCGTGCCCCCGGTGCTCCCCACGATCCCGCCCGGGTTCACCTGCACGGAGGCGGTGCCGGTGACCGACCCCGCCGTGGCGATGATGGTGACCGTGCCGGCGCTCACGGCGGTGACAAGCCCGGAGCCCGAGACCGTGGCGATGGTGGTGCTGCCGCTGCTCCAGGTGATGGTGGCCGTGGGCACCTCGGCCCCGGCGGCGGTGAGCGCCTTGGCGGTGAGCTGCACGGTGCCCCCGGGGAGCAGCGGCGCACTGCTGGCCGCGGTGACGGTCACCGTGGCCACCGTGGGCGCGGGCGGCGGCGTGGGGGTGGTGCCACCGGTGTCGCCACCGCCGCCGCACGCGGCCGCAAGGGTGAGCAGCAGGGGGACCACACGGCAGGACGCAACACGGAACGACATGGCAAGCCCTCGGGGAAGGACACAGCGAACACGTGATCGGCGACAAATCACCTGCGCGGGAATGTAGCCGCTGGTGGCGGCCGCGGCTGTCCCTACGGCGTTCCCTGGCCGTTCCCTCCACGTGATCCTGGCCAACACGCCCGCATTCGTGACGGGAAAGCGGGCGAACCCCCTCCCATTTCCCACCTCGTGTCGCAAGTTCTCAGGTGTGTCGCGAGCCATCACCCCGGACGTCCCGCCCATGCGGTTGCAGCTGCTGGGCCCCCTGACGCATCAGGGGCCCGCCGCCGCCGACGCCTACCTGGCCCGCCCCAAGCAGGCCGCGTTGCTGGCCTATCTGGCCTGCGCGGGCGCGGGGCGCCTGGTGCGCCGCGACCACCTCGCGGCGCTGTTCTGGCCCGAACTGGGCGCGCTCGGCGCTCGCGCCGCGCTGCGCAAGGGGCTGCACGCCATCCGCCGCGCCTTCGGCGACGCCCTGCTGCACACGCGCGGCGACGAGGAGGTTGGCGTGGACCCCGCGCACTGCGTCACCGACGTGGCGGCCTTCCACGCCGCCCTCGCGGCCGACCGCCTGGCCGAGGCGCTGGAGCTGTACCGCGGACCGCTGCTGGACGGGTTCCACTGCGACGCCGCGGGGTTTGCGCGATGGCTGGAGGAGGAGCGCAGCACGGTGGCGGAGCGCGCTGCCGATGCGGCGTGGCAGCTGGCGCGGCGCTACGAGCAGGGGGAGGACCTCACCAGCGCCTCGCGATGGGCGCGGCGCGCGGCGCGGCTGGCGCGGGGCGACGAGCGGCGGGTGCGGCGCGTGATGGAGCTGCTGGCGCGCGCCGGCGACCGGGCCGGGGCACTGCGCATCTACGACGCGCTGGTGCGCGAGCTGCGCGACGACCTGCAGCTGGAGCCCGCGCCGGAGACTACGGCGCTGGCGCTGGCGCTGCACGCGCCGCACTGACCACGGCGCGCACGCGCGCCACCTCGGCGCGGCGCGGGGCATCGGCGCGCGCCCAGAGCGCGTCCACCGCCGCCAGCCACCGGGCACTGCCGGGCGCGTCCACGCGCGCGCCCCACTCCGCCGCCAGCAACATCGCCCGCCCCAGCGCCCCGGCCGGCCCGGCCATCTCCGCAAAGCGGGACTGCACCACCGGCAGCGCGTCCAGCGAACGCGTGACCACGCGATAGGCCGCCGCCGTGTCCCCCGCGGCCGCCAGCTGCACGCCGATCGCCACCGCCTCGTCCGCCAGCATCGGGGGCGCCCCGGCGTCCTCCCGCGTCCGCTGCAGCTGCGCGTACATGGCCACCAGCGAGGCCGGCCGCCCCGCCTCCAGCGCCTCCGCCCCCCGGTTGGTGGGGCGACGGATCATCCCCGTGTTCAGCGCGGCCAGCGGGGCGGGCCCCAGGCAGGGGAGCCCCTGCTCCAGCAGCTCCTGCAGCAGCGCCGCCTCGAACCCCGGGGCACGCTCCGGCTCGGGGATGCGCGCCACGGCCAGCGCCCGCAGCCGCCCGGGCGCGCCGCGCACCGCGTCGGTGCAGGCGCCGTGCGCAATGAACGGGAACACCGCGGCCCGTTCGCGCAGCAGCTCCGCCGGCAGGCGCACGGGCTGGCCGGTGAGCCCGATCACCTCGCGGGTGAGCTGCCCGGCCGTGGCTTCCCCCAGCCGGGCGGCCAACATCGTGCGCCCGGTGAGCAGCGCCAGCGGCAACCCCCGGTCGCGCTCCAGCAGCGACCCCTGCTCGATGTCCGCCAGCGCGCTGTCGGCCAGCGCCGCCGCCTCGGCAAAGCGCCCCCCCCGCAGGTACAGCCGCAGGTGGTTGCGCTGGTGCTGGAGGGCGGCTTCCCCGCCCGCGCGCAGCAGCCGCCGCCCCCGCGCCATGGCGTCCAGCGCCGACAGCTGGTCGGGGCCGGCGGTCACGATGTGGCCGCTGGCCTCCAGCAGCCCCGCCGTCAGCAGCCACGCGTGGGCGGCCTGCGGCGCCTCGTGCCGCCACTGGGCCAGCAGCGCCCCCACCCGCTCCCGGTGCAGCTCCAGCGCGCGAGCGCTCTCCGGGGAGGGGGGCGGAAGGCGCGTCCCGGAGGGTCCGGAGCGGTAGGGGGGCGTCTCCACGCGGTTCCCCACGGCCAGCATGCGCCCGGTGTACAGCGTCCCCTGGGCATCGCGCCCGGCGCGCAGGCGCCCCGTCTCCACCGGCGCCGCGCGCACCACCTGCCGCAGCACCCACCGCCGGTCCACCCAGGGGGCGCTGCGCATGGCATCGGCCAGCACCGCCAGCGTCTCATTGGCGTCGGTGCGAAACCGGTACCCCGACGGCGACTGGGCGTCGGGGAGCACCAGCACATCACGCGACAGCGCCTCCCCCATCCCCACCAGCGCCCACGGGGCGATGGCCAAGGACCCGCGCAGCGCGCGGAAGTGGGCCACGGCCTCGGGGTAGGCCCCGCGCGCCAGCAGCCGGAACCCCTCCGCCAGGGCGCGCTCCTCCGGCGTCAGCGCCCCCTCCACCGCCGCCAACCGCCCCAGCAGCGCCCGCGGCTCCTCCCCGGGGGAGTCCGGCGGTTGCTGCAGCGAGACCAGCACGGCCGCTTGCAGCAGCAGCGCCGGCGCGTCCGGGGTGGTGGCCAGCGCCTCCCGCAGCACGGGCAGCGCCCCTTCCCAGTCGCCGGCCTGCACCAGCAGGCGGGCCGAATCCGGCAGCGACCGCGGGGCCGGCGCCTCCGCGCGAGCCGTGTCGGGACCCAGACGCCCTGCCGCCACGGCGGGGGGAACGCTGTCCGCGCCCGCCTCACCCCGGGCGCCTGCTCCCCGCGCCGGTGGCAACCCGGTCGTCCCCACCGTGTCCGCCAGCGCCACCACCTGGGCGGCCATCGGCGCGTCGGCCTCCGCGCCTCCCCCGGCCGCCAGGCGGGCGCCGCCGGGAGCGCGCGTGGCCTGCCAGCCCCATCCGCCCACGGCCACCGCCACGGCCACGGCCGCCAGCGCCGCGGCGCCCACCAGCGCCCGGCGGCGCCCCGGCCATCCGCCGCGCTCAGGGGGCGGCGGCGCCAGCGCCCCCCGCAGCTGCCGCTCCACGAGGGCCGCAGACGCCACCGACGCGCCGGTGGCCACGGCACCCGGGGCCGGCGCGGCCGCCAGCAGCGTCACCAGCACGTCGGCAAGCGCCGCGCCCTGCGCGGCCGGCGCCTCCGGGTGCCGGCGCGCCAGGGCGGCCGCCACCCCCGCGCGCGTCACCGGCGCCACCGGGAGCGTCCCCAGCAGCAGGTGGTGCGCCAACCGCCCCAGCGCATACAGGTCCCCCGCGGCATCCACCACCCCGCCCGGCGGGGCATACAGCTCGGTGCCGATGGAGCTGCTCCCGGCCGGCCCCTGCGGCTCGTCCCCGTCCGCCAGCGCGCGGGCAATGCCGAAATCCGCCAGGATCGCGTGCCCCTCGGCCAGCAGCACGTTCCCCGGCTTGAGGTCGCGGTGCAGCACGCCGCGCGCATGCGCAAAGCGCAGCGCGCCGGCCAGGTCGGCCAGCAGCGGGACGGCCTCGGGGAGCGGCACCGGCGCCCCCACCAGCCGCTCGCGCAGGCTGGCGCCCCGCACGTACGGGGTGATGTACCAGGTCAGCGTGTCATCGCCGCCGCTGGACAGCACCGGCAGGATGTGCGGGTGCTGCAGCCGGGCGGTGACCTCCATCTCCTGCGCAAAGCGGGCGCGGCTGCGCGGCGTGAGCAGGTCGGGGGGGAGCACCTTCACCACCACGTCGCGCTTGAGCGCCGGCTCGTGCGCCAGGAACACGCGGCTCATCCCGCCCCCCGGCAGCTCGCGCGTCAGGCGGTAGCGGTCGCCCAACA
>JBILKP010000227.1:0-4607 GCA_044376625.1 Gemmatimonas sp. | reverse complement strand
CTGCGCATCACCGGGGCGCCCCTGCGGGGGCCCCGCCCTTTCCCCCTCACCGCCTTCCCATGCCTGGACAGCGCCTTGGTATCGGCTTCATCGGGTCGGGCTTCAACGCCCGCTTCCACATGCAGGCATTCCGCTGCGTGCGCGACGCCGACGTCCTCGGGGTGTGGAGCCCCAACCAGAAGAACGCCGCCGCCGCTGCGCGCTACGCCCGCGAGCTGGATGTCGGCGAGGCCAAGGCGTACAAGAGCATCACCGCCATGGTGGCCGACCCGGCCATCGACGCGATCTGGCTGAACGGCCCCAACCACGCCCGCATCGAGAACGTCGAGGAGATCTGCGACGCCGTGCGGAGCGGCAAGGGGACGCTGAAGGGGATCGCCTGCGAGAAGCCGCTGGGGCGCACCGTGGCCGAGGCCAAGCACATCACGAAGCTGGTGGAGCAGGCCGGCATCATGCACGGCTACCTCGAGAACCAGTACTTCTCGCCGCAGGTCGCCGTGGGGCACCACCTCATCTGGAAGCGCGGCGCGGCCACCACGGGGCGCCCGTACCTGGCCCGCGCGGCCGAGGAGCACAGCGGCCCGCATGGCCCGTGGTTCTGGAACGGCGTGCAGCAGGGGGGCGGCGTCCTCAACGACATGATGTGCCACTCCGCGCTGGTGGTGCGGCAGCTGCTCACCCCGCCGGGGGAGTCGCTCCGCACCCTCACCGTCAAGCGCGTCACCGGGCACATCGCCTCCCTCAAGTGGAGCCGCAAGGAGTACGCGGCGCAGCTCAAGAAGACCATGGGGGTGGACTACACCAAGATGCCCTCCGAGGACTTCGCCAGCGTCAACATCGAGTTCGAGACCCCCGAGGGGCGCATCGCCATCGGCGAGGCGACCACCAGCTGGAGCTTCGTCGGCCCCGGGCTGCGCCTCAGCGCCGAGCTCCTGGGCCCCGAGTACTCGATGAAGTGGAACACGCTCGAGTCGGGGCTGGACCTCTTCTTCTCCCGCGCGGTGAAGGGGAAGACCGGCGAGGACATCGTGGAGAAGCAGAACGCCGAGGTGGGGCAGATGCCCGTGGTGGTGAACGAGGCCATCGCCTACGGCTACGAGGCGGAGGATCGCCACTTCGTGCGCGCCTTCCTGGGGAAGGAGGCCCCGCTGCTCACCTGGCATGACGGGCTGGACGTGGTGCGCCTGCTGATGACCGCGTACAAGAGCGCGGAGCTGGGGAAGACGCTCGAGTACTCGGAGAAGGCGGTGGAGAAGTTCGTCCCGCAGGTGGCGCAGGGCACCTGGAAGCCGCGCTGACCGGCTGTGCGGCGTGAATGACAGGGGGGCCCTGGTCGGTTGACCAGGGCCCCCCGTGTCGTTCACCCGGAGGCGGCGCCCGGGTGCCGCCTCACTGCGGCGCGATCCCCTCGGGGCGCCGGTAGTTCACGTCCAGCGCATCCAGCCGCGCCAGGTGCCGCGGCAGCCGTTGCTGGAAGTCGGGCCAGCTGCGCCGCGCCGCCGGGCTCCACACCACCTCCGACAGCGCCACCAACCGCGGGTACGCCATGTACTCCAGGTGCTTGGGGGTGGGGATGTACTCCGTCCACAGCTGTCCCTGGGCTCCCAGCACGTGCTTCCCTTCCGCCGGGGACAACTCGGGCGGCACCGGCTCGAAGCTGTACACCTTCTCCAGGTTGGTGAAGCCACCAATGGCCAGTGGCTCGCGTGCGCGGTCCTGCGACTGGTAATGGTCAAAGTAGGTGTGCGTGCCGGGGGCCATCACCACGTCATGCCCCGCCTTGGCCGCGGCAATGCCGCCAGCCATGCCGCGCCAGCTCATCACGGTGGCGTTCTCGGCCAGCCCCCCCTCCAGGATCTCGTCCCACCCGATCAGCCGGCGCCCGCGCTGCGTGAGGAAGCTGTCCATCTGGCGGATGAACCAGCTCTGCAGCTCGTGCTCGTCCTTGAGCCCCAGCGCCCTGATGCGCGCCTGGATGGCGGGGTTGGCCTTCCACTGGTCCTTGATGGCCTCGTCGCCGCCGATGTGGATCCACGGGCTGGGGAACAGCTCCAGCACCTCCGCCAGTACGTCCTGCATGAACGCCACGCTGGCGTCGGTGGGATTGATGATGTAGGGGCTCACCCCCCACACCTGCAGCACACCGGGGTTGGGGGCGGTGTCGGGGGAGCTGGACAGCTGCGGGTAGGCGAACACCGCGGCCTGCGAGTGCCCGGGCATCTCCACCTCCGGCACCACGGTCACCATGCGCTCGGCGGCGTACGCGACCACCTCGCGCACGTCCTCCTGCGTGTAGAAGCCGCAGTGGCGCGTGCCGTTGAACACGCGCTTGGCGGGATCGGACTGGTGGAGCCCCACCTGCGTCTGCTCGCGACAGGCCCCCACCTGGGTAAGGCGCGGATACTTCCGGATCTCCAGCCGCCACCCCTGGTCCTCGGTGAGGTGCCAGTGGAAGCGGTTCATCTTGTGGCGCGCCAGCAGGTCGACGTACTTCTTGACGAATTCCTTGGGCATGAAGTGCCGCCCCGCGTCCAGGTGCGCGCCGCGCCAGGCGAAGCGCGGCGCGTCCTCCACGTGCACGGCCGGCACCGCCCAGGTCACCCCGGCCACCGGCGCCTCGCGGTAGATGGCCGGGGGGAGCAGCTGCTTCACCGTCTCCAGCGCGTAGAACGCACCGGCGGGGGCGCTGGCATGCACCGTCACCCCCTGCGGAGTGACGTCCAGCCGGTAGCCTTCGGCGGGGAGCGCCGCATCGCGCCGCAGCATGATCCCGCCCGTCCCGCCCAGGGGGGCCACCGCAAGCTCCAGCCCCGTGGGGGCGGCCACGTCGCGGGCAAAGCGGCGGGCCACCGCGCGGAAGGCCGGGTCCGTGCGCAGCACGGTGCGTGCCGAGAGCAGGTACGCCCCAGCGCGCGGCGTGAGCACGGCCGGGCGCGGGATCACGGCATAGCGCGCCCCTTCGGCCTGCGGCGCCCCCTGCGCGGCCAGCGAGGGACGGGGACCAAGGGGGACAAGGGGGGCGGCGCCCAGCAGCGCCGCCAGGGACCAGAGGGAGATGCCACGCATCCGGGGATGCCTCATGGGCAAGGGAAGGTCAGGCCAGCGCCTGCACCAGGTCGCGAATGATGGTGGGATCGGTGCCGCGGGCATGGAGGGCGCGCAGCCCCCCGGTGTCCACCAGCGTGCGTGCGTGGTCGGCGCGCACGCCGCCGCCGGCCATCACCTCCAGCCGGTCGCCGGCGCGCGCCTGCCAGGCACGCAGCCGCGGCGCGCCCGCCAGCGCCGTGGGAGCGTGGCCGGCGGTGAGCACCCCGTCCACCTGCTGGGCCAGCAGCACCTCCAGCGCGGCGTCCGGGTCGGGGGTGCGGTCGAAGGCACGATGAAAGGTCACGCGCAGCGGGCGCGCCAGCGACACCAGCGCGGCAAGGGCGCGCGCGTCCACCGTGCCGTCGGGGTGCAGCGGGCCCACCACCACCCCGTCCGCCCCCAGGACGCGCGCCGTCACCACGTCGTTCGCCATCACCTCCAGCTCGTCCGCGTCGTACACGAAGTCCCCCGCGCGGGGGCGGACCATCACGAACAGGGGGATGCGCAGGAGCGCGCGCACCTGCACCAGCAGCCCCGGCGAGGGGGTGGTCCCCCCGTCGCCGGGGCCGCACAGCTCCACGCGCGTGGCGCCATGCGCCTGCGCGGCGCGCGCCGAGGCCACCGAGTCGCAGCAGGCCTCCAGCACCAGCCCCGGCGGCAGCGTCGGCACGGGCGCGGGTGCTACCGCGAGGCCGTGGCGCCCGCCGGCGCCGGGCGGAACAGCAGCAGGAACGCGCCGAACACCACTAACGCCCCCAGGGCGGCCACCTGCCACACCTGGAGCCAGTCGTGCGCCGATGCGCCGGCCGCGGTGGTCGAGGCATAGCGGCTCACCACCGCCCCCGACACCGAGGCGCCCACGAAGTAGCCCACGCCGTTCGTGACCAGGTTGAGGAACCCCTGCGCCGCCGCCCGGATCTTCGGGCCCGCCACCTCGTCGGTGTAGATCTGGCCGGCCACGAAGAAGAAGTCGTAGCAGATGCCGTGCAGGAGGATCCCCGCATAGATCAGGCCCATGCCGGCGCCGGCATCCCCGCGGCTGAAGGCCAGGTACCGCACCCCCCACGCCAGCATGCCGACCAGCATGATCCACTTGATGCCCAGCTTCCGCAGCGCGAACGGCAGGAGGAGCATGAAGCCCACTTCCGACGCCTGCCCGAACGACATGATCCCGGCCGCATTCGGCACGCCGATCTCGTTCATGAAGGGATTGGCGAACGCGTAGTAGAACTGCAGCGGGATGCACAGCAGGAACGAGCCCAGCACGAACACCAGGAACGCCGGCCGGGTGAGCAGCTGGAGGGCGTCCAGCCCGAGCGCATCGCGGAGGCTGAACGGCGCCCCGGCCGCGCGCGGCGGCGTGTGGGGCAGCAGCAGCGCGAAGGCCGCCAGTGCCGCCGAGCCGGCCGCCGAGATCTGCATGGGGAGCGCCAGCTTGTCGGCGTGCAGCACGAAGCCCACCAGCACCCCCGACGCCACGATCCACCCCACCGTGCCGAACACGCGGATGACCGGGAAGT
>JBILKP010000226.1:0-4611 GCA_044376625.1 Gemmatimonas sp. | reverse complement strand
TAGTCGCTCAGCGACTTCATCCGCGCCGGCGCGGTCAGGGTGGCCGCCGCAAAGCCGGGCGCGTCGCCCCCCACGGCCACGCTGGTGAGCTCGTCCTTCAGGAAGTGCGACGCGGCCCACGCGCCCCCGCCCAGCAGCGCGACGATGCCCAGCACCACCAGCCACTGCTGCCGGGCGGTCACGCGGCCTCCGCGCACAGCGCACGCAGCGCGCCGATCTCGCCCTGCGGGTCGGCGGCGCCGAAGATGGCGTTGCCGGCCACGAAGCAGTCGGCCCCCGCGCGCCAGCAGTCGTGGATGGTGCCGCGGCCGATGCCGCCGTCCACCTGCAGCACGGCGCGGCTCTCCGCCTGGTTCAGCAGGAAGCGCGCGCGCTCCACCTTGTCCACGGTGTACGGGATGAACGACTGCCCGCCGTACCCGGGGTTCACGGTCATGATGAGCAGCAGGTCCAGCAGGTGCGCCACCTCCTCCACCGCCGACAGCGGCGTGGCGGGGTTGAGCGCCACGCCGGCCTGGCACCCCAGCGCCTTGATGTGCGCCAGCTGGCGGTCCAGGTGCGGCGCGGCCTCGGCGTGGATGGTCAGCACGGATGCCCCCGCCTTGGCGTACGCCTCCAGGTACTGCTCGGGGCGCTCCACCATGAGGTGCACGTCCACCGGCAGCGTGGTGGCCGCGCGCACCGCCTCGATGACCTTGAGGCCGAAGGTGAGGTTGGGGACGAAGTGGCCGTCCATGACGTCCACATGGATCCAGTCGGCCCCGCCGGCCTCGCACTGGGCGACCTCCTCGCCCAGGCGGCGGAAGTCGGCGCTGAGGATGGAGGGGGCGATGCGCGGGCTCATGGCAGGGGGGCGCGGGTGAAGGGAGCGGGGGGGAGCGTATCGGGGCGCCGCCGGGCGCGTGCCGCGCGGGCCGCGGAATCGGCGTCGGCCAGCGAATCGAGGCGTGCCAGCGAATCCACCGCCTGTGGCGTGAGCGCCAGCGGGTCGGCGCTGTCGGCGGCCAGGCTGTCCAGCAGCGCCGCACCGGCGCTCTCGGCCACGGGCGACGCGGCCGGGGGGGCTGTGGGGCGCGGTTCCAGCGCGGTGTCGGGCTGGGCCGCTGCTGCTGGGGCCTTGACCAGCGCCAGCGAGTCGATCCCCCCGGGGTGCCCGGGCTCCAGGCGATTGACGGCCGAGACGCCGCCGACGGCCCCAAGCGCCCCGCCCAGCGCCAGGGCGATGGCCATGCGGAGCCCCCAACGGGGGCGACGGGAACGGGGGGAGCGGCTGGCCATGCGCGAACGATAGCGATCGACGGCGGTCTGCGGGGGGGTGGGGCGCCGATGGAGGAGGTCGCGGGCGCGCACGGGAAGCTCCGGGCGGCCGCGTGCGTGCCCGGTCACGCCAGCCGGCGCATCCGGGCGGCGAAGGCGCCGTCCACGCCGTGCCGGTGGGGGAGGACGCGCAGGCGGCCGCCGTCCAGCACTGTGTCGGGGACGGTCCCCGGCGGCGGGGGTTCCAGGGTGAACTCGGGGTGCGCGGCCAGGAACCGGTCCACCGGGGCGTCGTTCTCCTCGGGTTCCAGCGAGCAGGTGGAGTACACCAGCAGGCCGCCCGGGCGCACCACGGTGGCGGCGGCCTCGAGGATCTCCCGCTGCAGCGCCCCCAGCACCGCCAGGTCGGCCACCTTGAGCCGCCAGCGCGCGTCGGGGTGCCGGCGGAAGGTGCCGGTGCCGGTGCAGGGGACATCCACCAGCACGGCGTCCACGGGGGCCAGGGCCGGGGCGGTGGCGTCGGCCACCAGCGTCACCAGCCGCTCGGCGTCCAGCCGTCCGAAGCCCGTCAGCATGCGGTCCACGCGCAGCGGCTGGCGGTCGGCGGCCACCACCAGCGCGGCGCGGCGCGCCAGCTCCAGCGCCTTGCCGCCGGGGGCGGCGCACAGGTCGGCGACCACGCCCCCCTCGGGGACGTGCGCGTAGCGCACCACCAGCGTGGCGCCGGCATCCTGCACGTAGCACTGCCCGGCGGCAAAGGGGGCCAGGTCGGCCAGCGCGACCCCCGGGGGGAGCGCCAGCGAGTCGGCCACCAGCGGCACCGGGGCCACCGTCACCCCGTCGCCCGCCAGCATGGCCGCCAGCGCCTCGGCCGGCACCCCGTGCGGGCGCAGCATGATGGGCCCCGGGGTGTTGTTGGCGTGCAGCAGGCGCGCGGTGTCGTCCGCCCCCCACTGCCGCATCCAGCGCGCCACCAGCCACGCCGGATGGCTGTGCGCCTGCGCCAGCGCCTCCACGGGGTCGCCGGGGGGGTCGGGCTCCAGCTGGTCGCGCTCGCGATCCACGCGCCGGAGCACGGCGTTGACCAGTCGCGCGGCCCCTTCGCCGTGGAAGGTGCGTGCGAGGGTGACCCCTTCGCCGATGGCGGCGTAGGGGGGGACGCTGCCCATTCCCACCAGCTGCTGCACCCCCAGCCGCAGCAGGTCCAGCACGCCCGGCTCCAGCGCCCCCAGCCCGCCGCGCAGGCGCGGGGCCAGCACGGCGTCCAGCCAGCTCCGCCGGCGCAGGACCCCCCACACCAGCTCCTGCACCCAGCGCCGGTCGCGCGGGGGGAGCGGGGCGGCGTGGCGGTCGAAGGCGACGTCCAGCAGCACGCCGTGGCGCAGGTCAGCCAGGAGCCGTGCGGCCGCCATGCGGGCGGGGGTGGCCCTGGGGCGCCCGGCCGGCGGCCGCGCAGGCCGGGCAACCGGCGGGCGAGGGGTCACGGGGTCCCGTCGGCGCCGAGCTGGTCGCCCACCACCACGCCGCGCCCGCGGGCCCACGCCTGCGCGGTCATGCGCCCCTGGCCGGCGGGGTGCACCTCGGCCACGCGCACCGCGCCCGTGCCACACCGCACCAGCAGCCCGTCGGCGTCGGCGGCGCGCACCGTCCCTGGCGGGGCGCTGCGCGTGGGCGCGTCCAGGGCGTCGTCGGTGCCGTCGCCCTCCGGACGCGCGCCCAGGAGCTTGACCGCGGCGCCCTGGCGCAGGGTGAAGGCCCCCGGGCGCGGATCGAAGGCGCGCACCACGCGGGCCACCACCTGGGCGGGGCGGGTGAAGTCCACCTGCGCCATCTCGCGCGTGATCTTGGGGGCGTAGGTGGCGCGCGACGCGTCCTGTGGCACCGCATGCGCGGCGCCCGCCTCCAGCAGCGCCAGCGCCTGCACGATGGCCAGCGCCCCCAGCTCGGCCAGGCGGTCGTGCAGCTCGCCGTACGTCTCGTCGGGCTCGATGGGGGTGCGCAGCACGTGCAGCATGTCGCCGGCGTCCAGCGCGGGGACCATCTGCATGATGGTCACCCCCGTCTCGGCATGCCCCTCCAGGATGGCCGCCTGGATGGGGGCGGCGCCGCGGAGCTGCGGCAGCAGCGACGCATGGATGTTGAGCGTGCCCAGCCGGGGGAGGTCGATGACCGCCTTGGGGAGGATGTGCCCGTACGCCACCACGACGGAGAGGTCGGGGGCCAGCGCCTGCATCTCGGCGAGGAACGCGTCGCCGCGCGGGCGCTCGGGTTGCAGCACGGGGATCCCCTCCTCCAGCGCCACCACCTTCACGGGGGAGGGATCGAGGCGCGAGCGGGAACGCCCTCGCGGGCGGTCGGGCTGCGTGACCACCCCCACCACGTCCACCCCTTCACCCAGCAGCGCGCGCAGCGCGGGCACGGCGAAGTCGGGGGTCCCCCAGAAGAGCACGCGCATGGCGCCGGCCTACGGAGCGGGCGCGGGCGGCGTTGGCGCGGCGGGGGGCGGCTCCTTGGGGAGCTCCGCCACCGGGAGCACGCGGCGGAGCGCCGGATAGTTGAGCTTCTCCTCGTCCCACTGCCGCAGCGCCGCCCGCCGCTTGAGGAGGCTCAGCCGGTCGAGGAACAGCTTCCCCACCAGGTGGTCCAGCTCGTGCTGCAGGCAGCGCCCCAGCAGGTCCCCGGCGGTGATCTCGAACCACGCGCCCTCCAGGTCCTGCGCACGCATGGTCACCGTGGCGGGGCGCTCCACCTCGGCGAACACCTCGGGGATGGAGAGGCACCCCTCCTCCCACTTGTTGCGCCCCTCGGCCCGCAGCAGCTCGGGGTTGAGGAACGCCTGCCGCACGCCGTCGACCTCCACCACGAACAGCCGCTCACTGCGCCCCACCTGCGGCGCGGCCAGCCCGATGCCGTTGGCGGCCTCCATGGTCTCGAACATGTCGTCGACCAGGCGGCGGAGCTCGGGGGTGATGTGCCCCACCCGCTCCGTCTCCTGCCGGAGGATGGGGGAGCCGAAGAGGTGGATGTCGAGGCGGGCCATGCGCGGGGCGCCGAGCGTCAGGCTGCGGGGGCGGCGGTGCCCACGCGCGCGATGCGGCCCCGCTCGATGACCAGGCGCGACTCCCCCGACTTGATCGTGATGCGGTCGTCCATCCCCGGCGCGCCGTCGGGGGCCAGCGGCGCGATGTGCTGCACCTCGCCCACGATCCCGCCGGCGGTGACGATCGCGTCCCCCTTCTTGAGCTGCTTCACCAGCGCGTCGTGCGCCTTGCGCTGCTTCTGCTGCGGGCGCAGGAGGACGAAGTAGAAGATCGCGAAGATCGCCCCGTACATGGCGATCAGCTGCAGCGGGTT
>JBILKP010000225.1:0-4623 GCA_044376625.1 Gemmatimonas sp. | reverse complement strand
CGGCCAGCACCGCGGGGCGCCCGGCCTCGGGGCCGGGGACGTCGTCGGGGCGGCGCACGATGGCGCCCTCCACGTGCGCCATGAGGTAGAACGGCGCGCCCAGCACCGCCGCGTCGTCGCAGCGGGCCACCGGCGCCGGCACGGGGACGCCCAGCGGATGCAGGGCGGCCAGCAGGTCGTGCTCGCGCCCCATGTCGTGCGCGATGCCGGCCTGCACCCCGCGCGGCGGCCGGCGCAGCACGAAGGCGGGGGCGGCGGAGGCGGCAGCCGAAGTCACGTCCACGCGGTACGTGAGGTTGCTGAACCCCGCGGGATACTGGCGCACCGCCAGCGCGGCCCCGTCGGACAGCAGCCCCGGGCGCGCGGCGCGCAGCCACGCGGCCAGCGCCGCGGCGTCCACCCCCTCGCCCTCGCGCGGGGTGATGGTGCCGTCGGGCACGCCCGTCATCGCGCCGGCAGGTAGGGCTTGAGCTCGCGCCGCGCGATCACCGCCTTGTGCACCTCGTCGGCGCCGTCATAGATGCGCGCCGCGCGCTCGTGCCGGTACCACCACGCCAGCGGCGTGTCGTCGGTCATCCCCAGCGCGCCGTGCGCCTGCACCGCGCGATCCAGCACCTGCTGCAGCATGGTGGCCACGAACACCTTGATGTACGCCACCTCCTCCCGCGCCGCCTGCTGCCCCTCGCGCGCGATCTTCCCCGCCGCGTCCAGCACCATCAGCCGCGCCGCGTGGATGGCGATGCGCGACTCGGCGATCCAGAACTGCACCGCCTGCCGGCCGGCCAGCAGGTCCCCTGGCGCCAGCTCGCGCGATGCCGCACGGCGGCACATGAGCGCCAGCGCGCGCTCGGCCACGCCGATCCACCGCATGCAGTGGTGGATGCGCCCGGGGCCCAGCCGCTCCTGCGCCAGCGCGAAGCCGGCCCCCTCGTCACCCAGCCGGTTGGCCACCGGCACCCGCACGCCGTCCAGCCGCACCTCGGCGTGGCTGTTCCAGCCACCCCCGGCCTCCCCCATCACGGGAATGTTGCGCACCAGCGTGAACCCGGGCGCGTCCAGCGGCACGATGAGCTGGCTGGCGCGGCGGTGCGGCGGCGCGTCGGGGTCGGTCACCGCCATGACGATGGCAAACGCGGCGCCGTCGGCGCTGGAGGTGAACCACTTGTCACCGGTGATGACGTAGTCGTCGCCGTCGCGCACCGCGCGCGTGGTGAGCCACACCGGGTTGGAGCCCGCCTGGGCCGGCTCGGTCATCGCGAAGCAGCTGCGCACGCGCCCCTCGGCCAGCGGCCGCAGCCACGCCGCCTGCTGCGCCGGCGTGCCGAACTGGTGCAAGAGCTCCATGTTCCCCACGTCGGGGGGCTGGCAGTTGCAGACGTACAGCCCGAAGGGCGTGCTCCCCAGCACCTCGCTGAGGCGCGCGTAGGCGTCCAGCGGGAGCCCCAGCCCCCCCAGCGACGGCGGGAGGAAGGGCGCCCACAGCCCCAGCGCCCGGGCGCGGGCGCGCAGCGCCTCCAGCTCCGGGAGGATCGCCGCCCACGGGCCCGCCAGCAGCGCGCGCTCCCGCGGGATCACCTCCTCATCCACGAAGCGGCGCGCGACGGCCAGCAGCGCGGCCAGCGCGGCCGGATCGGCGGCGGCGGGGTGGGCGGCGGCGCTCACAGCAGGTACCCGCCGTCGGCCATGTACACGCCCCCCGTGCAGTACGCGGAGGCGTCGGAGGCCAGGAACAGCGCCAGGCCGCTGATGTCCTCGGGCATCCCGATGCGGCGGATGGGCTGGTGCCCCAGCACCTGGTCGGCGATGTCCGGGTCCTTCCACAGCGCGGCGCTGAAGCGCGTCTTGACGAGCCCCGGACAGAGGGCGTTGGCGCGGATGCCGTCGGCGCCCCACTCCTGCGCCATCACCTTGGTGAGCGAGATGAGCGCCGCCTTGCTCACGCTGTACAGCCCCAGCCCCGCCTCGGGGGAGATCCCCCCGATGGAGGCCACGTTGACGATGGCGCCGCCGCCACGCTGCGCCATGACGGTGTGCGCGGTGCGGCACAGCTCCAGCGGCCCCTTCACGTTGACGGCGAGGATCTTGTCGAAGGCCTCGTCGCCCGCCTGCTGCAGCGGGCCGAAGATGGGGTTGGTGGCGGCGTTGTTGACGATGATGTCGATGCCGTCGAAGTGCTCCACCGTGCGCGCCGCCAGCATGCGGCAGTCGGCCGGGGTGCCCATGTGCGCGGCCACGCCGTGCACCGCCAGCCCCTCGTGGCGCAGCGCCGCCACGGCGTGCTCCACGTGCTCGGCCTTGCGGCTGGACAGCATCACGCGCGCACCCGCCCGGGCCAGGGTGGCGGCAATGGCCAGCCCGATGCCGCGGGTGCCGCCGGTGACGATGGCCACCTTGCCGTCCAGGCGGAGCCTGGCCAGCGCGTCGGCCGCGGGGGGAACCGGAGTCTCACTGTGCGACATGGCGGGGGGGAGTGGGCAGGGAGGGAAGGGAGCGGATGGTCAGGGCGTGCGGCGATCGAGGCGCGTCACGCGCCCCACGGGAGGGGCCACGATGCGCGCCCCCATCCCCTCAAGATGGCGCGCCAGCAGGTCCACGGAACGGGGGAAGCGCGCCGGATCGGCGGCCAGCGCGTCGCACGCCGGCGCCGCCTCGGGGATGCGATACCCGTCGCCGCCACGGCAGGCGGGGTAGGTCACGAAGGCGACGCGCACGGTATCGGCGGGGGCAATCGCGCGCCCGTCGTCGCGGCGGAGGGCGCCCACCACGCGGTCGCCGCCTGGGCGGCGCGCGTCCACGGTGACGCGCACCCCGCTCACCTGCGGATACGGCCCCGCCCCCAGCCCGCCCGGGCGCACCCCCACCTCCAGCAGCGCGCGCAGCCGGGCGCCGGTGAGCGGGAACGTCACCACGCGCGTCTCATCGGCAAACAGGAAGATCCCCTCGATGAGGTGCCGCGTGACGGGCCCGGGCGCGATCACGTCGTCGAAGCGCAGCGCCCCCGAGTTGACCAGCGCCACGTCGGCCCCGGTGCCGGCGCGCAGGGCGTCGGCCACCAGGTTGCCAAAGCGGCTCTCCCCGCCGCGCGACACCGAGTCCAGCGCGTTGATCGGCTCCACCACCGTGCCCAGCACACGGTCGGGGCCGATGCGCCGCACCAGCGAATCGCGCCACCGCGCCACCACCGCCGCGGTGGGCCCGTCCTCGGCCATCCCCGGGCCCACGGGAATGGACCGGTCGGCCACCCGCCACCCGCGCGCGGAGCGCGTGAAGGTCACCAGCACCGCGGTGCGCGCGTTCGACATCGCCTTCACCAGCAGGCGGCCGTCCAGCGCCATGCGGCGTCCGTCATGCTCGTGCCCGCCCAGGATGGCATGGAGGCGCGGTTCCCGCGCCAGCGTGGCGCTGTCCTCGTGGATGAAGTGGTGCGTGAGCCCGACCACCAGCTCGGCGCCCTGCGCCACCAGCGTGTCCACCAGCGCCGTGGTCACCGGCCCCGCCGGGCGGCACGCCACCCACGACGGGTAGTCCACCACCACCGTGGTGCCGAAGACCCCCACCTTGGTGGGCCCCACGCGCACCGTGTCCCACCCGCGCACCCCCGGGAAGGGGGCGCCCGTGGTGGCGTCGCCGCAATTGCCCGACAGCCACCGGAACCGCGAGGCGGCGAGCGCGGCCAGCAGCGCCGGCCGCCCGCCGTCGAACTCATGATTGCCCAGCGTGGCCAGGTCCAGCCGCGCCGCATTGAACCCCTCCACCATCTGCCGCCCCTGGTACCACTTGCTGAGCACGCTGGGGGAGAGCACGTCGCCGGCCAGCAGGAGCAGCACCGGCGCCCCGGTGGCCCGCGCCACCGAATCGCGCAGCGCCGCCACCCGCGCCACCCCGCCGCGGCCGTCGCGCAGCGTGTCGGTGACATACACGTCGTTCACCAGCAGCAGCTGCACCACCGTGCCGGTGGCGGGGGAGGGCGCCCCCGCTGCCGCCCCGACGCGCCCCGCCTGGCGGCAGCCCCCCAGCGTCAGGAGCACCCCCATGGCCACCCCGCACGCCACCCGGCATGTCATCCGTCCCCGCCCTGCCCCCATGCGCGCCTCCGTGAGCGGAGGCGCCAGGGCCTCCGCAGGTCAGCTGCGCGGGTCGCGCACCACTCCGGCAAACAGGATGGTGTTGGCGAACCGCTCCCGGATGAAGAATACGAAGGGACGGTCCACCCGATAGGCCATGGGCATGGACGTGGGCACCATCCCCCCCACCGTCACCGCCGCCGCCCGCGTGCCCCGCTCGGTCACCTCCAGCGTGACCGCGTGCTTGACGAACTGCAGCTTGGCCCCCTGCGCCGGGGTGAACAGCCGCGGAAACTCGGCCGCATCGCTGAAGGGACGCGTCATCCCCATGGCCTCCAGCACCGGCCGCAGCTCCACGTTGGCCTTCACCGTGAAGCGGGGGAGCGCCAGCGGGGCCGAGGCCGGCACCGGGCCGAGCGCCCGCACCATCGCGCCCACCTGCGCCGTGTCCAGCCCGGCCACCAGCGCGTCCACCGTGCGCCCGTCGGGGAGCACCACCAGCAGGCTGTAGGCGCTGTTGCCGTACGCCAGGTCGATGGCCGTGTAGCCGGGACGCACC
>JBILKP010000224.1:0-4629 GCA_044376625.1 Gemmatimonas sp. | reverse complement strand
CCCGCCGGGCTGTCCCCCTTCGCCCCCTCCCGTCCATGGACCGTCGAGCCTTTCTCGGTGCCGCCGGCACCGCCACCGCGCTGGCCACCCCGGCGCTGGCCTGGGGGGCGCCTGCCCCCGCCCCCACCTTCGCGCCGCACGCCGTGCGCCGGTTGCTCGACGCCATGGGCGTGGCGTCCGCCCGCGACGGGGCCGCCCTCTTCGACCCCGAGGGGCCCGCGTGGCGCGGCACCGCCGCCGAGGCCGCCGCCACCGCCGCCGACGAGGACTTCTGGGAGCCCATCCAGCGCGCCTTCGACCTGGACCGCACCTGGATCAACCTCAACAACGGCGGCTGCTCCCCGGCGCCCACGCACGTGCTGGCGCAGATGGAGCGCGACCTGCGCTACAGCAACCTCCTCCCGGTCATCCACATGTGGCGCGACCTCGAGCCCCGCCTCGAGGTGGTGCGCCGCGAGCTGGCGCGCGAGTTCGGCTGCGATCCCGAGGAGATGGCGGTCACCCGCAACGCCTCCGAGGCGATGGAGACGCTCATCTTCGGCATCGACCTCACGCCCGGTGACGAGGTCGTGGTGAGCACGCAGAACTACGGGCGCATGCTCAACGCGTGGCGGCAGCGGGTGAAGCGCGACGGGATCGTGCTGCGCGAGGTGAGCTTCCCGGTGCCCATGACGTCGCCGCAGGCGCTGGTGGAGCGCTTCGCCGCCGCCTTCACGCCGCGCACCCGCGTGCTGGAGCTGCCGCACATCACCAACCTCACGGGGCAGATCCTCCCCATGAAGGAGCTGATCGCGATGGCGCGGGCCCGCAACGTGCACACGTTCGTGGACGGCGCGCACGCCTTCGCGCAGTTCCCCTTCACGCGCGACGAGCTGGGCGCCGACTTCTACGGCACCTCGCTGCACAAGTGGCTGCTGGCCCCCATCGGCACGGGGTTCCTCTACGTGCGCAAGGCGCAGATCCCCGCGCTGTGGCCGCTGATGGCCGGGAACCCCGGGCAGGAGGCCGACATCCGGAAGTACGAGGAAATCGGGACGCATCCGGCGGCCAACCACAACGCCATTGCGGTGGCGCTGGCATTCCACCGCAGCATCGGCGCGGCGCGCAAGGCCGCGCGGCTGGCCTACCTGCGCGACCGCTGGGCCAAGCGGCTGCTGGCCGAGGGGCAGGGGCGGGTGCAGGTGCTCACGCCGCTGGACTCGCCGTGGGGGGCCGGGCTGGGCTTCTTCAACGTGGACGGGCTGAGCAACGAGGCGCTGGGGACCTGGCTGATGGGGCAGCACCGCGTGGTGCAGACGCCCATCACGCATCCGGAGTTCCGCGGCATCCGCGTCACCCCCAACCTGTACACCACGCTGGACGAGGTGGACCGCTTCAGCGAGCTGGTGCTGCGGGCGATGAAGCAGGGGATCGCCTGACCGCCGCGCCCGCGGGCGCGGAACCCGCGGGCGCTGAAACCCCGCCCGCGGGGCGCCGGTAGGGAGGGCGTGCGGGGGCGCCGCCCCGCCCGTGCCGTCATTCACTCCGGAGGATCCCGTGCTGCTGAACGTCCTGTCGCTCCTGATTGCCGTGGCCGTGGCCCTGATGGCGCACGGCAGCAGCCGGCGCTTCGTGCGCACGCGGCTGCGCTACGTGGATGCCATCCAGCGGGGGGTGGTCCCCTGGATGGCCGGGGGGGCCGCCTTCCTGCTGGGCGCCCTGGTCGTGCCGGTGTTGCCGGTGGTGGGGACGGGAACGGCCCTCACCCTGGGGCTGGCCGTGGGGACCGGGGTGGCCGCCGGTGTGCGCGACATTCGTCGCGGCACCCTGCCGGTGCCCTATGGCGGCTGATCACCGCGCCGGGCGGCCGCGGCGGTGACCGCTCGGCCATCCCGCAGCGTCCGGTCGCTGTCGTCCGTGGGGGCGGCGCTGGCGGCCCGCTGGCCGGCGCTGCCGTGGGTGGCCCCCTTTGCCGTGTTCATGCTGCTGCTGGCGGGGCTGCCGGCGCTGGGGGTGCCGGAACCGTGGCAGGGGATGCTGCGCCTTGGTGTGCCGGCGCTGGTGCTGCTGACCCTGTCGCGCGCGCCGCTGGCGTCGCTGCGTGTCACCCGACCGGTGGCCAGCACCCTGCTGGGGCTCGCGGTGTTCCTGCTGTGGGTGCTTCCCGACCAGCTGGTGCCGGGGTGGCGCGGCCACTGGCTGTTCACCAACCCGCTCACGGGCGGCGTGCCCGTCTCCGACGGCGCCGCGGCCGCGGTGCTGCACGACCCGTGGCTGCTGGGGCTCCGCGTGGCGCGCGCGGCGGTGCTGGTGCCGCTGGTGGAGGAGCTGTTCTGGCGCGGCTGGCTCCCCCGCTGGCTGGTGCAGGGGGAGTGGCAGCGGGTGCCCATGGGCACCTTCACGCGCGCCGCGTTCGTGCTGAGCGCGCTGCTCTTTGCCAGCGAGCATGGCGCCTACTGGGAGGTGGGGCTGGCGTGCGGCGTGGCGTACAACGCCTGGCTGGCCCACACCCGCGCCCTGGGCGACCTGGTGCTGGCGCATGCGGTGACGAATGCGTCGTTGGCGGCGTTCGTGCTGGCCACCGGGCAGGTGGCCTACTGGGGATAGGAGCCCCGCGCCGCCTGGCGGGGAACCGCCTGGCGTGGCGCCGCCTGGCGCAGCGCCGTCTTAGCCGGGCTCGGGGACCCAGGCCAGCGCCACCAGCACCACCTGCACGTCGGCCGCCTTGGCGCGCACGGCCACGGCTTCCACCTCCTCGCGCTGCGCCTCGTGCCGCGCGGCCAGCGCCTCCGCCTCCTGCCGAACGGTGTCCGCCAGCGCCACCTCCTGCGCGCGCAGCTCCTCCAGCGTCTCCTGCGCCCGCGCCACGTCGCCGCGCTGCTGCACCGCGCGCCCCGCCCCGCGGGCGGCGGTCCCCACGCGCCCGACCGCGCCGGACACCTTGCCGCGTCCCAACAGCGCGCCCAGCAGCGCCCCGCCCAGCGAGATGGCGGTGTCCATCGTGGCCTGCGTGGCCTGCGCCTGTTCCCGCGCCACCGCCTGTTCGGCACGCCGCACCTTGTCCTGCAGCGCGGTCACCTTGGGGGCATACCGGGCGCGGAGCGCCTCCACCGCCGCGTCGCGCGCCTCGTGGGCGTGCGCCATGACCCGGATGCGAAAGGCGCGCTCGTCCTCCCCCGGCTCGGACGCCAGCTTGAGCCCCGGCGCCCGCCACCGCGTGAGGACCTCGGTGGTCACGACCCACTTCTGCAGCGTCTTCCCCCACGCGGCATAGCTCCTTGCGGTCGCGGCCAGGCGCGGCACGGCGGCAAACCGCCCCGTGGCCGGCAGCACCTGCCCCAGCGCCTCCACCTCCAGCGGCAGCGCCTCGCCGGCATCCCAATCGAGGGCCACCAGCCCCTCCGCCAGCGGCGCCAGGCGCACCACGCGCCGCTGCTCGGCCACGGCCAGTCGCTGCTGCACGAAGGTGACATCGGCCACCCCCAGCACGGCGGGGCGGTAGCGGGCCGGGGGCTCGGCGCCGTCCCACGGCAGCACCACCTGCGGGATCTCCGCCGGCAGGACCGGGCGGGCGGTGGCGTCGCTCGCGGTGCCCGCGTCGGCGCCCGCCCCAGCGCCCGCGGCCGCAAGCGCCGGCGCGGGCGGGACGGCGGCGCTCGGCTGGGGCGCCCCCGTCGCGGCCGCCGTCGGCGGCAGCGTGCGCAACTGCTCGCGCGTCATGGGGCCCGCCAGGTACGACAGCGTCCACCGGGTCTCCAGGAGCAGCGGGGCGGGCTCGTGGATGCTCCGCATGAGAAACACGCGCTTCCCCAGCCCGCTGATCGTGCGCTCCATGGCGGGGCGGTCGAACGGGACCCCGCCCGCCACGCCAGCCAGCCCGTCCATGACGCGGGCGAGGTCGCGCTCGGTCTGCAGCCGCCCGATGAGCCAGAGGCCGGTGTTGGAGAGCCCGCGGTAGTCGAGGTCCACCGGGTTCTGCGTGGCCAGCACGACGCCCACGCCGAAGGCACGGGCCTGCTTGAGCAGGGTGAGCAACAGCGCCTTGGACGGCGGCGCCGCCACGGGCGGCATGTAGCCGAACAGCTCGTCGAGGTAGAGGATGGCGCGCAGCGAGCCGGTGCCGGGCTGCTGCCGCATCCACGCGATGAGGTCGGCCAGCAGCAGCGTCACGAAGAACATCCGCTCGGCGTCGCCCAGGTGCGCGATGGAGAGGATGGAGGCGCGGGGGCGTCCGGCCGCATCGTGGAGCAGCGCCGCGGTGTCCAGCGGTTCCCCCTGCATCCACCCCTGGAAGGACGGGGCCGCCAGCAGCGCGTTGAGGCGCATGGCCAAGGCCAGGCGGTCCTTGGGGGGGAAGACGGTGTCCACCGGCATGACGCCGACGGTGGCAAAGGGGGGCGCCTGGATACCGGTGATGAGCGCGGCCAGGTCCAGGTCGCGTCCCTCACGCCACGCGCCGTCCAGCAGGGTGGAGAGGAGGAGGTGCTCGGGGGCGGTGAGCGGGTCGGCCTCGAGCCCCACCAACGCCAGCAGCGAGGTGGCGGTGGCGGCGACGCGCTCGCGCAGCAGTTCGTCGTCGAGGCGGATGGCCTCGGGGGGGGCGGTGAAGGCGCGCAGCACCGACAGCGGGCGCCCCGCGCGGCTCCCCGG
>JBILKP010000059.1:0-13926 GCA_044376625.1 Gemmatimonas sp. | reverse complement strand
CCCCCAGCACCGGCATCCCGTGCGCCGCGCCTCCCTGCGTGGCGCTGGCCGCCAGGATGGTGGGGAGGAAGTACGGCAACACGAAGGGCCAGGTGCACACGGTGAGGTCCAGCAGGTTGGCGCGCCGGTAACCGTCCACGGCGCACCGCTCGCCGGTGCGCCGTGCGAACTCGCCAGTGGCGAGGATGGCCACCACGCTGTGCGTGGTGAGCAGCACCGCCCCCGAGACCACCGCCACGATCCACGCCGAGGCGGCGCGCGTGGTGCGCGCGCGCCCCTCGGCCCACGCCACCAACCGCTCCAGCAGGTCGGTGGCCTGCACCGTCCCCACCAGCGCCACCAGCAGCAACGTGAAGACGATCACCCCCACCGCGCGCTGCATCCCCTCCAGCACCACGCCCGTGGCGCCGAAGGTGCCCGGGACCACGTGCAGCAGCGCCCCCGGTGGCAGCAGCCGCAGCACCAGCGCCAGCAGCACCGCTACCAGGGTGCCCAGCAGCAGCGCCTCGATGAGGTGCCGGCGCCGCAGCAGGGCGCCAATCACCAGGGCAGGCGCCAGCAGCAGGAGCAGCGCCTGCGGACGCGCGTCGGGGAGCGGTACCAGCGCCCCCGCAGTCGCCGGGGTGGCGCGCCCTCCCAGCGCCCACGCTGCCACCAGCGCCACCATGCCCGCGGTGGCCGCGTACGGCAGCCGCGCGCGCACCGTGCCGCCGATGTCCATCCGCTGCGTCCCGGCCGACGCGATGGTGGTGTCGGACACCGGGGAGAGCGAGTCCCCCACCGTGGCCCCCGCGAGGATGGCGCCCATCAGCACCCCCGGGTGCGCCCCCGCCGCCCCCCCGGCCGGGTACAGCAGCGGCCCGCACAGCAGGATGGTGCCGAAGCTGGTCCCCGTGGCCATCGACACCACCACGCACGCCAGGTAGGCCGCCGCCACGTAGGCCCCCCCCGACAGCGCCAGCCGGCGGGCCGCCCACGCCAGCGCATCCACGAACCCCGCTGCCCCCCGCACCGCCCCCAGCACCCCCGCCAGCAGCCACGCGCACACCATCACCATCACCATCCGCTGGCTCATCCCGTCCAGCATCGCCTCGGCGTAGCGCGTGCGGTCGCGCGCCAGCAGCAACCCCAGCGTGAGCGCGGCCAGCAGCACCGGCCAGAACCCCTTCTCGTCGGGGGCACCCTGCAGCGCCAGGGCGCCCACGCCCCCCAGGAACAGCAGGAAGGGCGCCAGCGCCCCGGCCACCCCGCCATGAAAGGTGAGGGGCGCCGCCGTGGCGGCGGAGTCGGCGGGACCTTGAGTCATATGGCGGGGGAAACTCGCCCCGTGGTACTGTTCGCGCCATGGAGACGCCCCCCCTGCCCCCCGCCGCCCCCCCGCGCGACGACGCCTTCACCCTCTACGACCTGCGCGTGGAGGTGGTCGCCACCGAGCGGCCCATGGTGTGCAACCACCCGGCCGGGGCGTGGTTCACCCTGTCGGGGGAGAACCTGGCCTTCCCGCCGGGGCAGACCTTCCCGCTCTACCCGCTGGCGGCGCTGCTGCCGCTGCTGCCGGCCAAGCAGCGCCCCACGCACCCGCACGACTGGATGACCACCGACGCGGAGATCGCCTGCCCCGACCCGTACTGCGGCGGGCGCTTCCGCATCACGCGCACCGGCACCACCACCTTCCGCCACGGCGAGGTGACGCGGGTGCCGCTGCCGCCGGCGGCCGAGGGCGCACGGTGAGCGCCCCCCTCGTCCCCACGGTGGCGCTGGCGCCGGGATACGTGATCCCCCGGATCATCAAGGGGGGGTGGCAGCTGGCCGGCGGGCATGGCGCGGTGGAGGATGCGGCGGCGATGGCCGACATGTTCGCGTATGCGGAGGCGGGGATCACCGCCTTCGACTGCGCCGACATCTACACCGGGGTGGAGGAGCGCATCGGCGCCTTCCTGCGCGCCTGGTGGGCGCGCCACGGCGAGACGGCGCCCCGCATCCGCGTGCACACCAAGTGCGTCCCCGACCTGGACACGCTCCCCACCCTCACGCGTGCCGACCTGGCGCGGACCATCGACCGCTCGCGCGCGCGGCTGGGGGTGGAGACGCTGGACCTGGTGCAGTTCCACTGGTGGGACTACGCCGTCCCCGGGATGGACGAGGCGCTGCATCACCTGGACGCGCTGCGGCGCGAGGGGAAGATCGCGCAGCTGGGGCTCACCAACACGGACACGCCGCACCTGCGCGCCTTCCTGGACGCGGGGATCCCCATCGTGAGCCACCAGGTGCAGCTGTCGCTGCTGGACCGGCGCCCGCTGGGGGCGATGGCGGCGCTGTGCCGCGAGCGGGGGGTGTCGCTGCTGTGCTACGGCGCGCTGGCGGGCGGCTTCTTCCACGAGCGGTGGCTTGGGGCGAGCGAGCCGGCGGACCCGCTGGAAAACCGGTCGCTGGTGAAGTACAAGCTGATCATCGACGAGTGCGGCGGGTGGGACCGCTTCCAGGCGCTGCTGGCGCTGCTGGCGCGCCTGGCCGAGCCGCGGGGCGCGACCATCGGTGCGGTGGCGATCCGCGCCGTGCTGGACGAGCCGGCGGTGGGCGCGGTGATCGCCGGCGCGCGACATGCGCGGCACCTGGCGGCCACGGTGGCGGCGTGCACCATGGCGCCGTTCACCGCGGCCGAGCGCGGCGCGCTGGACGCGCTGCTGGCGGAGGCACCGGGGCCCGCCGGCGACGTGTACACCCTGGAGCGCGACCGCACCGGGCGCCACGGGGCGATCATGCGCTACAACCTGAACGCGGGGCGGCAGGCCAGCTGAGCGGGCAGGATGGCAGGTCGTCCCTCCCCCCCTCATCCCTCTCCCTCCTCCCCAAGGCCCCTCGCCACCTCAGGCCGTGCGCGTCAGGGCGTGCGCGTTGCGAATGAGGCCGACCCTGGCCCCAGCGCCGTCACCCCATCACCGGCGCCCAGGAGCGGAACCAGAGGTACCACGCGCGCCCGTACCCTGGCGCCTCCCGCAGGGCCGTCGCGAAATGCTGCCGCGCCTGGTGGGCGTCTCCCGCGGTCAGCAGGTTGGCGCCCCGGCGCGTGTGCACCACCGCGCGGGCGCGGCGCACCGCGTCCCCATGCGCCGCCATGAACTCCGGATGCCGCGCCGCCAGCCGGTCCAGCACGCGCAGGTCGCTCGCCTCCACCTCCCCGCCCGCGCTCCCCGTCAGGCTTTCCGCCGAGCGCGACACCGCCACCAGCTGGCGATCCAGGCGGGCCACCACCCGCCCGTACCCCACGCGCAGCCACAGGTCCACGTCTTCGCCAAAGCGCAGCGCCGGATCGAAGCCGCCGCACGCCGCAAAGGCCTCGCGCCGGAGCATCACCGTGGGGGTGCCCAGGTAGTAGTCACGCACGAGGTCGCGGAAGTCGCGCACCAGCGTCACCGCGCCCGACCCCGGGGCGTCCAGCGGCGGGGGGGCGTCGGTGGGAAAGTAGGCAAAGGTCGTGGCGCACAGCGCCGTGGCCGGGTGGGCGGCGAACACCGCCAGCTGGGCCGCCAGCTTGTCCGGGTGCCACACGTCGTCGGCGTCCAGGAAGGCCAGCAGCGTGCCGCGCGCCAGCGCCGCCCCCTGGTTGCGGGCGTGGGCCGCGCCGGCATTGGGCTGCGTCACCACCCGCACCCCCAGCGGATGCCGCGCCGCCACGGCCGCCGTGTCGTCGGTGGAGCCGTCGTCCACCAGGATCACCTCGTCGGGGGGCCGCCCCTGCGCCGCCACCGAGTCCAGGGCGCGCACCAGCGTCCCCGCGGCATTCCACGCGGGGATCACCACCGAGACCGTGTCGGGCGGGGCGCTGTGCGACTCGATCGGCATGGAGGGGCAAGCTACGGGGGCCGGGCGATGGCAGGAAGCGTTGGGCGGCGGCATGTTGGGGGGATGCCCCCGCGCTCCCGTCCCCGCGTCGCGGTCGCCCTCGCCACCGCGGCGGCCGTGGCCGTGTGCGCCACCGCCGCGTTGGGGTGGGCGCAGGGGTGGGGGCGGCGCGCCCCCGGGCTCCCCCCCAACCCGCCGTACGACGGCCGCTTCGCCTTCGTGCGGCTCCGCTACACCAATGGCCACCCCGGGTGGTCGTTCGACTATCCGGCCATGGAGCGGAACTTCATGACCATCGCGGCTGACCTCACCGGGCTGCGCCCCCACGTGCGCGAGAGCGTGGTGCTGGCCATGGACGACCCCGCGCTGGGGCACTATCCCGTGGCGTACCTCTCGGAGCCCGGGTTCTGGGACCCCGACGACCGGGAGGCCGCGGCGCTGGGCCGCTGGCTGCGCAAGGGCGGCTTCCTCATCGTCGACGACTTCTTCGGCCCCGCCCAGTGGGCCGTGTTCGCCGACGCCATGGGACGCGTGCTCCCCGGGGCGCGCTTCCTCCCGCTCGACCGCACGCACCCGGTCTTCGACAGCTTCTTCCGCATCCCCTCGCTTCAGGGGATGCGCCATCCGTCGGGGCGCCAGTACGCCGCGCAGTTCCTGGGCGTCTTCGAGGACAACAACCCCGCCCGCCGCCTGATGGCGGTGGTGAACTTCAACAACGACATCGGCGACTACATGGAGTGGTCCGGCGAGGGGTGGTACCCCGTCAACCTCTCCAACGACGCGTACAAGTTCGCCACCAACTACCTGGTGTACGGGCTCAGCCGCTGAGGCGCCGGCGGCGGCCACGCCGCGCCATCCCGGCTCACCGGAACGGCAGCGGCGTCTCCCGCGCCAAGTCGCGCACCATCCGGTCGTCCCCGGTGAGCTCCCAGTACACCATCGACACCGGGACCATCCCCACCGCGTTCACCTCGTCGAAGAAGCGGCGCAGCGAGAACTGGTCCCCCAGCTGCCGCGCGCGCTCGGCCATCGTCTCCTCCATCAGCCGCCCGCCGGTCACGTAGCTGGCGCCGTACCCCGGCTGCCGCAGGTACAGGTGCTGCTCGAACCCCAGCAGCGGGTCGCGGCGCATCCACCCGCGCGGCGTCCAGTTCACGTGGATGTCCCCCGCCTGCGCCATGGTGAGCGTGTTGGCGTGCGCGTACAGGTTCCCCAGCCCGCGGGCCGCGCGCGTGATGAGCATGATCCACACGATCTCCCGCGACCGCGGCGACGCGTCGTGCAGCCCCGCGTGCATCAGCCACTCCTCCATCGCCGTGGCCATCCCCTCGGCGCGGCTCATCCACACGTTGTACAGCAGCGGGCCGCGGCGGATCGGGCTGGCGTGCGGCGTGCGGCGGATGCGCCCGTTGTCCCACCAGTGCCACAGGTGCGTCCACAGCGGCACCGGGTCGCGCTGGGCGCCCTGCGAGAAGAAGTTGGCGGTGGCCGGCGGCACGAACCCCATGAACCGCTCGCGCAGCGCGCGCTCCATCCAGGGCTCCCAGGTCACGACCTGCTGGTCGCGGATGAACTGCAGGTAGCGCGGCAGCGCCGCCTCGCGCAGCGCGTCGAACGCCGCCGGCGTCTCCGCCACCGGCAGCGGCGGGAGGTGGCGGTTGCGGTTCTCCTCCAGGCGCAGCGCCGCGTGCGCGCGCGCCAGCTCGCGGCGCACGATCGTCAGCTCCTGCTCCCACGACAGCGGCACCAGCAGCACGTTCCGCAGGTACCAGGTGTACTGCGCCGTGCCGATCCCCGACGGTCCGGTCTTCTTCGGGGCCTCGGCGCGCAGCCACGCCGCAAAGGCGTCGGTGGCCGCGGCGGCGCTGTCGATGGCCGCCACCAGCGCCGCGTCCCCCGCCCCCACCCGGCGCCGCAGCTCCCCCAGCGCCTCGTGCTGCTCCTCGAAGGCGCGCACGCCGCCCACCCACAGGTCGCGGGCGTTCGCGCCGGCCAGGTGCACCCGCGCCTGCCGCAGCAGCGGCGGCACCGTGCGCAGCTGCCCCGCCAGCCGGGCCGCCTCCTCCGCGGTGAGCGTGCGCAGCGTGTCCAGCACCGTGCGCGGCCACACCGGGTACTGCCACAGCCGGATCGCCCCGTGGATCGTGGGCCCCTCCTCCGCCGGCGTGTCGCTCTCATCGGTGCGCACCGAGGCGTAGTAGGCCGGGTCGCGCGCGAAGGGCTTGAGCACCGTGAGGTGGTACTGCAGGCCGTTCATCTCGGCGCGCACCAGGTGCCAGTCCACCTGCTCGGCCACGCGCCACCCGGTGGTGTCGATGGCGCGCAGCCGCTGCTGCAGCCGGGTCAGCCCGGCCAGCCGACGCGTGTTGGTGGCGGGGCGGTAGTCCGGGATGCCGCCCACGCGCGGGGGCTCCTCGAAGGCGCGCCACTCGGTGAAGAGCGCCACCAGCTGCGGGTAGGTGCGGCTGGGGGTGGGGGCGGGTGACTGGGCCGGGAGCACTGCGGGGAGGGCGGCCGCCAGCGCGAGGCCCAGGAGGGGGAGGAGGACAGGTCGCATGAGGCGAAGCTGGGCGACCGTCCGGGGCCGGCGCAAGGCGGGCTTCCGATAGCCGGAATGCAGCAACTCGCGCGAACCGTGGCCGCGTCCCGCACATTTACCAGTCGTGTCCGTCTGACCGGCGACCGCCGCCACCTCCTCTCCCTTCCCGGAGCCCCGCCATGTCCCGCCATCGAAGCTGGTGGCTTGCGCTGCTTGTCGCGCTGGCCATCGCCGCCCCCCCGCTCGGCGCCCAGCAGGGCGCCCCTGGGGCGCTCACCGTGCGCGTCACCGACGCCGCCTCCCAGCGCCCCGTCGAGGCCGCCCGCGTCTTCCTCGTCGGCACTACCCTCGCTGGCGCCACCACGGCCGAGGGGCGCGTCACCCTCCGCCCCGTCCCCGCCGGGGAGTACACCGTGCGCGTGCTCCGCGTGGGCTACACCGAGACCGCGCGCCGCGTCACCGTCGCCGCCGGACAGACCGCCACCCTCGACGTGCCGCTCGCCGTCGCCGCCGTCAACCTCGCCGCCGTGGTCACCACCGCCACCGGCGAGCAGCGCCGCGTCGAGATCGGCAATGCCACCGCCAACATCGACGTCGCCAAGGTCGTCGAGGCCGCCCCCGTGGGGAACCTCAACGACCTCCTCAACTCGCGCGCGCCCGGCGTGACCGTCACCAGCGGCACCCAGACCGGCACCGGCGCCCGCATCCGCGTGCGCGGCATGAACTCGGTGAGCCTCAACAACGAGCCCATCTGGATCATCGACGGCATCCGCATGACCAGCAACGCCAGCGGCGGCGCCGCCTTCGGCACCACCACCGGCAGCGGCGGCGGCACCGGCGGCAACAACCCCAGCCGCGTCGGCGACCTCAACCCCGAGGAGATCGAGAACATCGAGATCGTCAAGGGGCCCTCCGCCGCCACGCTCTACGGCACCGACGCCGCCAACGGCGTCATCCTCGTCACCACCAAGAAGGGCCGCGCCGGCGCGGCCCGCTGGTCCGTGTACACCGAGGGCGGCACCATCCAGGACCGCAACTGGTACCCCACCGCCTACTCCACCTGGGGGAAGCGCCCCGGCGAGACGGTCTCCTCCCGCACCTTCTGCAACCTCCAGCGCGTGGGGATCGGCCAGTGCACCGCCGACTCCTCCAGCGCCCTCAACATCTTCGACGAGGCCGACCTCACCCCGGTGGGCACCGGCAACCGCCGCCAGCTGGGCGTGCAGGTGGCCGGCGGCACCGACGCGGTGCGCTACTTCGTCGCCGCCGAGGACGAGAACGAGATCGGCGTGCTGCAGCTCCCCGCCTTCGAGCGCACGCGCATGACCGGCGCCGGGGAGACGATCTACGACTGGACGGACCGCCCGAACACCATGAACCGGCGCTCCCTCCGCACCAACCTCAACGCCACGCTCTCCCCCAAGCTCGACGTGGCGATGACCTCCAACTTCATCAACCTCAACCAGCGCTATTCGCTGGAGTCCAACGCCACCGCCGGCCTGGGCTCGCACCTCTTCGGTGGCCCCGGCACCCGGCAGAACGGGAACGTCAGCGGCCTTCCGGTCGCCCTCAACGGCTACCGTGCCTGGACCCCGGGGCTCATGTGGCAGGAGAAGACGGCCCAGGAGAACAACCGCTTCATCTGGTCCTCCCAGGCCAACTACCGCCCCACCAGCTGGCTGTCGGCGCGCGCCACCGTGGGCAACGACTTCTCCGCGATCACCAACGAGAACCTCCTCCTCCGCGGACAGGGGCCGCCGCTCACCGCCACCACCCGCCTGGGGTCACGCGGCATCAACCGGATCGCCCTCAACAACTTCACGGTGGACGCCGGCGCCACGGCCCAGTACGACCGCTTCGGCTTCCAGCACAAGACCACGGTGGGGGCGCAGTACATCAGCTCGCAGTTCCGCCAGTCGCAGACCGGCTCCAACCAGCTGGCCCCCGGCTCGCAAAACGTCGCCTCCGGAACGCAGCTGACCGTGGCCGAGGCCACCACCCTGCAGAAGACCTTCGGGGTGTTCGTCGAGCAGGCGCTCGCGTGGCGCGACCGCCTCTTCCTTACCGCCGCCATCCGCAGCGACCAGAACTCCGCCTTCGGCACCAACTTCCAGAGCATCGTCTACCCCAAGGCCTCCGCCTCCTACCTCATCTCGCAGGAGGACTGGTGGCGCGCGCCGGCGTTCGTGAACTCCATGCGCCTGCGCTACGCCTACGGCCAGTCGGGGGTGCAGCCGGGCCCCAATGACGCCCTCCGCTTCTACTCGGCCAACACCACCAGCATCCAGGGCGTCGACCAGCCCACCATCGTGCAGGCCGCGCTGGGCAACGACAACCTCAAGCCCGAGCGCTCCGCCGAGCATGAGATGGGCTTCGAGACGCAGCTGTTCGACCAGCGCGTGAGCCTCGACGTCACCTACTACAGCAAGATCACCCAGGACGCCCTCATCAGCGCCGTGCTCCCGCCGTCGTTCGGCTCGGTGGCCTCGCAGCTGCGCAACCTGGGGTCGGTGAAGAACGCCGGGCTCGAGGTGGCCGTCAACGCCCAGCTGGTGCAGCGCGACGCCTTCGGCTGGGACGTCAACATCGCCACCGCCGCCAACGACAACAAGGTCGTGTCGCTGGGGGACACGCCGCCGCAGATCGGCACCACCAACCGCACCATCGCCGGCTACCCCATCGGGGGCTACTGGGCCCAGCCCATCACCGGCTGGGAGGACAAGAACGGCGACGGCCTGCTCACCTACTGGGCGGACGCCGCCCGCAACGAGGTGTTCGTGGGCGACTCCGTGATCTTCCGCGGCTACGCCACCCCCCGCTACACCACCACCCTGGTCAACGGCTTCGACTTCCTGTCCAAGAAGCTCCGCGTCCAGACCATGTGGGACTGGCGCAGCGGGAACCGCTGGTACAACAACACCGAGCGCATCCGCTGCACCCGCCCCAACTGCTCGGGGCGCAACAACCTCGAGGCCGCCTTCGTCGACCAGGCCATGAACATCGCGGCCAACGAGCATGCGGCGCGCACCCTGGACGGCTTCCTGCAGCCCGGCGCCTTCGTGCGCCTGCGCGAGGCGTCGGCGCAGTACACCTTCGCCCCCGAGCTGGCCCGCAAGCTGGCCCGCGCCCGCTCCCTCGCCATCGTGGCCACCGCCCGCAACCTCAAGCTGTGGACCAAGTACCGGGGGACCGACCCGGAGTCGGGGTTCAACACCACCAACGGCACCGAGGCCCCCAGCGAGTTCCAGACCGTGGGCCCGCCGAGCTACTTCATCGTCCGCGTCAACCTTGGCTTCTGAGGAGCGCCCACCCATGACCACGACTCGACTGTCGGGCCCCCGCGCCCTCGGCCGGCGCCTCGGGGCCGGCGCCGCCCTCGCCCTGGCCCTCGCCGGCTGCCAGGCCGCCAACGACCGCCTCCTCGGCGTCGTCGACCCCGACATCATCAACCCCACCGACGTCAGCACCGCCGATGCCGCCACCGCCCTCGGCAACGGCGTCCTCGCCACCTTCAACAGCATCACCGGCGGCGCCGAGAGCACCTGGCTCTTCGGCGGGCTCCTCGCCGACGAATGGTCCACCAGCTCCACCTTCATCCAGAACGACGAGACCGACCAGCGGCTGATCCCCGAGTTCAACTCGTCCATCACCGGGATGGTCCGCAACCTCTACCGCGTGCGCACCCGCGCCGACGAGGCCATCGCCGCGCTGCGCAAGTACTCGCCCACCTCCACCGCGCTCATCGGCGAGATGTACCTGGCCCGCGGCTTCGCCGAGCTGCAGCTGGCGTCGGACTTCTGCAACGGGATCCCCATCGGGAACGGCAACGCCATCCCCCCCGAGAACGGCACCCCGCGCTCCACCCAGCAGGTGTTCACCCTGGCCGGCGCCTCGCTCGACAGCGCCATCGCCACCGCCACCGCCACCGACACGCGCAGCGTGCTGGTGAACCGGGCGGCCCGGATCGCCCGCGGGCGCGTGGGGCTGGCGCTGGGCGACTTCGCCAACGCCGCCGCGCTGGTGGCCGGCATCCCCTCCGCCTTCGCCTACCAGCACACCTACTCGCTCACCACCGGCTCCAACACCCTGTGGGGACAGGGGATCTCCGCGCGTCGCTACAGCGTGGGGGACAGCGTCGAGGGGAACAGCCGCAACATCCCCGTGGCCAACGCCATCCCCTTCGCCTCGGCGCGCGACCCGCGCCTGCCGGTCACCATTCCCACGTCGGGGGCGATCAACGGCCAGGACGGGCAGACCTACGCCCGCACCACCGCCATGTGGGGGCAGCTCACCCCGGTGGATGTCGCCAACGGCATCGACGCGCGCATGATCGAGGCCGAGGCGGCGCTGCGGGCGGGGAACGCCGCGCAGTGGCTGGCCATCCACAACGCGCTGCGGGCGGCCCCGCCCAAGCTGGGGGAGATCCAGCCGGCGGCGCTGGCCCCCCTGGCCGACCCGGGCACCGAGGCGGCCCGTGTCACGCTGCACTTCCGGGAGAAGGCGTTCTGGACCTTCAGCCGCGGCCAGCGGCTGGGGGACATGCGGCGGCTCATCCGGCAATACGGCCGCACCGAGGCCACGGTCTTCCCGCAAGGGGTGCACTACAAGGGGGGCAGCTACGGTCGGGACGTGAACCTCCCCATGGTGCAGGCCGAGCGGAACAACCCCAACTTCAACGGCTGCACCGACCGGAACCCCTGAGCGGGCCCCGGTCAGGCCGGACGCAGCGCCCCGGGGTCACGCGACCCCGGGGCGCTGTGCCGTGAGCCATTAGCTTTCCGCACATGCCCACCCCCCTCCTGCTCTACGGCGCCAACGGCTACGTGGGCGAGGCGTGCGCCCGCGCCGCCGTGGCCATGGGGCTCTCCCCCATCCTCGCCGGCCGCAACCCCGTCGCCCTCACCGCGCTCGGGCGCGCCCTCGGCCTCGAGGTGCGCGTGGCGTCGCTGGACGACCCGGCCGCGCTGGACGCCGCCCTGGCCGGCTGCTCCGCGGTGTTGCACGCCGCCGGCCCCTATGTGCACACCTGGCGCCCCATGGTGGACGCCTGCCTGCGCACCGGCGCACACTACCTGGACATCACCGGCGAGCTGCCGGTGTTCGAGGCCGTCGCCGCGCGCGACGCGGAGGCCCGGGCGCGCGGCGTGATGCTGCTCCCGGGGGCGGGGTTCGACGTGGTCCCCACCGACTGCCTGGCGCGGCAGCTGCACGAGCGGCTCCCGTCGGCCACGCACCTCACCCTCGCCTTCCAGAGCGTGGGCCCCGGCGGGCTCCCCCCCGGCACGCAGCGCACCGCCATCGAGCTGCTGGCCTACGGCAACCGCGTGCGCGAGGACGGCCAGCTGCGGCGCCCCACGGTCCCCATGAAGACCCGGCTCATCGACTTCGGCCAGGGGCCGGTGCGCGCCACCCAGCTCACCTGGGGGGACGTGTTCACGGCGTGGCACACCACCGGCATCCCCAACATCGAGGACTACACGGTGTTCCCGGCGGCCGTGGGGAAGCAGCTGGCGCTGATGCAGCGGCTCCGCCCCCTGCTGGCGCTGCCGTTCATGCGGGCCCTGCTCAAGCGCGGGGTGCGCCCCGGCCCCTCGGCGGCGCGGCGCGCGCAGACGGTGACGCACGTGTGGGGCGAGGCGCGCGACGCCCGCACCGGCGCCACGGTGGCGGCCCGGCTGCACGGCCCCGAGGCGGGGGTGGAGTGGACGGTGGCGTGCATGCTGGCCGTGGCCAAGCGGGTGCTGGCGGGGGACGCACCCGCGGGGTACCAGACCCCGGCCACGGCGTACGGCGGCGCGTTCGTGCTGGAGGTGCCGGGGGTGACCCGGGAGGTGCTGTAGCAGGGCCCTGCGCCTCCCGCCGCGCCGCACGAGAATTGTCAGACCCCCCTCGCACATTGCCCGCAATGCCGCTCCATCTCGAGATCATCCCCGCCCTCTCCCACGCCGTGGCGCCGCTGGCCGCAATGCTGCGCGTGCCCGTGGGCGATCCCTTTGCCCCGGAGTGGGTGGTGGCCCCGTCCCAAGGGGTCCACCGCTGGCTGGCCGAGCAGCTGGCGGAATCGCTGGGCACGTCCCCGCAGGGGCGTGACGGCATCGCCGCCAACATCCGTTTTGCCTTCCCCGGCGCGCTGGTGGCCCAGGCGCTGGGGGGGCGGGTGGCCGACGATCCCTGGGAGGTGGGGCGCCTCACCATGGCGCTGCTCACGCTGCTGGACCGCCAGCCGGCGCTGCGCCCGCCCGGCCAGGGCGCCGGCACGCTGGTGGCGTTTGCGCGGCAGGCGGCAGACCGCTTCGACCGCTATCACGTCCACCGCCCCGCCATGGTGACGGCGTGGGCGCAGGGGGCGGACGTGCTCACCCCGGTGCGCGGCGCGGCCGCGGTGCCCGTCCCCGAGGGACAGCGGTGGCAGCCCGCGCTATGGCGCGCCCTGCGCGAGCAGCTCGGCGTACCCTCGCCTCCGGAGCGGGTGGCGCAGGCGCTCACCGCGCTTGAGGCCGGCACGCCCCCAGCGGGGCTCCCGGAGCGCGTCATGCTGGTGGGCTCCTCCGCGCTCGCCCCGCTCCACCTGGAGGTGCTGCTGGCCCTGGCCCGTACCGTCGCCGTCCACGCCTGGCTGGTGCATCCGTCACCCGGGGTGCTGCGCAGTACCCTGGACCGCCTGCAGCACGAGGCGGCACGCCCCCCCGGGTGGCGTGATCCGCAGGACGACCACCCCCTGCGCGCGGTGGCCCACGTGGCGCTGCTGGACAGCTGGCTGCGCCCCGCGCAGGGGATGCAGCGGCAGCTGGCGGTGCGCGGGATTCCCGTCACCCGGCCGGCGCCCCAGATGCCCGCGCCCTCCACGCGGCTGGCGCGGCTGCAGGCGCTCCTGCGCCACGATGCCCCGCCGGCAGGGGCCCCGGACATGCGGGCACAGGACGACCAGTCGGTGCGGCTCCACGGGTGCCACGGCGCCGCGCGGCAGGCCGAGGTGCTGCGTGAAGCCCTGTGGCACGCCTTCCGCGAGCTGCCGGGGCTGCGCCCGGAGGAGGTGCTCATCGTGGCGCCCGACCTCCCCGGCATGGCGCCGCACCTGGAGACGGTGTTTGGCACCGCCGGGGGGCCGCGCGCGGGCGCCGCGGCGGAGCCCGGGGCGCTCCCGCTGGTGGTGGCCGACCGGTCGCTGCGGGAGGTGAACGACGTGGCCGAGGCGCTGGGGCGGCTGCTGGACGCGGCCATGGGGCGCGCCGGGGTGGCCGACCTGCGCGCCCTCACCGACCTGGCCGTGGTGCGCGCGCGCTTCGGGGTGGACGCCGAGACGGTGGCGCGATGGTTCGACTGGGCGGAGCGCGCGGGGGTGGCGTGGGGGCTGTCGGGGGCGCATCGCACCCCCTTCGGGATCCCCGCCGACTACGAGGGGCACAGCTGGGCGCATGCGGCGCGGCGGCTGGTGCTGGGGGCCCTCCTCCCGGACGTACCCGCGGGGGGCGCGCGCGAGGGCGTCCCCGGCGGCGTGGTGCCGCTCCCGGGGGTGGACGTGGAGAGCCTCCCCGCCATGGGGG
>JBILKP010000223.1:0-4663 GCA_044376625.1 Gemmatimonas sp. | reverse complement strand
CATGGCGTCGGGGAGCGCGGACGCCGCGGTGGTGGCGCGCCATCCCCACCACCCGGCACCAACCAGGGCCACCAGCACCGCCGCGGCGCGGAGCGCGACGGCGGGTGCCCCCCAGCGGCCGAGCAGGCGTCCGTCCCCACGCGCCCCGCCGCGGGCCAGCCGCGCACGCGCCTCGCGGAACCGGTGCATGCCGGCGTCGGCGTCCCACGCGTGGGGCGGCATCGCGGCCAGGGGGGAGGCCTCGCGCCACGCCGCCTCCACCTCCCCTAGGATGGCCGCCCCATCAGGGGTCGCGCACAGCCACGCGCGGCAGCGGGCGGCCTCCTCGGCCTCCAACTCGCCGGCCACCAGGCGGGTGGCCTGGATCCAGCGCAGCTCCTCCAACTCGCTTGCGGAATCCGCCATGGGTGCGTCACGCTCGGACACGGGTGGGAACAACCGGGATACTGGGGGGACGCATGGGAAGGCCCAGTCCCTCCCCCCCTGCACACACAAGGACACCGGTGTTCGGGCGGACCCCTACACGGCTATGTTGCCGCCATGTCCCCTTCCGACCTGCCGGAGCTCCCGCCCTCGGCAGACCGCACCGACCTGGCGGATGCCTTCGACGCCGTGGCACGGAGCCACTACGGTCGCCTCGTGTCGTCCGTGTACCTGATCGTCCGCGATCCGGTCGTCGCCGAGGACCTGGTGCAGGATGCGCTGTTGGCCGCGTGGAGGCAACGGCAGACCATTGATGTGCCGGCGGGGCTGCCTGCCTACCTGTTCCAAGCCTCCCGCAACCGGGCCCTGAACCACCTGCGCAATCGCCGGCGGCTGGAACGCACCATCAGCCCCGAGACGACGGACGGGGTGCAGGTGGCCCACCAGGATCCCGGAGCCGATGCGCAGCTGGTGGCCGCCGAGCTGCAGCGGGCACTCCAGCGGGCGCTCGCGACGCTGGCCCCCGGCGCGCGCGAGGTGTTCCTGCTCAGCCGCCAGCGGGGGCTCACCTACGGCGAGATTGCCCAGGCCCTTGGCATCTCCGTGAAGACGGTGGAGACGCAGATGGGGCGCGCGCTGCGTGCGCTCCGGGACCGCCTGCGGAGCTGGCGGGAATAGGCCGCCTGTCAGGGTGGACGCCCGCTCGGGGGTGTTCAAGGCAGTCGATGCCGCCTGGCACACCGCACCGGCCACGCGTCAACGCACGAGGACA
This sequence comes from Gemmatimonas sp., assembly GCA_044376625.1. Taxonomy (GTDB): domain Bacteria; phylum Gemmatimonadota; class Gemmatimonadetes; order Gemmatimonadales; family Gemmatimonadaceae; genus Gemmatimonas. The sequence continues at coordinate 3,468 of JBILKP010000223.1, read as the reverse complement.
TCCACCACCCGAGGAAATCATGCCGCTGTCCCGGACACCCGTACGTCGCGCCACCAGGGCGTATCGCCCCGCCCTGCTGCTGGTCCTGCTGGCCGCGTGCCAGGGGGACGCCCTGCTCACGCCGGCCGCGCGCGGGCAGGAGGAGACGCTGGCCGCGAAGGTGGCAGCCAACGACAGCCTCATCACCAGCACCAGGTCGGCCGCCCAGCGCGACACCGCCGGGCGATCGGCCGCGGGGACGCCCTCCATCGGCATCGGAAACCTCCCCGCGTCGCTGGCGCTGAGCGCGGCGCAGCGGGAGCAGATCGCCGCGCTGCAGGCCAAGTACACCCAGGAAACGGCCGCCGATTCCGCCGCCTACGCCGCCATCGTGACGCAGGCGCTGGCCGCCCGCGCCGCCGGCGCCACCAGCGAGGCCATCAACGCCATCATGGCCCCGGCGCTGGCCATCGAGCAGCGCCTGGCGGCGGCCCGGGCGGCACTCAACACGGCCCTGGAGGCGGTCCTCACGCCGGCCCAGCGCGAGTGGCTGGCCCAGTGTGCCGCGCCCCGCGCCCTCTCGGCGGCGCAGGCGGAGCAGGTGGCCGCGCGGGAGCAGGCATTCCGGACCGCGATGGCCGCCGACCTCGCCGCCATCGACAAGGCGCTGGCGGACATCACGGCACTGCGGGGCAGCGGCCAGGCCAGCAGCGCCATCGAGGCCCAGATCCGCAGCATCCTCGAGCAGGTCACCCCCGCGCGGGAACGGCTCCGGGCCGCCCAGCAGCAGCTGGCCGCCGACATCGCCCAGATCATCGGCACCACCACCTGCCAGGGGAGCTGACCCCTCGCGGGGGGGACGAGTGCGGGGCCCGCGACATCGTTCGCGGGCCCCGCACCGGGCGTGCATTTGCACTGCGCGTGCAGGACGCGCCTTCCGGCGCCCCCATTGCCTACCTCACCGTGCAGCTGCGACTGACTATTTGGAGACGCAGGTGGTACGGCCGGGAGAGTTCTGAGCGTGGCGCGGCCGGTGGGGCGCGCACGGCGGCCCCCGCCGGCTCAGGTGACGCGCCGGCCCTGGATGACGCGCACGAGCACCACGATGACGGCGATCACCAGGAGCGCGTGAATGAGCCCCCCCATGGTGTACGAGGACACCATCCCAAGCAGCCACAGCACGATGAGAACGATCGCGATGGTCATGAGCATCGTCGGACCCTCCGGCCAGAAGGTGAAGACGGCGGGCCACCTGCACGCCGATGCCCGCATGGTGGCGTGGACGGCATCGCGGGGTGGTCGGACGATTGCCTGACGACCGGGGGAAAGAACCGCCCTCCGGCGTACGGGACGCTCCCACCCCTGTCCGCCACCGCCCGCGGCGCGCAATTTCCCGGGTGCCGTCCCTCGTTCGCAGCCCCCCGTTTTCGGAGCCGCCCGTGCCCGTCCCGTACCGCCGCCCGTCCCCCCTGTTCCCCGTCGCTCTGGCTACCGCCCTGGCTACCGTCTTGGCGCTGTGGGCGCCAACCGCCGTCGCCCTCGCCCAGCCCGGGTTCCGCAGCGGCACCCCCATCAAGGCCGGCGAGGCGTGCCCGGCGGGGATGACGGAGATCCGGCCCCGCCTCTGCCAGGCGCCGCAGGCCCCCGCACCCAGCATCGTGGACTACCGTCCCAAGAGCACCCTCAAGGTGCCGGGGACCATGCGGTGGCGCGCGAAGTTCCCGGTGATCGACTTCCACGGGCACCCCACCAACGCGCAGCTGGGGAGCGCGGAGGCGCTGGAGCGGTTCGGGCCCACGCTGGACTCCATCAACGTGCGGCTGATGATCGCCGCCAACAACACCTCGGGCGACGCGCTCACCAAGGGGGTGGCGCTGGTGGCGGCGTCCGCCACCATGAAGGAGCGGGTGCGTTTCCTCACCGGCATCAGCTTTGCCGGCGTGGGGGCCCCCGGATGGGCCGCCAAGGCGGTGGCGCAGCTGGAGGCCGACGCCAAGGCGGGGGCCGTGGGGATTGGCGAGGTGGGGAAGGGGCTGGGGCTCTCCACGCGCAAGGCCGACGGCAGCCGGCTCCGCATCAACGACCCCGAGCTCAACCCGGTGTGGGAGGCCGCGGCGCGCCTTCGGCTGCCGGTGTTCATCCACACCGCCGACCCGCAGGAGTTCTTCCGCGAGGTGGACACCACCAACGAGCGGTGGCTGGAGCTGTCGCTCTTCCCAGAGCGGCGCTATCCGGCCGACCGGTATCCGTCGTTCGAGCAGCTGATGGCCGAGCGCGACTCGCTGTTCCGGCGGCACCCGAAGACCACCTTCGTGGCGGCGCATCTGGGGTGGCACGCCAACGACCTGGCGCGGCTGGGCACGATGTTCGACCAGATGCCCAACGTGCTGGCCGAGATGGGCGCGGTGCTGTATGACATCGGGCGGCAGCCGCGCGCGGCGCACGACTTCTTCATCAAGTACCAGGATCGCCTGCTCTTCGGGAAGGACTCCTTCCAGCCGGAGGAGTACCCGTACTACTGGCGTGTGCTGGAGACGCGCGACGACTACTTCGACTACTACCGCGACTACCACGCCTTCTGGAAGCTGTACGGCATCGACCTGCCGGACGCGGTGCTGAAGAAGGTGTACTACCAGAACGCGCTGCGCATCATGCCGGCCATTCCGGCCGCGGGGTGGCCCAGGTAGGGCGGGGCCGTCCGCGGTCCGGCCCTACCCTGTTCCCGCCCATGACGCCCCTGCGCTCCGCGCCGCTGGCCTCCAGGCGCGCCGTGCCGTTGCTGGCCGCCGGCGCCTTGGCGGCAACCGTCCTGGTGGCCGCCGCACCCGCGCCGCCGCCAGCCGGAACGCCGCACGCGAATGGTGCGCCCGCCGCTGGGGCGACCGTCCGCATCACCAGGCTTGGATCACGGGGGATCGCGTTCGATGATCGCGGACACATGGTCGGCGAGATCCTCATCTATGGCAGCGGGCCGGTGAAGGTCGGCATCGGCACCCAAAGTCCTCAGGTCGTCGCCGACACCATGCGCCTGAAGACTCTTCCGGCGTTCATCGCCGACGTCACCAATGGCGAGGTCCACGTCGAGCTCCGTGGCGCCGGCGAGATCGAGATCGGCGGTGATGTCACCGGTGGCCCGGCCGAGAGCGTCAGCGCCCGTGGACGGCATCTCGTGTTGCTGAAGGGTGGAACCGGCATCCGGACCTTGCGTCCCTGAGGGCGCATAGCGGTTTCCTCTTTCACGATGGGAGCTGGCGCAGGTGGGTGCCAACGCGTACAGCCCGAGCAGCAACGTGGCCTGAACAATGCGCAGCATCACTGGTAGCGCTCCATCCGCTGTCAGTCCGTCAGGCGCACGAGCCTTGCGCGAACACTTTCGAGGATCGCCGGCAATCTCTGCGCATCCGGGAACGTACCTTCGAGTGCGTCGTCGAACCATGGCGAGGCCATCAGCGTCCGGACGGAGTCGGCGATGAACACGCGCACTTCCGA
>JBILKP010000222.1:0-4667 GCA_044376625.1 Gemmatimonas sp. | reverse complement strand
GGGCGGTGGGGGGTGTCCCCGTGGGACGACCCCGAGCGGTTCCGCAACGAGAGCGCGCTCCCCTTTGCGCACCAGGCCAAGGCGCCGTTCCTCATCATGCACGGCACCGCCGACCCCACGGTGTCCTTCACCGAGGGGATGAACTTCTACAACGCGCTCCGCTTCAACGGGAAGGAGGCGGTGATGCTGGCCTACCCCGGCGAGGGGCACGGGCTGCGCGGGCTGGCCAACCGGCGCGACCTCACGGGGCGCTACTTCGAGTACTTCGACCACTTCCTGCGCGGCGCGCCGGCCCCGGCGTGGATGACGCAGGGGGTGCCGTACCTGGTGAAGGACCGCCCGGCGCCGGCGCCCCCGCGCATCGTGCCGTAGGCGGGGGCGGGGACACGGGCGGGGGATCGCCCCCGCCCGCCGGCACGGTGGCCAACCGCGGCGTATACTCGGGGGTCCTGTGGCGCCGGTCCCCCCTTGCCCGCCCCCCATGCCCCGCCCGCTGCTCCCCGCCCTGCTGGCTGTCGCCCTGCTGGCGCTCCCCGCCGCCGCCCCGCTCTTAGCCCAGGGGAAGAAGGTCTACATCTCCGTGGACATGGAGGGGATCAGCGGCATCAACGGCGACGACCAGACCGCCTCGGGGCGCCCCGAGTACGGGCGGGCGCGCAAGCTGATGGCCGAGGACGCCAATGCGGCCATTCGTGGCGCCTTTGAGGGGGGGGCCACCGAGGTGGTGGTGAACGACTCCCACGGCAGCCAGCGCAACCTCCTCCCCGAGGAGCTGGACCCGCGGGTGCGCCTCATCAGCCACAGCTTCAAGCGCCACGGCATGATGGAGGGGCTCGACTCCACCTACGACGCCGTGCTGTTCGTGGGATACCACGCCAAGGCCGGGTCGCCGCGGGGCGTCTTTGCGCACACCGGCTCGGGGGTGGTGCGCGACCTGCGCATCAACGGCCTGTCGGTGGGCGAGGGGGGGATGAACGCCCTGCTGGCGCGGTGGTTTGGCGTGCCCGTGGTGCTGGTCACCGGCGACGACGTGGCCATCGACGAGCAGCGGGCCACCGTCCCCGACGTGCGCGGGGTGGTGGTAAAGCGCGCCATCAACTCCCGCGCCGTGGAGCTGCGCCCGCTGGCCGACACGCGGCGCGACATCCAGGAGGCCGCCCGGGCCGCCGTGGCCGGCGCGCGCCGCGCCCCCGCCGAGCGACTGCCGCGGTACACCGTGCAGCTGGAGCTGCGCGACCCCACCATCCCCGAGGTGGCCGCGGCGTTCCAGGAGATCCGCCTGGTGAACCCCACCACCGTGGAGTTCTCCCGCGCCTCCATGCCCGAGGCCTACCGGCTCATCCGGGTGCTGTACCGGTTCATCAACACCGACTGAGGGTGGGGCACCACCCCATCGCTGGCGGGGTCGCCGGGGCGCGAAATTCCCGTGCGGCAGGCCGGCTGAAGACTTGATACCTCCAGCGTACCGGGCGCGGTGTCACTTGGAGGTCTCTTGCACACGTGAGTACGGATCGTAGATTCTCACCGGAGGGTGGGTGACCGGGCGCGGTTTCTGACCTGCAATTAATCAATCACCAATTCTTTGGCTGGAGGGAACATGAATCGCAAGTTCCAACGCAACGGTAAGCTGTTGATTGTCGGGTACGCGTTTTTCGTTGCGTATTCCGTGGTGTACCCGTCGCTCTTGCACGCGGAACCTACGCCGACTGAAAAGATTGCGGCATGCATCAAGAACGCTTGGCGAGTGAACTACGCCTGCCAGACCGATGGTTCCTGGATAAACGATGTGTTTTGTGCGATCAAGTTTGAGGCTGACGCAATTCTGTGTACCGGCCTCGCGCCACTTTCGCCTTCTTGATCGTCTGCATCATCCTCGCAACATAGTCTGCGTGCCAAACTAGAGACGTCAGGAATCATGCGCCCGGTCATTCACGCAGTTCAATGCACGTCCTGCGCGACACTTGCCTTCCTGTTCGCGTCGGGCTGCTCGCATGTGCCGGCCTCCACAGACCACACGGAGGAACCGGCCGTCGGACCGCCCTCCGCGGTCGTTTCACTCCTCGAGGACACAGACACCCCCCTCGACATTCACCTGCTGCGGGAGCATTCCAACGGAACCCTGCTGATCGTGGAGTCCCGCCAAGCCGTGTTCTGGCAACTGGACGCGTCCGGCGAACGCCCCCCGCGCCGATGGGTCAAGGTCGGCAGCGGTCAGGTTCCCATCGTCTCGTTTGCCGTCGCTGGTGACCGCGTCGCTGCGGTGCTTGCGGATGGCGAGGCGATCATCCTCCGGCACAGCACAGGTACCATCGAGACGCGAATCCCGGGAGGCGGGATCGCACGGCGACCGCTTGCCGTGGAGGCAATCCGAAATTCGATCTATGTGCTCTCTGAGGTCGTGGAATCCGACACCATGACGGGGGATCGCATCACGTCCTTGCAGATCGATCGCATCGACGGAGACGCATTGGTTCCACTGTGGCGCCGCGACAAGCATCGTCTCTCGGAATTGGCCACCCGCACCACGGCGTGGAACTCGCTCAGCACTGACGGTGAGCAACTGTTGCTCGCCACCTCGGCGCCCGCCACCATTGAGGTCGTACCGATCACCTCCCGCGACAGCGGAAGCATGGCACTGGACGGGGTTCCGCAACGCCCCTTGACCGATGCCGACGCGAAGACACAGCGCAAGGCGCTGAACAGCCTCCCCGAGCCCTACCGATCTCAAGTCAGGCCGTTGGAGCAGTACCCCCCGCTAATGAAGTTCTGGCCGGTGCCGGGTGGTCATGCGGTGGTCGCAACCAGCGCCGACAACGCCTTTGCACTGGATCTGTACTGCAATGGGCGCTTCCTGGCGACGAGGCTGGCGGGCTCGCACATTCGCAACCTCTGGCAATGGCGGACTGGAGTAGCGGCACTTGTGGCGTCTGCCGACGACCAGTACCGCCTTGAGTTTTATGACGCCCCGGCGCTGCAACTGAGGTGCCCGTGACTGATGCGCCCTTCCTGACCTTCGACGCCGTCAGCCACCACTACGGAGACCGGCGCGTCCTCGCCGATTGCTCATTCAGCCTGGCGCGAGGCCAGTTACTGGCGCTGACGGGACCGAACGGCGCGGGAAAGACCACCATTGCCAAGCTGGCGGCCGGCTTCCTGGCCCCGACAGCCGGCCGTGTCCTGGTCGCCGATCAGGACGCAATCACCTACCGTCGATCGAGGGGTATAGGCTTCCTGACCGAGGAGCTCTCCGTCCTGGGCCAGCGCACCGTGCGCGAGCTCCTCGCCCTGCGGCCAATCGATGGCAGGGCGCCACTCGACGGGGCGGCACTGAGCGACGCCTTGGGACTGGGTGCGTTCCTCGACCGGCCACTCCATCGTCTTTCGAAGGGCCAGCGGCGTGGTGCGTGCATTGCCTACGCCTGCATGGGTCCCAGCGCCTTGATCCTCTTGGACGAGCCGGAATCAGGACTTGACCCGTCAGCTCAGGAACGACTGCATGGGGTGCTCCGCGCATGCACCTCGCATGGCGCGACCGTCATCATGCTGAGTCACCACCTGCTTGAGTCGGCATCGCTCGCCGACCACCTCGGAGTTGTCGTGGGGGGTCGACTGACCGGGTGGCACGACCGCGACGAGGTCATGCGGGTCGGTGCCCGGGAACTCTATCGGCGAGGCGTCGCGAATGCGTGAACTGGCCAGCCTGCATCGACGCCTGGCGCACGGTGCGCCGCCAGGCTGGCGATACGCGGCAAGTGCGGTCATCATCGATCGCCCCTTTGGGTTTCTGCTTGCGCTTTCCTTGATGGTGACGGCGTGGCTGCTCGTGGTTCCCGCCGTCTCCCCTCCAAGCGCCAACCAGGGTGCCTTGGCACTCCTCGGCACGGTGTGCGCCGTTGGCCTTGCACGCGGTGTCATCTCCGGTGACCGTCTGCACGAGCGACGCGTCATCGTATTCCAATCGGGAGGCAGTCCCGGTGTCCACTACGCCAAGGTCATGGGACTCTCCATCGCCAGCCTCGGCCTGTTCCTGCTGATTCCCGCGTGTGCGCTGGTAGTGCGTGACGCGTCGCAGGTCGGAGCGCTCGTCGTCGGAGGCTTCCTGTGGGCCTGCGTGCTCTTCCTGGCTGCGGCCGGGGTCTCGTCCCTTGTTCGAGGATTCGACCTGGAGCTCTCCCTCCTGCTCCTCTTCGCAAGCCTGACCCAAGGCCTCGTCCTCGACCGACCAGATGTTCCGGATTTCGTCGCGGCAACCATTCGCTCCGTCCTGCTGCCAATCGATGGCGCATTCGGAACATGGAACGCCCTCCTCAGCGGGCGGGACTGGCCAACCACCAGCGCGCTCCTCCACCTTGGGCTGTATCCCGTCGTTGCGCTTGCCGTGATCTGGATCAGGGCACGGGACGCTGACATCGATCAATGATCTTCCCGCCAAGCCGCCTCGGCGTGTTGCCGACACTCGTTGGGAAGATCCTGGCGGTGGAGGACAGCCTTCGCCTGCTTGCGCTTACCGGCGGGGGCGGTAAGGGTTCCCCCCGCTAGCCCGCCCCCAGCACCTCGTCAAAGAACGGCACCATTTCAACCACCACCGGCTCATCGGCCCCGGCCGGGTGCCAGCTGATCCGCTCGTCGTGGATGCTGGGGCGGTCGTCGGTTGGCATCCACCGCTC